>CALAXO010000036.1 GCA_937894955.1 uncultured Clostridia bacterium
AGGTGAGGGCAGAGCGGTACGCCACGGTGAAGACGTACAACGACTTGAGCACGATATGAAGAATCTGCTGCTGCTTGTCCATATGCTTAACGAGCGGGGCGACAGTGGACGTATAGATGCAGTGATCGACAGAATTGAAACAGAAATAAAGGCCGAAGCGGACGGCGGCATTCAAGAAAAGGAACATGGCGCATGCATTCCGATTGAGAAATTTCGGACTTGCATCGGTCCTGCGGATTCGTGTGCGGAGGATGTTCACTGCGGGAACGGAGAATTTGCTGCAAACAACGAAATGAAACTGCCCGTATCCCGCAATTATGCGGCGCAGGCCGTGACTGCATACAACAGGGCGAAGAACGGGGGAGGAAGGCTGTGAGTTCGGTAACTTTTTATAAAATCTGCGAGCTTCTGCTGGTGGTCATATATGCATTCGGTGCGGACTATATGATGACATCCGTACTTGGACGGCGGTTTGTTCCAAAGAAAAAAATTCCGTTATTTAATTTTCAGCGGCTGGCATACATACTGACTCTTGTGACAACATTCCTGTTTCTGTCGCACGAGAACACGGCATACACAACCGTGTATAAGCTTGTTATGCAGTTTGCGATTGTCATATTCATGTATAAAGGAAAGTTCGCTCTGCGCGTTTTGATGGGAGCTGCTCATTTTTTCACGCTGTTCATAGGCGAATTCCTGAGCCTGAATGCAATTTACGCACTCGGAATTCCGATCGAGCTGCTGTACATCAAATTCAGCTTCTGGGTTCTGATGTGCGATCTGCTTTCGTCACTGCTTGTGTTTATTGTCGGCTTTATTGCACACAGAATAAGAGAATTCCCGACGAAGAGCCTCTTGTCAAAACAGCTGCAAAAACTTTCTGCTCTGCCGATAGCTGCCGGTGCGGCAGTGATCGTTTTCTGCCTGCTTGAATACAGTTTCATTTCGCCGGGATTGCCGGTCGGCTGCGTTGCGCTTGTGCTCATTTCGGCGCTTGCGGTCGGAATCACGTTCCAATTGGATATTTTTTCGGAAATGCTGAAAACGCAGCAGCATGCAAGGGCAGCGGCGGCATCCGCGCAGGAAGCGCAGTTCGAACTTGAAAAAGTGCAGGAAACGGTACGTCACGGCGATGATGTGCGTCGGCTTGAACACGACATGAAAAACCTGCTGCTGATGATACATATGCTGAACGAACAGGGCGACGGCGAGCGCATCGATGCGGTGCTCAATGATATTGAATCGAAGATCAAGGTCGAAACGGACAGCAGCATTGCGGAATACGGACGAACAGTATGCATTCCGATTGAAAGATTTTCGTCATATATAGGTTCCGACACCGGCAAAAAGTCCGAGAATGCCGGCAATAACACCGCCAGCACCAAAACGGAGGAAAATGTATGAACCTTTCAACAGTGCTCGGGATTATCGTTTCCTGTCTTTTAAACGCGGTTGCTGCATGGACGGTTGACTATTACGCAACCTCCCTGCTGAGCCGCAGAGATGTTTTCAAAACGGGACGCAAGCCGAAAATCTTTACGGTTCAATGGCTTGCATTCACGCTGATGCTGTGCGGATTTGCGCTGCTTCCGTCGGGTATGAACGAAGTCGGGAAGTTTTCCGTAATATGCATCAAAGCCGTCGGCTATATCGTTCTGTTTGAACTGCTGTATGAAGGCAGCTTCCTTAAAAAGCTGCTCATGGCGGTTACTCACTCTGTTATCATGTTGGGCGGAGAGTTCATCATGTCCCGTGCATTTATTGCAGCGGGTATGGATCCGTCGGAGTATATCCGTGCTCACGGTTTGGTTCAGCATGTTGTTTCCGTGTTCATTTCCATGCCGGTTGTTGCAGCGGGGCTTGCAATGCGCCGTGTTCCGAACATGTGGTTCGGAAGCATCACGGGTGTTCAGAAACTGAAGCTTTCTCTTCTGCCGATTTTGTCCGCAGTGCTGATGATACTGTTCCTGTTGATCGCATTCAACATCGTTCCTCTCGTGAGCACGGTTTCGGCATTGCTGATACCGTTTGCGCTGCTTACAATACTGAGTATAGGTTTTCAGTTCCGCTTCCTTTCAAAGATCTCCGTTGCGCAAAAACAAATGGCTGAAAACGAAGAAGAAGCAAGAAGAGCACAGTTCGAATTGCAGCTTGGTGTTCAGCAGGCAAGCCATGCGGAAGATGTTCACCGCATCGAGCAGAATATGCGTGCAAACATCCGCAGACTGCGGAAGCTGAATGCCGAAGGAAAACGGGAGGAAATTAAAGAATTCATAGAAAAAATCACATATATAATGAAACAGAATCGTGTTGAAATCCCGCTTTCCGGCGTTAGTGTTATTGACGAAATCATGTGGGCGAAAATCGATGCCATGAAGAAAGCGGGCATTGAAGCGGATTATGAAACCGAAAAACTCAATGCGGAGGCCGTCAAAATATCCGATGCGGAGCTTTGCGCACTGCTTGCAAACGCACTCGACAACGCGATTGAGGGTACGCAAAGGCTTTTGGACGGGGAACCCAAAAAGATCTTCATTCGGATTCGACAGACGGAGTGTGCGCTTGAAATTACCGTGCGCAACCGCTGCGAGGCGAAGCAGACTGTTGCAATGGCATTTATGCAGAGTGCGAAGCGCGCTGTCGGGAACCATGGCTACGGAATGGGCAACATGAAGCGAATCTGCCGCGAAAACGGCGGGGAGTTCGTTCCGAATGTTCAGAAGGGGGAGTTTGAGGTTTTCATTTCGCTGCCGTGCGGAAACGCACCTGCGGAGCATATGCGGGATGCGGAAACAAAAAACAGCCGCATTACGGCAGCCGCAGGCTGAAAAACATAAGAATTCGCCGTTCGGTTCCGAAAGAAAACCGAACATAAAATCAATACCGAACCGCAAAGGCGGCGCAATTTCGGATATATCCGCAAAATGCGCCGCCTGTCTATTGCGCATTGGTCAAAAAGATAGTAAAATAAACCTGAAAAACAGTGCCGATGCAATTCGGCATGAACCAAACAAAAAAACGGAGGCATAATATGACCGTTAAAACTTTTGACGAACTCGTTGCCAAGGTTAAATCCGGCAAAAAATCAACAGTTGCACTCGTTTGCGCAAATGACGCACACGCACTTGAAGCCGTTATTCACGCAAGCGATCTTGTGGACGCCGTACTCGTTGTTGAGGCGGACAAGCTCGACGAACTGAAGGCTCTTCTCGTTTCTCTCGGCAAGAATCCCGATGATTTCGCAATCGAAGTTGTTCCCGAGGGTATGCACCCCAGCGTATGTGCCGCGAAGCTCATTCATGCGGGCAAGGCGGATTTCCTCATGAAGGGCAAGATCATGACGGGCAATCTGCTCAAGGGCGTTCTTTCACCCGACGCGGATCTGCGCACCGGTTCCCTCATGAGTCACGTCATGCTGTTTGAAGTGCCCGGCTATCATAAGCTCCTCGGTGTTACCGACGGAGGCATGTGCACCTATCCCGACCTTGAAAAGAAAGTCGGCATCGTTAAGAACGCCGTTCGGTTCTTCCACAAAATCGGAGTTGAGAAGCCCAACGTTGCTGCGCTTTGCGCAATCGAAACTGTCAACCCCAAAATGCAGGAAACCGTTGACGGTGCAGAGCTTAAGCGCATGAGCCTTGCGGGCGAACTCGGCGAATGCTATGTTGAAGGCCCCATCAGCTATGACCTTGCAATGGTTCCCGAGCTTTCCGCCGTAAAGGGCTACACCGCCTGCCCCTGCTGCGGCGATTTTGACATTCTTCTCGTTCCCGAAATTGTTGTCGGCAATGTCCTCGGCAAGTGTCTGACCTACACTTGCGGCGGCAGAATGGCCGGCATCGTTATGGGCTGCAAGGTTCCCATCGTGCTCACCAGCCGCGGTTCCAGTGCGGAAGAAAAGTATTACTCTCTCGCAATGGGCGCGGGCTTTGTCGGCTGAGTCTCGGTAATCGCTTAAATTACGGAAACATCTATGGAGAACAAAAAAGCTGAAAGAATCCTCGTTATCAACCCTGGTTCAACTTCAACGAAAATCGCGGTTTTTGACGACGATAAACAGATAATGGCTCAGACGATACGTCACCCGCTGGATGAAGTTAAGGCGTTTTCGTGGGTCATGGATCAGTTTGATTACCGCATGGAGCACATCAATGCCGCTCTTGAAGCTGCGGGAATCGACAAGTCCACCCTCACCTGTGTTATGGCGCGCGGCGGGCTGCTGCCCCCCGTACCTTCCGGTGCATTCAATGTCAACAAGGATATGATCGACTATTTCTATGCAGCGAAGGTAAACGTTCATATTTCAAACCTTGCGTGCGTGCTTGCGGATGCAATTGCGCGTCCCCTCGGCATTCCCGCAATGGTCTATGACCCCGTTGCCGTGGATGAGCTTGAGGATGTTGCAAGAATCACCGGTATGCCCGAAATTTCAAAGGCAAGCCGCGGGCATGTGCTCAACAGCCGCGCAATGGCGAGAAAATGCGCCGAAGAGATTCTCGGCAAAAAACTCGAAGACTGCACGATAATTGTTGACCATATCGGCGGCGGCTGCTCCACATGGCTCGTTCATAAAGGACGCTGCATCGATTGCTACAGCGATGACGATGCCGGGTTCGCACCCGAACGCTGCGGCAAAATTCAGGCGATGGAGCTTGCAATGCTTTGCTACAGCGGAAAATACACAAAGGCTGAGATGAGCCGCTATATACGCGGAAAGTCCGGCCTGTCGGCTCTGCTCGGAACAAGCGATGCAATCGAGGTTGAGCGCATGATCAAATCGGGCGATGAACACGCACGCCTTGTTTACGATGCAATGGCACGCGGCCACGCAAAGGGCATTGCGGATCTTGCGAGCGTTGTCTGCGGCAAGGTTGACAGGATCGTTATTACCGGCGGGCTTGCCAACAGCAGGATGCTGATGGACATGATTCGCCCCCACGTTGAGTGGATCGCTCCGATGGAAGTCATGGCGGGCGAATTCGAAATGGAAGCGCTTGCGGCGGGCGGTCTGCGCGTGCTGCGCGGTGAAGAAAAAGCGCACGATTTCGTTTGGAATCGATAAATGCGCTGTTAATTGATGCCGAACAACGGTCACTGCTTATGCCGTTGAATGCGGGTGCCGTTCCTGTGCGGCGCACGGACGGCCGAAGTGAAAACAGCGGGTATTGATTTGTGTTGCCTGTTAAATTTATTTGCCGAATTGCAGCCGGCCATGAATCAAGAGCTCGCAAACAGAGAACTTTATAAATCGAAAGGAGCTTTTTGCAATGGAACTTGAACTCACTCTTGATAACTTTGATGCCGAGATCGGCAAATCGACTCCGATACTCGTTGACTTCTGGGCTGCATGGTGCGGCCCGTGCAGGATGCTTTCGGGCGTTATCCAACAGCTTGCGAACGAAAGCAACGGAAGCTATCGCGTCGGCAAGGTTAACGTTGACGAACAGCCGGAACTTGCAAAGCGTTTCGGTATTGCAAGCATTCCGACCGTAATCCTGTTCAGGAACGGCGAGGCGATTCAAAAGCAAATGGGCGTTGCGCCCAAAGCAGCATTTCTTAACATGCTTCAGGAAGCAAAGTAAATTCCGACTTTTGTCGGAAAAGCAGGTTATTCGGAACACTCCGGACGGCCTTAAGCAAATACATTCTGCCGGGCTGCTTTTTCGACCCGGCAGAATGGCGGAGCGGAAACACGACGGAAGCCGTGTTTCCGCTCTTTTTGGCTCTGGAACGGGGAAACAGCTGTAAACCGTTTGTTAATTGTTCAATACCAACAGTCGGGTTCCTGCGTTCCGCAGGCTGCCGAGTATTCGGCACAGAGCTTTAAAAATGCAGATGAAGTTCAGCGTGAAATAAAACAGATGCAGAACATCAGCACAGCAATTATAAGTATCAGCACCCATTGCGGGGCAAGCAGCAGCAGCACCGCAACGGCGGTTATGCAGAGCAGTGAGAGCAGCAGCGACACGACAAAGCGCGGAACTCTGCGCTTTCTGTAATGTGCACGCCTGTTGCAGGGTCTGAAGGTGAAAATCATTATGAACATCCTTTCCAAGCTGTTTAAGACAGGGGGAAGACGAAATCGAAAGCAGGATTTGCACCCCTTGCAAAAGCATATTCGCCGAATTTTCAATACTTACCGATTATATCGAAAAATGTTTAAATTTTTTTTAAAAAAAGCCGCATTCACTATTGTATTGGAACGCGGATTGATGTTAAAATAATAGCATATGGGTATTTTTGCACTCAAATATCATTCGGCGGTTTTGCAACGATATACGGTGTGAAAACTCCCTGAAAAGCTGTAACTACAATGAACTTCCCCCGACTTCGGGTTTTGTTAGGAGTTAAAAATAATGGGTATGTTTGAATTCAACGATGTCGGTATCGATCTCGGTACCTCCAGCGTATTGGTATATGTAAAAAACAAGGGTATCGTGCTGCGTGAACCCTCCGTTGTTGCGGTTGAAAAAATAACGGGCAAGATTTATGCTGTCGGTGAGGAAGCGCGCCGCATGCTCGGAAGGACTCCGGGCAATATCGTTGCGATACGTCCGCTTCGCGACGGCGTTATTTCCAATTTCGACATTACGGAAAGACTGCTGCGCCACTTCCTCAAAAAGGTTGTCGGCACACGCATTTTCTTTAAGCCCCGCGTGGTTGTGTGCGTTCCGTCCGGTGTTACGGAAGTCGAAAAGCGTTCCGTAATCGAGGCAACCGAGGAGGCGGGCGCGCGCCATACCTACCTTATTGAAGAACCCATCGCCGCCGCAATCGGTGCGGGAATAGACATTTCCCAGCCGCGCGGCAACATGGTTGTTGATATCGGCGGCGGAACAACCGATGTTGCGATAATCTCTCTCGGCGGTTCGGTTCTCAGTGAGTCAATAAAAGTTGCGGGCGACAGGTTCGATGAATCCATCGTTCGCTATATGCGCAAAAAGCACAACCTCCTTATCGGAGAGCGCACCGCAGAGGAGATGAAGATTCGCATCGGCTCGGCTTATCCGCGCAAGGAACAGGTATTTATCGACGTCAAAGGCCGCAACCTGATTTCCGGCCTGCCGCAGGCGATAACAATCGGCTCGAACGAAATGATCGATGCGCTTGAAGAACCTCTTCAGAATATCCTTGAAACGGTTCGAAACCTTTTTGAAAAAACTCCGCCGGAGCTTGCAAGCGACATTGCGGAAAACGGCATTTGCCTCACCGGCGGCGGCGCGCTGCTTTACGGCATGGATAAATTCGTTGCCGAACACACGAAGGTTCCCTGCTATGTTGCGGAGGATCCCATTTCCTGCGTTGCAATCGGCACGGGCAAGGTGCTTGACAATATCGACAAGGGCTTTGTGAATGCGCTGTACGATTATCGCAGGGGCGACTATTTCGAAGCCTGATAGAACTTATTTGATTTTTGAAATTTGCAAACGGGCGGTTTTGCGGCTGCCCTGTTTGCTGTACCGCAACAAAAACAGTCCGAATGAAATGTGAGGAACGGCATGACTGACTTTAAAAAACTTCAAAACGGAAGTGATATTCGCGGAGTCGCGATTCAAATCAAGGGCGGAAAGCCCGTGAATCTAACGCAGAACAGTGTTGTGCGCATCGGCGCGGCATTTGCGCTTTTTGCTGCGGACAGGGCAAATAAGCCTGTTTCCGAGCTGCGCATTGCGATCGGCAGGGATTCAAGGCTGAGCGGCGGACAGCTCACTCTTTGGCTTGCGGACGGCATCACTTCCGTCGGTGCAAATGCTTATGACGGCGGCCTTGCAAGCACTCCGGCAATGTTTATGTGCTGCGTGAACGAACTTCATTTTGATGCCGGAATAATGGTCACGGCAAGCCATTTGCCGATGGAACGCAACGGTATGAAATTTTTCACGGCAATTGCGGGCGGGCTTGAAAAAGCCGATATTGCAGCAATTCTTGCGTCAGCCGAAAAAGCCGCGTTTCCGATTGCCGCACACCGCGGCCAATGCGGAACGGTTGACGTTATGACGCCCTATGTAAACGGGCTTAAAGCAAAAATTCTTTCCGCCCTCGGCTGTACAAAAGATGAAAAGCCTTTCAGCGGCCTTAAAATCGTTGTTGATGCAGGCAACGGTGCGGGAGGTTTCTTTGCCGAACGGCTGCTTGAACCGTTGGGTGCGGACATCACCGGCAGCAGATTCCTTGAACCGGACGGAAGGTTCCCGAATCATCAGCCCAATCCCGAAAATGCCGATGCAATGCGCAGCATATGCGATGCGGTTGCGGAAACGGGTGCGGATTTCGGCATTATTTTCGACACTGATGTTGACAGAGCGGGCGCTGTCCTCCCTTCCGACGGCGGCGTTATTGCGCTTGACAGGAACAGGCTGATTGCGCTTATGACGGCGATTCTCGTTCGTCAGTACGGACCGATAACAGTTGTTACGGATTCTATTACATCAACCGGACTCACGGATTTCATCAACTCCCTCGGCTGCCGTCACCACAGGTTCAAGCGCGGTTATCGCAACGTTATAAACGAAGCGAAACGCTTGCTTGCCTTGGAAGAAGCGGCAAAAAAAGCGAAGGAAGAAACTGATGCCGAATTCGCGAATGCGATATTTGCTGATGCGATATTCGCAAATGCGATATTCGCTATGGAGACCAGCGGTCACGGTGCATTGCGCGAAAACTATTTTCTTGATGACGGTGCGTACATAATTGTAAAGCTGCTTGTCGCGCTTGTTGAAGCACGGCGCGAAAGCAAGACTTTGAACGAACTTATCGCAAACCTTAAGGAGCCCTGCGAAAGCGCGGAAGCGCGGCTCAATGTGCTGCTTGACGACACGACGGATTACACTGCCGCCGTGCTTAAAACTGTGGAAAAGCATTTTTCAAACCTTCCGGGATTTGAAATTGTTCAGCCGAATTACGAGGGTGTCCGCGTGAATGCGGACGAGACGCACGGAAACGGCTGGTTCCTTATTCGCCGCAGCCTGCATGATCCGCTCATGCCCTGCAATATCGAAAGCAACTCCGTGGGCGGAATGCGCCTTATTGCGGCGGAGCTTTACAATGCGCTCAAGGCTTTCGACAAACTTGAGCTCGAACCGCTGAAGAAACTGATGTAACGGAGGAATTTCCAATGCAGCAAAAACTTTATGACATTATCATTGCAGGTGCGGGACCCGCCGGGTTGACAGCCGCGGTTTATGCGCGTCGCGCCGGAAAATCCGTACTTCTTATTGAAAAAGAATCATTCGGCGGGCAGATAACGCTTTCGCCGCATGTTGAAAACTATCCGTTCACACGCCCGATGAGCGGCAATGAGCTTGTTGAAGTGCTTGTTGAACAGGTCATGAATCTCGGTGCGGATATTGAAGTGGGTGCCGTTGTTGCTGTCAGCGAAAATTCGGACAAAACAGTGACGGTTCGAACCGATTATCAGGAATTTACGGGACGAACGCTCATTATTGCCACCGGGCTTAAACACAGATTACCCGGTGCGGAGGGCGAACAGAAATTTATCGGCAGCGGGATATCATTTTGCGCAGTTTGCGACGGTGCGTTTTTTAAGGATAAAGCCGTTGCGGTCATCGGCGGAGGAAACACGGCCGTTCAGGATGCAATATACCTTTCAAAGATTTGCAGCAAGGTTTATCTGATTCACCGCCGCAGCGAATTTCGTGCCGAAAAACATGTTGCGGACGGACTTGCTGCCTGCGCAAACATTGAGCCGATTCTGAACAGCACCGTTGTACGCTTTGTCGGTGAAGGCAAGCTTTCCGGAATTGTTGTCAAAAATCGTGAAACGGGTGAGGAAAGAGAGCTTTCGGTCAGCGGTGCATTCATTGCCGTTGGGTTTGCGCCGAACAACGATGTGTTTGCGAAGCTTGTGAATCTTGATGAGAGCGGCTTTATCCGTTCCGGTGAGGATTGCAAGACTTCCAGACCGGAGATTTTTGCTGCGGGTGATTGCAGAACAAAATCCGTAAGACAGCTTGTTACAGCGGGCGCGGACGGCGGCGTTGCGGCGATTGCGGCCTGCGAATACATTGACAGCCTGCGGAATACGGAAATAGTCGCCGAAAGCTGAATCGGAATGCATTGCAGAATATCGGATTCTATCAAGAAGGAGCTATTTTGAACATGGATGAAACAAAAAATGTGAATGATACGAACACAGGCAGTTCGGAAACGGAGCAGCGAGAAAATTACGGTCAGCCACATTTTGCTTATTTTCAAAACAGCATGTGCGAGTATTTTCCCTGCCATAAACTGCCGGAGAACGGTTTTTTCAATTGCCTTTTCTGCTATTGTCCGCTGTATGCATTGGGCGATAAATGCGGCGGGAATTTCAAATTCATTGCGGGTGGCGTGAAGGACTGCTCTGCATGCGGCCTTCCGCACAGCGAAGCGGGCTATGCCTATATAACCCGAAAATATCCCGAAATCATGGAAATAGCAAAACAAAACTCGAACGCGAATGGAGAATGACCGCCGAGCTTAAACGGTTTGAAAACCGAAAAGTGTGAAGTAATTGTAAAATAAAGCATTGACAAGCCCGCAGCATTTGCCGTGAATACGGAAGTGCTGCGGGCGTTTTTGCGATCATTAGCCAATGCCGAAAAACTCTTCGGCATTTTTATATGCTGCGGAGCAGACTTCCTCTGCTGAAATGCCGCGAACTTCCGCTATTTTTTCTGCCGTAAGGTGCATAAACCCGGGGTGGTTGCGTTCGCCGCGATGCGGCACGGGGGTCATGTAGGGGCAGTCCGTTTCCAGCATGATGCTGTCGAGCGGCAGCTTTTGAACAACTTCAACGGGCTTTTTTGCGTTTTTAAAAGTTACAGCTCCGCCGAAACTGAATTTCAGCCCCAAGTCAAGGCATTCAAATGACGTTTCAACGCTTCCGGAATAGCAATGCATAACTCCGCGCAGCCCGTCACGGTGTGCATGAAGAATGTCCATGCAGTCCCCGAATGCTTCGCGGATATGGAGCACAACGGGATAACCGAGCTGCTTTGCAAGCTCAAGCTGTTCTGCAAACCATTTCCTTTGACAATCGCGCGGGGAAAGGTCATAGTGATAATCCAACCCGATTTCACCGAGAGCAAGCATTTTTTTGTGCTGCAAAATATCCGAAATCCTGTCCATCATCGCATTGTCCATTGCGGAAACATCGTGCGGATGCATTCCGACGGTTCCGTAAATGAAGGGATAGCGGTCGATAAGTTCAAGCGTTCGGTCAGCGGTGCGAACATCGCAGGCAACATCGATAATGCGTGTGACGCCGCTTTCGAAAAGCTTCGGAATCAGCGAGTGCCTGTCTTCGTCAAAGGCTTCATCCGAAAGGTGGGCATGTGTGTCGAATAGTTCCATAAAATAACACTCCGTTGGGCAATAAAGTAAAAAACAGGCAGCAATACAATGCCGCACGGACTGAGTGACAGACACAGGCTGCATTTTTATGCGGCGGGTGCAGACAACCGCTTTGTCCTGCAATCACTTTATCCGGCGGCAGATCACACTTGTTATTTCATTGTAGAAGACTCACGAACAAGGCTCAGTTCGCCGCCTGTTCACAACCCATGCTGCGCACAAAGCCGTTGATGGGGCCGACACCGGACAGCTTTTCGGCGTTGCCGGAGCCGTTTTCGCCGAAACTGACAACGACCAATGCGGGAACCTGCATCACGCCGTAGCGCAGGGCAAGTTCGGGCTCGTCTTCTGCATCAACAACATCGTATTTGATTCCGGCTCTGTCAAGAATCGCCTTTGCCGTTTTGCAGTTCGGGCAGATTTTTGTTGTGAAAAGCGTGTATGCAGCCGCAAAATCGGGGGATGCTTTGCCGAAAACCTCGGGATTTTCGCGTTTTTCAGCGGCTTCGGCGGCAGCCTCGGCTTCGCGCAGCTTATGCTCACGATAGTCCAGCATGCTGTATACCTTTCTGTCCTTAAATTCCTGCACTTTGCCGTCGTTCCAATTCTGCACCGGGCGGTAGTAACCGGTAATTCGGCTGTAGACCTCAGTTTTGCTTCCGCAATGCGGGCATGTGCGCTGCTCGCCGGCAAGATAGCCGTGCGTGCGGCAAACCGAGTAAGTGGGGGAGATGGTGTAGTAAGGCAGCTTATAATTCTCAGCAATTTTGCGAACAAGGGTCGCCGCACTCTGCCAATCGGGCAGTTTTTCACCGAGGAAGGTGTGGAACACCGTGCCGGAGGTATAGAGCGTTTGCAGCTCGTCTTGAATATCCAACGCAGAAAAAATATCTTCCGTATAGCTGACGGGAAGATGTGAACTGTTGGTGTAATAAGGTGTTTCACCCTCTTTTCCGGCGGTGATGATGCCGGGGAAGTTCTTTGCATCGTATTTTGCAAAGCGATACACGGTGGACTCCGCAGGGGTTGCTTCAAGGTTGAACAATTCCCCGTCGTACCGTTCCTGATAGTCGGAAAGCCTGCCGCGCATGTGGTTCAAAACCGCCTTTGTGAATTCCTGCGCATCTCTGTGCGACAGGTCATCGCCAAGCCAATTTGCGTTAAGGCAAGCCTCGTTCATGCCGACAAGTCCGATGGTGGAAAAATGGTTGTTGAACGAACCGAGATAGCGTTTGGTATAGGGATAGAGTCCTTCGCCAAGCAGCCTTCCGATGACAGTACGCTTTATATGCAGCGAACGTGCGGCAATATCCATAAGCTTGTCAAGCCGTTGATAAAACTCTTGCTCGTTTGCGGAAAGGTAGGCAAGGCGCGGCATGTTCAGCGTTACAACGCCGACGCTGCCGGTGCTTTCACCGCTTCCGAAAAATCCGCCGCTCTTTTTGCGCAGCTCGCGCAGATCAAGGCGCAGACGGCAGCACATGGAGCGGATATCGCTGGGCTTCATGTCGCTGTTGACATAGTTTGAGAAATACGGTGTGCCGTATTTTGCCGTCATTTCGAACAAAAGTCGGTTATTTTCGGTGGGAGACCAATCAAAATCCTTAGTGATGGAATAAGTCGGAATCGGGTACTGGAAGCCCCTGCCGTGCGCATCGCCGTCTATCATGATTTCGATGAAGGCCTTGTTGACCATGTCCATTTCCTTTTTGCAGTCACCGTAGGTAAAGTCCATGGGTTTGCCGCCGACGATTGCGGGACGGTCGCGCAGATCCTCCGGAACGGTCCAGTCAAGGGTGATGTTGGAGAACGGTGCCTGAGTGCCCCAGCGGGAAGGGGTGTTCACACCGTAGATGAAACTTTCGATGCACTTTTTAACCTGTTCATAGGTCAGCTTATCCGTACGAACAAAGGGTGCAAGGTAGGTGTCGAATGAGCTGAATGCCTGCGCACCCGCCCATTCGTTCTGCATGATACCAAGAAAATTGACCATTTGATTGCAGAGCGTTGAAAGGTGCTTGGCAGGGGAGGAGGTTATTTTGCCTGCAACGCCGGAAAGCCCCTCTTCAATAAGCTGGCGCAGTGACCAACCCGCGCAATAACCCGTCAGCATTGAAAGATCATGCAGATGGAATTCGCAGGTGCGGTGAGCATTTGCAATTTCGTCGTCGTAAACTTCACTGAGCCAATAGTTGGCGGTTATTGCGCCGCTGTTGGAAAGAATAAGTCCGCCCACGGAATAGGTGACGGTTGAATTCTCCTTGACGCGCCAATCGGTGACGTTGACGTATTTGTTGACCGTGTCGCGATAGTCGAGGAAGGTGCTTTTCATGTTGCGCAGTTTTTCACGCTGACGACGATAAAGAATATATGCCTTTGCAACATCGGCATAGCCGGATTGAATAAGAACGGACTCAACACTGTCCTGAATGTCTTCAACATTCACAAGTTCATCCTTAACCTTGGATGAAAAATCGGCAGTTACTTTCAGTGCGAGAAGATCCAAAACATCGGGATGGCAGGGTTTTTGCCGGGATTGGAATGCAAGACTCATTGCGTCCTTGATCTTTGAAAGGTTGAAATCAACGATGCTGTTGTCCCGCTTGATGACTCTATACATATTGTTTCCCTCCGAAAACAGAACAAATTTGATAATGATCATATTATACCACGGCGCGGCGCAGGCCGCAAGGTTTCGAGAGAATATTCACACACTATATTTTGACGCGGAGTGCCGAATTAAACCCAAGATGTTGTGCTGCGCTTTGGACAATACATATTTTCGTACCGAAAGAGTCGGATATAATCAAATAACAAAAATCGTTTGCAATTATCAAAAACAGAAACGGTGCGGGAACAAAGTCATACTTTTGTCAATATATTAAGTCCGGTTTATACACAAAGCAATGTTGACGGTATATGAAGGTCTGGGTATAATATAAATACAAGAGTATTATTCAACAGGGAGTTTTTATGACATGACAAAAAGAAACGGAAAAATCAACCGCACGCTTGCTGCCTTGACTGCTGCAATATTCAGCATTGTTTCGCTCATATGCGGCTGCGCGCCGGAATTAAATAATGAAAGTAAAAGCGAAGCAGCCAACGGAGAAAAAATACTTTCCGGCCGTGATGTATCGACGGACAGTCCGCAGCCTGTGAACACTCCCGAAAAAATCGGCTGGGAAAAAGGAACAATAGATTCATATATACCGGCACATGAATCCCCTCGTTTGGATGAACTGTACAACTCCGAGACATTTTCAAAGTTAATTCCAAAAACACTTTTACTCGGAATGCAGCTCGACTCAAGCTATTTGGCTTTGTATGATCCGCTGGCAAATCCGAAAGACAACCGGTATCTGCAACTCTATTTTAAAACCGCTGACGGAAAAGTACGCTTAAAATTTACGTTGAGGAGAGCACCGGAGATGAGCGTCTTGCCGATCCGAACGACAGTTCAACCCATTCCCTTGCGCATTTTTTATCGATGCAGGAAAGCGGATTTTCCCTCAATTAAGGATACTTCTACAACAACCAAAACCCACGCTTACAAAACACTTTGCAGAAAATCATATCTGAATGACAAGAGACCATACCCGCC
>CALAXO010000037.1 GCA_937894955.1 uncultured Clostridia bacterium
GCTTCGGCGGTATGCCCGGCATCGCCGATGTGGGGCTGGAGCAGGAAAAGGCGCTGTCGCTTCTTGACGGCATCTATTCCACGGTTGTGATTCGTGACATTCTGGAACGGGAAAAGCGCAGGGGGCAAAAGCAGATCACGGATCCCACACTGCTGCGGAAGATCATCCTGTTCCTTGCGGATAATATCGGCTCAAGCGTGTCGATTGCTTCTATCGGCAATACTTTGGTAAACGAAGGCCTTCTGGAGGACGGTAAGCGCAAAGGCGCACCCAGCGCCCATACGGTGCAGGCATATGTAAATGCGCTTCTGGAGAGCTACTTCTTCTACGAGATCAAACGCTTTGATATCAAGGGCAAAGCCTACCTCCGCACGCTCGGAAAGTATTATATCGTTGACATCGGACTTCGCAACTGTCTGCTGGGTTTCCGTAATCGGGACAGCGGTCATGCCATCGAGAATGTCGTTTACTTTGAACTGCTTCGCCGTGGCTATGATGCAGCGATTGGCAAAATCGGCAATGCGGAGGTTGACTTCATCGCAACGACCGCCGACGAGAAAAAGTATATTCAGGTAACGGAATCGATGATGAGTGAGGATGTGCGGAAACGGGAACTTGCACCGCTTCAAAGTATCCGCGATAACTACGAAAAAATCGTGCTGTCCCTTGAGCCGGGTCTTGATGCTTCCTATGACGGAATCAAATCCGAAAACCTCATCGACTGGCTGCTTAACGAGTAAACACTGCATTTCCAAGGGAAATTTAAAAGTTTTTGCGGTTCAAGTCATAAACTTCTTCAGTCCGAAAATTCGGACACTTTCAGACTTGAAAGCAGATACAATCGAAGAATATAAAATGGACTGTTTCGGCTGTTTCCACAGGGGGAACTGCTTTTAAGGACAGTACAAGAACAGCAAACATGAACAAGTCCGTGTTACACACAAAAATCATGCTTTCTGCATAAGCCCGCTTCACTTGAGCCGGAAAATGTAATGAGCAGCACTCTACGGATTGCCTGCTTTCGAAAAAAACAAGGCGTCCGCCCCGCATATCGGGACGGACGCTGTTTAGTGACGGCTTTATTTGTTCGAACTCCGAAGTCCGTTATGATGCTTATGCATCGGCAGCGCCGCTGTGCGTGTTGCTGAACAGCTGAAGAATCCTGCTGTAAGCTGCATCATCAACAAAGATGAAGTAGAGCAGAGAGCCGGCATCGGAATACTCAATTCCGAGCTCGGGCAGCGTATATCTGTCGATGTAACCGTAATCATCGATGAAACTTTTATCATACATTTCATCGTCAATCTCACTGTTGTATCTGCCGGAAGCTATCGTGTCGAACCGCACGGACAGAACATGCTGACCCGGCTCCGGTGTTTTGCCGCGGCTTTGTTCAATGCAATTCAACAGAGTATCGATTGTTTCGCTGTTTACATAAGCCTGCTGTGAAAGTGCGGGGGGATTCATGCCGTCAACATTGAAATAGACAAAATTGCTTTGGAACATGTCATCCAAACCTGAAATCGAGCCGCCGACAATATTAAACGAGCCGTTTTCAAGTGCGTTGAGTGTATCATTGAATCCGCGGGTGTTCTCCGCTTTTCTGTTTTCGTAAACAATAAGCATACGAAGCGATTCGGGAGTGTTTTCATCAACAGTAACAGCGCGGCAGTAGTTTCCGCTTATGTCGGAAAGCACAGCGATTTGGGGAGAATTGCCGTATTCGCCGTTGTCCGCAAAGCTCCACGGGTTCATGAAGTCCGCCGGATCTCCTTTTTCCTCGCCGACGATGCCGAACTGCTGCATGAGCTTATCGGAATCAAGAGCCTTCAGCTCACGCATAAGCGTGTCATGAAAGCGTGCGTCGAGCCCGTGCGGCAGGGCGACTTTTCCGTTTTCGAATCGGGACAGGTTGACATTGCTTTCAACATAGTCCGTATTCATTGAGAGAATGCTGCGCAGTGACAGAAGTTCGTTTTTCGATGAAAAGACACACGAGTCAAGGGAGGCAGGATAATAATACGTCTGCCCGCTCTTAAGCTTCACAGCCAGGGTAACGCTGCGGTCGAAAATGTCTACGGAGTTTATGATGGATGAGAAACCGAGTGCTGAAGGCTCGATTGCGTACGATTCGGGTGATGTAAACGTATACGTGGAGATGTATTCGAAATTGTTTTTTGAAAGCTGCTCACAGTAGTCAAAAAGCATTTCATCACGAAGCTTCATGCGTTCCGAATCCTTGTTTCCGCGCCAACAGAGAGAGTAAGCGTCGGAAGGGGGAACCAATCCGCCCTGCACGGTGACGTATTCGATATTGCTTGCGCGAATTTCGATTTTTTCAGAGGCGCTCGTCATTGCTGCCGAGCAAAGCAGAACGATTGCGATTCCTGCAAGCACGGCGGGGAAGAACATCAGCCGCTTTAACGCGGATACGAAGCTGCGGAGTGTGATCCAGCTGAACCCGAAATACACAATAACTCCGATAACCGCGGGTGCGATGAGATTGTTCCATGCAATTTGGGGGGTGCCCGAATAAACGTCGGGATAGAACACATTCTCCGTGAACATGAGCGATGCGGTGAGTGCAAAGCCGATGCTTATCAGAACGTGGATCCAACGCGTTCTTGCAGGTTTGCCCGCTGTTTCCGCCTGCGCATTGACAAAAGCGAAATATGCAGCAATCAGAACCGCCGCACAGCACAGAACGCGAACAAGACAGTTCAAAAATGTTGACGCGGCAGGGCTGACGGGGAACAGCAGCTCCGTAAGCGAGAAGGGTGATTCGGTATTGTACATGAGCACATTGCATGCAATATTCGGCAGAAGAAGACAGACGAACGCAAGCACAATGGTCGGGAAAGTACGTGTGGACAGCGAAAGAACAAGCACAAAGCCGCCGAACAGCATCAATCCGCGAAGCAGTGACTCACCGATCGCCTCCGCAACCATGGCGAAACTCGGAGTAAGAACGAATGAGCTTGAAACAGTTGAAACAAGGTTGCCGATGAATGCTCCGAGAATGTTTGCGGCGGCGCAAATGCCTGCCCAAGCAAGCATTGCGATGAAGGCCGAAATGAGCATGGTTCGTTTTGCAACAGGAATGCTTCCGCGGAAATCCCACGCAGAGCGGAAAAGGTGATTTGCAGCAAAAACAGCGCCGGCAACAAAGCAGAATAAGCTGATGTTGCTTACGGCATAGGATTGAATATACACGTTTGCACCGTAAAGAACCATTGACAGAAGGTTTTGCGTGATGCCGAAACAGGACAGCATTGACGCAACAAATTCGATCGCTGCAAATATGATTCCCGCGGTTGTAAACTCTCTCAGCATTTCGCGGCAGTAGGATTTGCTGAAAAACGGAACAGGATTCTTTCTCATGGTTGGATTCTCCTTATTTGATTTCATCAAAATTGTAGCCGAGGGAAGACAGTTCATATGTAAAAATTTCCTCGATTGATAAGGGAAGCATATCCATTATCAGTGGCTTCATCGCTTCGATTTTTGCCGAGGTTTCGGCTGCTTCGCCGCGCACAAGAACGTATATAATGCTGCCTTGCTTGGTGAAAGAAAGCAGTTCAACATCTTTGAAGTCCTCCGGTGTAACATTTCTTGCGAATGCAAGCTGGACCTTAAACAGCTGTGATTTAGCATCGGCAAGGTCGTTTTGAAAAACGATTTTACCCTGATACAGCATTGCAAACCGATCGCAAGTGTCCTCGAGTTCGCGCAGGGAGTGGCTGGTCAGAATAACGGTTGAGCCGAAGTCACACATATCACGATAAATAAGGCGTTTGGCAATGTTGCGCGCAATCGGATCCAGTCCGTCAAAGGTTTCATCAAAAAGAAGAACATCTGCATTGCAGCTCAGCGCAAGCACCGTCTGCACCTGCCTCACCATACCTTTGCTCAGGGAACGAATGCGGCGTTTCTTGTTGAGCTTAAAAATGTTGAGCAGCGCATCAAACTTTTCAAACGAGAACTTGGGATAGCAGGAGGCATAGAATTTTGCCATGCGTTCGATCGTTGCCCCGCCTCCCGTAAGGTGCATTCTGTCCGGAACAAAAACGAGGTGTGTTTTTGCGGCGGGATTGTCATAAACCGGTTCGTCGTTAATGAGCACGGAACCGTCATCCGCAGTGTAAATTCCCGCAATTATGCGCATAAGAGTGGATTTGCCCGCGCCGTTCGCCCCGACAAGCCCGAATATGCTGCCCTTTGGAACAGAAAAACTGACTTTGTCCAATGCTTTGAGTTCGCCAAAGTTTTTTGAAAGGTCGGTTACTTTAATCATATGTCATTTTTCCTCCGTTTGGTTGTTTTCGATAATGTTTTCATCATAGGCTTTGTTCACTGCGTTGATAACATCCGCCCTGTTGAAACCTGTCAGCTTAAGCTCACGGGAAAGTGCGGTTATTTCGTCGAGAAGTTTGCTGCGTGCTTCATGCAATCGCTGCATTGCGTCCGGCGAAACGAACCTCCCGCTGCCGGGAACGCTGTAACAAAGTCCGCGCCGCTCCAGCTCGGTATAAGCCTTTTGAAGCGTGTTCGGATTCACGGAAAACTGCACCGACAATGCGCGCACGGATGCGACGGGCGAATTGGGTTTCAGCTCGCCTGTGAGTATTTCTCGCTCAATACCGTCTATGACCTGTTCATAAATCGGCGTTCGAGAAAATTTATCAATCTGCAAAAAGTCCACCTCCGTTCATACTGAATCAGTTGCCACAACTGTGTTATTGATTATAATACAGATGCGTCAGTTTTGTCAATGCTTTTTAGAATCTTTTTTCAAAAAAGGTAATCCTGCAAAATTTCCCGGGAAATACATTGAATTCATCCCTTGTTTGGTATTCATGCGCGATTCGGCGGCATAAAAATGCGAAAAATGAGTGCAGAATTCGAATATTCTGTGACAAAAGTTGAAAAATTACAATATGAGTTTGGAAATGGGTTGAAATGAACCGCGAAATATGCTAAAATAATCGATATGTTTGCGAAAATTCTATTTTCGGAGGAGTTGCTTGTGAACAAGCTTTGCAGGCGCACACTGTGTGCGATAACAGCATTGCTGTTTGTGCTCTGCTCTCTGCCTGCCGGCGCAAGAACCGAGACGGCAGCGGGCGGGATAACTTCATATGCAGAGGATTCAAACGGAGTTGTTGAATACGAGATCAAGCCTCGACATTCGGACGGGGTAACTTTGGAATACAGCAAAACGGTTCTGCGCGGCAACCTGCATTCAGGTGTTTTCACGTTTGCGGAAACGAAAACTGTGACCCTCGTTGCAAAGTTTGCGGAGGGCTGGAGCTATAACGATAAATACAGCGTGTTCTTCCCAAGCAATCCCGCGCGAAGAACGATATTGCTCAACAGCGATGCGAGCATACGCTTTTCGTTTTTCGCAATCGCAGGGGAGAGCGTGGCATTCTCTGACTTATATCTCTTGGGAATTTATGCCGCAGTCGAATCCCTTCCGCGGCTGGATATCACAACCTTAAATGATTTTTCGCTCATCGGCAAGGATAATTGGGTGTCTGCAAGTTTCAGTTTGACTCTCGGAACGAAAAAGTATTCAAGCGGCGGGTTCAGCGGTTCGGGCTATGT
The DNA here is from genome assembly GCA_937894955.1 of uncultured Clostridia bacterium. Lineage (GTDB taxonomy): Bacteria > Bacillota > Clostridia > Christensenellales > CAG-138 > PeH17. The sequence goes on from CALAXO010000037.1 coordinate 5,608, forward strand.
TAAGGGGCGCGGAAATCTGTCTTGGACGCAGCCGCAAAAGCCTTATTCGATTAAGTTGGAACAAAAAACATCGCTGCTTGATATTCCTGCAACAAAGCGGTATGCAATCGTTGCAAGCTATTCGGATCCCTCTCTGATGCGAAACCTTGTGACATACAAAGCCGGTGCATTGCTTTCGGGCATGGCCTATGTTCCGAAATGCGAATTCGTTGATGTTTATTTAAACGGAGAATACAACGGGATCTATATCCTGATAGAACGTCCGGGCATTGAAAGCACAAAAATCGATATTGACGAAGCGAACGAGAGCGATATAACAGGCGGCTATTTCATCGAAAAGGATATTGCGATGAAGGTTGATTTTGCACGTGACATGTGGTTCGGCTGCCCATATTGGGCGAATCAGACGCAGGATTATTTCGTGCTTAAACAGCCGGAACCCGCTTCCTCCGAACTCACGGCGCGAATGCTTGAATACCTTGAGGAACACATGAAAAGTGTTCATAATGCCGTGATGGGCATAAGCGGCGAAGACTACCAAAAATACATTGATGTCGATTCGTGGATAGATTACATTATTATTCAGGAAATAACAAAGAACATCGACGGTAATTTTAAAACAAGCTGCTATCTGTATAAACAGAGTCAGGACGACAGGCTGTACATGACCGCAATATGGGATTTTGATATTGCGTTCGGGCTGACGGCATTTAATAATGCCAGTGCGGAACACAATGATGTTGAGGACTGCGTCGGCGGAAGAGGTCCGGTCGGGTTCATTGCAATAAACAGTTCGGCTCCGTGGTTCAATGCGTTGTATCACAACTATCCGGATTTTCAGACGCGGTTCAAACAGCGCTACAAAGAATACCGCAGCACGTTGATTCCCGAGTTTTTTGCACTTATCAACGAACAGGCGGCATATTTGTACAATTGCACTGCCGCAACCGAAGAAAAATGGGAAAAGAACTTTGATCACGGCGTCAATTTTCTTACCAATTGGCTTACGGGACGAATTGAATGGCTGGATTCCCAATTGCTCGACGGACAGAGCGGAATTACCGACCTTAACTATGCTTTGAACGTTCCGGGCGGCTCTCTTGAGTTCACATCCGAAACGGACGATCCGTTCATTGGCATCACAACAGTTTCAAGGGGCATGGTCGGCAACACCGTTGTCGGCGGGCGCATTGCTGCAGTAAGCTCGAATGCGGGCGAGAACAATTCCGAAAGCGATCTGCGCCTGACAGTGACGATGAAAGCGGGGGACACGCTGAGTTTCGATTACTGCGTCAGCAGCGGGGTTGACACGGACAGGTTTATCTGCACCGTCGGAACAATGGTCTTGATGGAGATTTCGGGTGAAACGGGGTGGACAAAATACATTTTCACCGCACCGATCGACGGAAGGTATTGTTTCCGCTGGAGCTATGAAAAGGGCAACGACAAATCAGCGGGCGTTGATGACTGCGTTTATATTGACAACGTTGAGCTGAAAGCCGTGGGGCTGGATGCCGCTCGCGGGGATGTGAATATGGACGGGAAAATCACCCTTTCGGACAGCATGGCGGCACTGCGCACCGCGCTCGGGCTGGACGGGTTTGACCCGGAACGCCGTGAGCTTTCGGATTATAACTGCGACGGCGTGATTTCCGTTGAAGATGCAGTTGCAATTGCAAAGAAAGTCATGCATATTGTGTAGCCATGCAGCAGAGTACCCTCCCTGCGAATTGAACATTACATATTCGAAATACAATAAAACTGCCGCAGATACAGTCACTGCGGCAGTTTCGATTGCGGACAAATCATGAGAAAAGTTCTCTGCTCCGTTCGGGTCTTCGTGAAAAAACTCTGCACAAACTCAGAAACACTCGGTTCAGCTCTCCGTAAAAGCCGAATTTTCGTGGTGTTCCCGATTCAAAGGTTTCACGGGATGGGGGGTAATCATCCGTACAACTCGGGGGGAACATCGAAAGCATCCGGTTGAAATGCCCTGCGGGTCGGACCGGCTGCATCACTGCGCCGCCGTTGACGGCGAGCTGCTGGTCATCCGCGGCATTTACAGATCGTCCGCATCCTGCACCGGAGCCTCATAATCCTCGGCGGTGCCGGTATAGCTGCCCAGCACATCCGATTTGATCGCGCCTCTGCCTTCGGCTGTGAATGCGGTTTTTTTATCCCGCACATTCGAATGGTCTTGCTTGATCCGCTCCTGAAATTTTCCGTTCGCTCTTTTCTTCATGGGCTTATTATGCCCGCCCGACTCAGCCGTATGCACGAAACTCGGCATTTATAAACCGGTATTTTTTTACAATCGTGCATTTGAATCAAAAAAGGGAGAACGGCAATTGCCGAACGCCCTTTTTATTGCCTGAGTTATTTGATGACGGTAAGAATCCGCGCAGAGTGTTTATTTGATGGTAACTGCGGTAACGCCGGAATACGCAACATCAGTAGATCCCTGTGCGGTCGTGTGCAGGGTGAAATAGCCTCCGTTATCGGGTGAGCCGATGGATTTGCCGTTGTTTGAAAATGCAAGCGTGCAATCGAAAAGGCTCAGCGCGGGGATTTTGTCGGAAAGATCTTTCTCCGTGCCGTCGACTTCGGTAAGCACAAGTGAATAGATGTTGGCGGTTTCGGCATCGGAAACATCAACACCGACGGAATTGAGAACGCTCTTGAGATTTACTCCGCTGAAAACGTTAACGGAGCCGCCCCTGACGAGCGCATTGGTCTGATCGAGTGCGGAAACATTTTCAGCACCGAGAGCATAAAGTTCACCGGCGGTAAGTTTGTATTCGTTGCCTTTGAAATTGAGCGTCATAACAACGGTATCCGCAGCAAGTCCCCAGTTCGTTTCAACAGCAAGAGTGCGGGGGTCGATTGTGGCATTGGGGTTTTTGCGTGTGGTATTGTCCGAATTCGGGTTCACTGTGGGTGTGATAGTGTCGGAGGGTTTTTTGTCGTCCTTGCAGGCTGTCATGCAAAATGCGGCAGCAAGCAGAAGAACGGACAGTATGATTGCGATCGTGCGATTGATTTTTTTCATAACGGTATTCCTTTCGGTTTTGTTTTGTTAATTGCCGTATCGTTTCCGAAAAACAAATCGGCACAGCATGAATACACATTGAATTCACGCTGTTCGGCACGAATCTAAGTATATCAGTTTTTTAAAAAAAGTTCAAGTCTTTTAATGAACGAATTTGAACATACACAAAGCAAAAACAAAGTGTGAGCGGGTCATTTTTCGTATCCTGCCGATATGACGAATGCGCCGCTGCTTTCGGAAAGGCTTGATACATTCATGCAGCCGTAAAGCCTGCCGTTTTCGTCCGCGTTAAGATAAGATGAAATATCGGCAGTTACGGAATCAAGGCTGCATGTATGTGTGTTCAGCGCGTGGATAAAATGCGCCGCAGCTGTTGACACGCTGCCGGGTTCAAAAGATTTAAGAACTTCGGGTTCAAATCGGCAGGTAATATAGGTTATTCTTCCGAACTCGTCCGTGAGTCCCGTGAAAAGTATCCCTCTTGTGTCGCGAAGGGCAAATTGCGAACCCGGTTCCCCCGTGCTGCCCGCCTCAATGCGTATGCCCTCGGAAGAATACTCTGAGTTATAAGCTTTGATGAAGCTGTTCAGCAGAACGGGACTTACCGCAAGCCGATTTCGGCAGGTCTCAATAAGCTCGGCAGAATTTTCGAATTCCGTGTTCAGCGATTGAAAAAGCAGAACGGCATCTTCATAATTGCCGGCGTTCATAAGCTCAACGGCTTCATTATAAATTTTCAAAAGCTCTTCAATGTTCCGAAGATATGCCGCGCTTGATTCATAGCCGCAGGCATCCGCAAAATTTGAATATGCATCAAGATAGCGGCCGCTTTCATAAAGTTTTACACCATTATCATAATGAATTTTGAGTGAATCAATGTATTCAACAAAGTCAGCGCTGTTGAGATATCCGATAATTCCGACAAAGATCGCGCGCGCCTCGTTCGGCTTGCCGGTCGAAACCAATTCAACTGCCTGAGCATAAAGCTTTTCGTGTTCGGCAATTGATTCAAGATACCCTGTGTATTTATACGAATCACCGCAGGTGAGGAAGCAGCGTTTTGCATTATTAAAATCAAGTTTCTCATAATACAGAAGACCTTCTTCGGCAAGCTTTTCCCTTCCCGCTTTCGACTGACAGCCGCAGAAAAGCAGCGCAAGCGTGCAGGCAAGGGCGAGTGCCGCCGCAAATTTGAGTGTTTTCAAGCAAATAAAGCCGGGTTTTGATTTTGAATGCATCTGCCGTTCCTCCTAAATGGAATAATACAAGCGGACGGAGCGGGAGCGGGGGATCGACTCGGCCGTTCCGCTCCGTGCATGTATTCATGTAAGCAATTGATTAATGATTTCGTGAAGCGCACAGGCACGCATAAGCAATCGCCTTACGCTTTTTTAACACCGAGAATGACCTTCTCGCCGTTGATGTCCCACTCTTTCACATAGCCGTCGGGCGTGCCGAAAGTGAGTTCATCGGCAAGAGTCGTTCTGCGAATTTCGTCCGAATTGCGATCCAGCACCGCAAGCAGGCCTTCGCCGCATTCAACGCCGATTATAATCCTGTCGGTAACTACAAAATCTGCTTCTTTGCGCATGGTCTGAATCTTGCTGATGATTTCGCGGACATAGCCTTCTTCAATCAGCTCATCCGTAAGCGCGGTGTTAAGCACAACGGTCACGCCGTTATCGCCGACCGAGGCAAAGCCTTCCTTTTTGACGGTGTCAACAAGCACATCTTCGGGATTCAGCGAGACGGTGAGCGTTTCAAGCTCAAATTCATAAGCGCGTCCTTCCGCATGCGCGGCAACAACCGCATTGCCTATGCCGTCTCCCTGCAAATACTGATTGATTTTGGGAAGAATCTTTCCGTAACGCGGCCCGAGAAGCTTCAACTGGGGCTTTACGCGATAGGTTATGAATGCGGAAGCATCCTTAACAAAGCGAACGGCTTTCACGTTCAATTCATCTTCGATAATCTCCGTATATCGGGCAGGAAGTTCATCGACACCCTGAACAAACAGCTCCGAAAGAGGCTGACGGTTCTTGATGTTCGCAAGATTGCGCGCCGACCTTCCGAGCGTGACAACTTTCAGAATTTCGTCCATGCTGCGTTCAAGTTCTGTGTCGATGAAGCTTTCATCGCAAATCGGGAATGCGCAAAGGTGTACGCTCTCCGGTGCAAGGTTGTTCACCGTGCGGACGATGTTTTGATAAATCGCTTCCGCCATGAACGGAGTGAACGGTGCAGTGAGGCGGGAAAGCGTTTCAAGCACTGTGAACAGCGTCATATATGCTGCTTCCTTATCCGCAGTCATTTCCTTGCCCCAATAACGTTCCCTGCCGCGGCGAACGTACCAATTGGAAAGGTCGTCAACAAAGCGGTTCAGTTCGCGCCCCGCTTCGGTAATGCGGAGGTTTTCAAGATAGTTATCCACTGTTCGAATGAGCGTGTTAAGGCGCGAAAGCAGCCATTTGTCCATTACGGAAAGGTTTTCGCGAATCAGCTCATGCTTCGTGGGGTCAAATTCATCAATATCGGCATACAAAACGTAGAATGCATATGTATTCCACAGTGTGCCCATATATTTACGCTGCATTTCGCTCACGGCGTCGCCGCTGAAACGGCTGGGCAGCCACGGACTGGAGGCGGTGTAGAAATACCAACGCACCGCATCCGCGCCCTGTTTTGTCAAAACGTCCGCAGGCGCAACAACGTTGCCGACGTGCTTGCTCATCTTTTTGCCGTCCTTATCGCAAACAAGTCCCAACACGATACAGTTTTTGAATGCGGGCTTGTCAAAAAGGATGGTTGAAAGTGCGCTCAGCGTATAGAACCAACCGCGGGTTTGGTCAACGGCTTCGCTTATATAATCCGCAGGGAAGCGGCGCTCGAATTCCTCTTTGTTTTCAAACGGATAGTGCCACTGTGCAAAAGGCATTGAGCCGCTGTCGAACCAGCAGTCGATAACAACGGGCTCGCGGTGCATCGTTCCGCCGCATTTTTCGCACTTAAAGGTTATCGGGTCGAGCATGGGCTTGTGCAGTTCGATATCCTCGGGCGTGTCCGGAGCATATTTGCGCAGTTCCGTACGGCTGCCCATAACGTGGTAATGTCCGCAGTCGGGGCACATCCACACGGGCAGGGGAGTTCCCCAATAGCGCTCCCTGCTGATGCCCCAGTCGATAACGTTTTCAAGGAAATTACCCATGCGGCCTTCGCCGATGGATTCGGGAATCCAGTTTATTCTTTTATTGTTTTCAATCAATCTGTCACGCACGGCGGTGGTCTTCACAAACCAGCTTTCCCTTGCATAGTAAATGAGCGGAGTGTCGCAGCGCCAGCAGAAGGGGTAACTGTGTCCATAGGGAAGTTCCCTAAGCAGTCTTTCGCGCGCTTTAAGGTCGGCAATGATGGGCTTATCGGCTTCCTTAACGAAAGTGCCGTCCCACGGGGTGCCGCCGGTGAGCCTTCCGCGGGCGTCAACAAGCTGAACAAACGGGAGCTCCCATTTCCTGCCGACGCGTGCGTCGTCTTCGCCGAATGCGGGGGCAAGGTGAACTATGCCCGCACCGTCGGTAAGGGTTACGTAATCGTCCGAAACAATGCGCCATGCATCCCTGCCTTTGTGGTTGACGGGGAAATCAAACAGCGGTTTATAGTGAATGCCGACAAGCTGCGAACCTTTGAAGCGCGCAAGCTCGGTTGTGTCCTCGCCGAGAACACTTTCAACAAGCTCAGCCGCAAGAATGTATTTTTTGCCGTCGCAAAGAACTGTTACATAGTCTTCGTCGGCATTGACGCAAAGGCCGACATTGCTGGGCAGCGTCCACGGTGTTGTCGTCCATGCAATAAAGCTTTCGCTGCCGTCAACAAAGCTGTGTTCCGCATCGGGAATGACGGGGAAGGTGACAAAGATGGAAACTTCCTTAACGTCCTTATACCCCTGTGCAACCTCGTGGCTTGACAGTGCGGTTCCGCAGCGCGGGCAATAGGGAACGATTTTGTGGCCTTTATAGAGCAGCCCCTTTTCATCGATGGTTTTCAATGCCCACCAAACGGATTCAATGTAATCATCGGTATAGGTAACATAGGGATGCTCCATATCGGCCCAATAACCGACGGCATCGCTCATCTGTTCCCATTCGCCTTTATATTTCCAAACCGACTCCTTGCATTTGTCAATAAAAGGAAGCACGCCGTAACTCTCGATCTGCTCCTTGCCGTCCAGTCCGAGCAGTTTTTCCACTTCAAGTTCAACGGGAAGTCCGTGCGTATCCCAACCCGCTTTGCGCAGCACGTCAAAGCCTTTCATCGTGCGGTAGCGGGGAATGATATCCTTCATGGAGCGGGTCAAAACATGCCCGATATGCGGCCTGCCGTTAGCTGTGGGCGGTCCGTCATAGAAAGTGTAAGCAGGTTTGCCCTTGGATTGTTCAACGGATTTCTCGAAGATGCCGTTTGTCTTCCAGAATTCCAGAACCTCTTTCTCTCTCGGAACAAAGTCGAGCGAGGCGGAAACTTTTTTGTACATTGTTAAAACACTCCTTTTCTTTTAAGGAAATTTTTAAAAATAAAAAACCGCCCCGTTTTTCGGGGCGGGTTTTTATTTTT
>CALAXO010000038.1 GCA_937894955.1 uncultured Clostridia bacterium
GTACGACGCGAAGTATATGCTTGTTCTCGGCAATATTGCCGAAGCGGGAACGGGAACGGGAACAAGATCCATCCTGTCCGTCAGCGGCATTAAGCTTGCAGACGGCATCACCCCCGCCACAAGCACGCAGATTGCGGCAGATATCGCAAGCCTTGTTACCCTTGCATATCAGCCCGTTGAAGAACCCGTGTTCACGCCCGAAAGGTTCGAACTCCGCTACAGCGGCCGCGCACTTGCCGGTTGGTTGACAAGAATCAGCGTTAAAACATCCACGGATGTTGACCATGTCAGCGTTTACAGGCTTGCGGATGACGGTTCACTCGTTCCCGTACGCGAGAACATGCGCCCGATTAACAGCCTGTTCACCCATTTCGGCTGGATGGATTACTACGCCTTCAGCCTCACCGTTCGCGCTCCGCGCCGCGGAATGACGGATACATATTACATCTTTGCCTATGATGCAAACGGCGTTGCGAGTGAGCCCGCAATTGCTTCCATCACCGGCAGATAAGGAGAATACCCGTGAAAAAGACTTATGTAAAGCCCGAACTCGATGTTATTGAGTTTGACCTCGGCGAAGCGATTGCGGCCTCTCAATGCGTTGCGCAAGCGTACAATCATGAGCGAACGAGTTGCGAGCTGCTCCCGCCGTTCAATATGCTGTTTCCGGGACAGGATGCAAACTTGTTCGGCACAGTAGAGAATCAATGCGGTGTTACCGTTGAAGGCTACTGCTACTTTACCGTGAAAGACACAATGGTATTTGCGTCCTAACACCACCCACCGACGCGTCTGCGCGCAATGCGCGCAGGCGCGTTTTGAAGTTTTTGAGATGAAAAAGCATTTTTTCTATCGTTTTCGTTTTGCGGGCAAAGTTTTCGAGATTCATTCGGAGGCGCAGCTTGATGTTGATGCGCAAAGTGCGTTGTTTTGGGAGACTGAATATTCTGAATGCTCCGAAACCGCGGACTGCGCGATTCAGGTTCGGCGGGCCGAACCGCCTGCCGCCTGCGGAAAACTCGTTTATGAAAACGCATTCTTCAGGCTGTTTGAAAGCGGCGAAGGCTTTTTGCAGCAAACGCTTGACAGAGCCGCGCTTGAGCGCGGAGAAAAGCGCGCAATGCTTGCTTCCCGCTTCGGCGGCGCGTTGAGCGAAAGCACACTTGGTGTTAATGCGCTCGGCATTGACAGCGCGCTTAATATCGAAGTTTTTCTTCCGCAGGATTTCCCGCCGGAACAGGAGTGCATGCAGCAGATATGGCAGAGCATCAACCTGCCCTTCCAGCTGCTGCAAAAGGGCATTTTCACCCTGCATTCCGCAGCGGTTCAAACCCGATTCGGAGCAATACTTTTTTGCGGGCGTTCCGGAATCGGAAAATCCACGCAGGCGAACCTTTGGAAGGAATGTGAAAACGCTTTGATTCTCAACGGGGATCGATGCGCTGTCGGCTTTGTTGACGGCGCGGCAAATGCTTTCGGACTGCCGTTTTGCGGCACAAGCGGCATTTGCTTAAACTTTTCTCTGCCGATTGCCGCAATTGTTTCGCTCGGACAAGCTCCGGAAAACAGAATCACCCGCCTTTCGGGTGTTCGGGCTTTGCGGGCAATGATGAGCAATATTGTCGGGCTTTGCGGCGGAGCGATGCGCGAAAGCCATGCGGAACTCTTTTTCCGCGCGGCAGAGTGCATTCCCATTTTTGAGCTGCACTGCACGGCGGACGCACGCGCGGTTCGGCTGCTGAAAGAAACACTGGAAGGAGGTGAATGAAGTGAAATATGCGGAGTATGTGAACAGACTTTTTGCAAAGAGCGCGAAAATGGGCATTCCGCTTTCCGGAACGTTTGAGCTTACGGCGCGCTGCAATCTCCGCTGCCGCATGTGCTATATCCATCGCGAAGAAAATGACGCCGAAATCAAAACGGATGAGCTTTCCTCGGAGGAGTGGCTGAACATTGCAAAGGAAGCGCAGCAATGCGGCATGTTGTTTTTGCTGCTGACCGGAGGCGAGCCTTTTATTCGGCCCGATTTTGAAGAAATCTATCGCCGATGCCGTGAACTCGGCATCATCGTTTCAATAAACACAAACGGAACGATGCTTGGCGAAAAACAGGTCGAACTGCTCAAAAACTTCCCGCCGCAAAGGGTGAATATCACGCTTTACGGAGCATCCGAAGCAACCTATGAAAAGCTTTGCCGCAGCGGCGGTGCCTTTGAAAGAGCCTACCGTGCGGTTGAACTGCTCACGGAAGCGGGTGTTCCCGTCAAGATTAACTATTCTGCAACGCCGTACAATATTGGAGATCTTGACGCTGTTGTGCGCTTTGCAAATGAGCGTAATCTGCCGCTCCAGGCGGCAACGTATATGTTCCCGCCCGTCCGTGCGGATGAGAATTCCGAAATTCTGCCCTGCGAAATCGGCGAATGCGAAACCTGCGAAAGGTTCACGCCGGAGGAATCCGCTGCCGCAAGGTGGGCGCACGAACTGCGGACGCTTGACCCGGCGATTATTGAAAAACGCGCGGAAGCCGTTGCACTCAACATGGATATTCCGCCTGCCGAAACGGAGTGCGGCGATATTCCGACGGAGCGTATACGCTGTCGTGCGGGAGCTGCGGCGTTTTGGATCACATACAACGGGCAGCTTCGCCCCTGCGGAATGATGCGCGAACCATCCGCTTCGCTGAGCGAACGCGGATTTTCCGCCGCATGGAACGACATTCGGGCAATGCGCGAAAACATCATGGTTCCCGCAAAATGCACCGCTTGCCGTTTTCGCAATATCTGTGAAGCATGTCCCGCCGTTTGTTTTGCCGAGAACGGGCGATTCGATGCAGAACCGACCTTTATGTGCAAAAAAATGGACGCATATACACGCCTTGCAGCAGAATATCACAAAAGAAGATAATTACGGAGGGAACTTATGCAAATAAGCAAAAATTACGTTTTAAGAACAATTGCCGGAGACAACCTTTTGGTGCCGCTTGGGGGAAGCAGCGCGGAAACAAAGGGAATGATTTTGCTTAATGAAATGTCGTTGTTTGTTTATGAGTCAATTCAAAAAGGACAAACGGAGGATGAAATCCTTTCGCGCATTCTTTATGAATATGATGTTGAGGTCTCTCATGCAGCGGCTGATTTGAGCGAAATTATCTCCGAGTTCACAAAACTTGGCATAATTGAATGATTCAAACCGGGCTTTACTGCATCATTACGGTTTAGATTCGTTCAGACAATCTATCAGTCTGTTATTTGAAAGGAAAATAATATGAGGGTAAATACGATAAAAAAAATCATTGCTGCGATTCTCGCCGCAGTGTTCTGCTTCGGCGTTCTGCCGTCGCGGAGCTTTTTCAACACTGTTTCCGCCGTTGTTAAGGCTTCGGGCGCGGATTCGCTAAACGAGGCATATGCGGACGGCACTTCGCTGATGCCTATCGGCCCGGCATTCACGGTTGACACGCTGCTCAGCTGGGAACCGACAAACGATCCGGATTCCGACTACTCAAGATCCGTTGTTCCCCTTGCAGAAAGATACACGGGATTCACGGTCAACGACTATGCAAACCCCGATGCTAAACTCATGGTTTGCTCCCTTGCAAACTCCAAACATGATACAACAAACGCACAGGGACAGGAAAGCTTTTCAAGCTATGCCTTTAACTACTGGCAGTACGCAACCTCCTTTGTGTACTGGTCCGGTTCAAAACGGGGGCAAGTCGTTGTGCCGACAGGTGAATTCACCGATGCGGCGCACACAAACGGCGTTCCCGTAATGGGCACGATTTTCTTCGACTGGGGCGGCAATTCCTCCGTTGTGGAAAATTTTGTTCGCAATTACAGAAGCGTTGCGGACAAGCTGGTTGAAGTTATGGAATATTACGGTTTCGACGGTTATTTCTTCAATGAAGAAACCGGTATTAGCTCAACCGTTGCAGGTAATCTCAGAAGCATGATAGCATATATGCGTCAGCAAAGGCCGAACATGCTTATCGGCTGGTACGATTCAATCACCGACAGCGGCAGTCTCAGCTATCAGGACGCCGTTAACGGCTATAACAGCGGCTGGGTTTCCGCAGGCGTTAACGAGTTCTTTATGAACTACAATTGGACGACTCAAAAGGTCAACACGACCGTTTCCACCATGCAGAGCCTCGGCAGAAGTCAATACGAAGCCTTTGCGGGGCTTGATGTTCAGCAGAACTGCATGAACACAAGTTTCAACTCGAATTATCTGCTCAACAACAACAAATTAAAGCTTTCTCTTGCGCTTTACTGCCCGAACTCCACAATGGGTCTTTCCGGTGACGGTGCGGATTTCCACGAGGTTGAACGTCAATTCTATGTCAACGGCGGTGACCCCAGAAGCACTTCCTCAAGCGGCTGGACGGGCATGTCAAGGTTCTTTGCCGACCACACGACGATCATTTCCGCGCCGTTTGTAACCAACTTCAACTCCGGCCACGGAAAGGCTTTCTATATTGACGGCGTCAAATCCCGCGATGCGGAATGGAGCTATCAGTCCGTTCAGGATGTTATGCCCACATGGACATGGATCATCGATTCCAACGGACAAAAGCTCAGCGGCGCATACGACTTTGATGACGCATACAACGGCGGTTCTTCAATCAAATTCTTCGGTTCGCTGACGGCAAACAAGCCCAATAATATCATGCTTTACAGCACGAATCTTGACATCAACGGCAGCACCAATA
>CALAXO010000039.1 GCA_937894955.1 uncultured Clostridia bacterium
TCCCCCTTCAGCATTCCTGCCCCGAGAGGGATCACAAAACACACCGTGCAGCCCAGCGTTGCGGCGGAAAGTATCCCCGCATACCTTCCGACAGCTGCGTCTTGCGCAAGCGCGACGGAAGTTTGATACCCTCCCATGTCTATTGCAATAATGCCGCCGAGCATTGCGGGATCAAGCCCGACTGCACGAAATATCGGCGCAAGAACCGTCTCCAATCCGTCGGAGAGCAGCGGCGCAAGGCAGAGTATTCCCGCCATTGAAAGGGCCGTTTGCCCAAGCAGGCGGAAACCCTCCTCAAACTTATCGCCGAGTCCGAACCTGCCGCCTGCCAATCTGTCGATTCCGCCGATGACGGCTCCGACGCCCAATATCCACAGAATTACCTGTTCCATAAAGTCAGTTTTTTAAAGTTTCGCAGAGTTTGTTCGGGCTGCTGTTTTGTTGCCCGATGCCCGTTCGCGCTTTGCCTTATTCCCCGCGCATAACAGCTTCAATTTCTTCAATCATGCGCGGAATTGCAGCAGAAAGGTTTTCGCAGCCTGTTTCGGTAACAAGGCAGTTGTCCTCAAGGCGGAAACCAATGCCCCATTCCTCGTGATAAACACCGATATCAACGCAGAATACCATATTCGGCTGAACCGTCTCAGGCATTTTTACCATATCATGAACATCGTAACCGATATGATGTGCACCCGCATGCCACATGAGTTTTCCGATTTCGTCAACGGAGGCGAGCACACCTGCTTCAACAAGCCGTTCGGCGTTGAACCGACGTATCATCGCATCAACTTCCTTCATCGGCATTCCCGGCTTAATCTTTGAAAATGCATATTCCGATGTTGCATAGACGCAATTGTAAAGCAATTTCTGTCTGTCCGTAAACTTCCCGTTGCAGGGCCACGCACGCGAAACATCGGTGATCATGTTGTCGTGCTGCGCACCGACGTCGTTCAAAATCAAATCGCCTTCCTGTGCCCGTCCGGTATAGCTGTAATAATGAATGCAGAAATTATTTTTCCCCGCCGAAATAATCGACGGAAACCCCGCGCCCTCCGGCCCAAACTGCCCGAGTGCATGATCGAAATCCGCCTTGTATTGATATTCAAACTTGCCCGGGTATGAATTCCGCATCATTGCAAGTATGCCTGCGCGGGTTTTCTCCTCCGCTCGGCGAAGTGCTTCAATTTCGCAGGGCTGTTTAAACAAGCGCAGCGAACCCATCAACTCGGCTGCATTTTTAATTTGCAGATACGCAAAATCACGCTGAACGGTGTGAAGCAGTCTGTGCGACGGACGATCCGGCTGGTTTCCGTCAAACCGATGAAGGTCAAGGTACAACTTTGCATATTCCCCGCTTGCCGCAAGGCGCGAAAAATCATCTTCGAACCGATTCAAAAAACGAATATCCTCAATGCCTGATTTTTCCGTTGCTTCATGCGGTTTCACGCGAATGCCCGTCCAACGCTCCGCCCGTGCATCCGGCGGCAGCAGATAAAGCCGTTCCGAAACTTGCCCGTTCGCCGCTTTTGCGGCAAGCAGCACGGCAGACTTGCATTTTAAACCGGTGAGATACACAAAATTTCTGTCCGCAAAAAACGGATAGTATTCTTCGCCCGTCTTCCAAAGTTCTTCGCCCGCAAATATCGCGGCAAGACTTCCCGCTTCCATCATGTCGTGAAATCTTTTCCGATTTCCAACGTAATATGTTCTGTCCATTGAAGTTTCTCCTTGTGTTTTTTGTCCGCAGAAGCCGCGGTTCCTTTTGTCCGAAAAGCTGCGGTTCCGGGAACTGCGTTTTTCCCTGCAAGGATATTTTAAATCCGCAATATACGGTTGTCAAGGGGGTATGCTGAAACGGAATTTGTTTAAAAGCCCCGTTTATTTGCGCAAATGCTCCGCCCCCTTGAAAATCCCCTTTGTGTGCTGTATAATATTATTGGATTTAAAGCACATTGCATGTGGCTCGAATTCAATTTAAACACGGAGGAACAAAAAATGTTTTGCCCCAATTGCGGAAGCAACATCCCCGATGCAAGTGCATCGTTCTGCCCCAACTGCGGTGCTAAATTGAACAGCTTTGCACAAGACAGCACTCAGAGTTCTGCTCAGCAGAATTTTCAGCAGGATTCTCAACAGGATTCACGGCAGGACTCGCAGCAGTCGTGGTACAATCAATTTAACTACACCCCGCCGCAGCAGGACAGCACGCCGTACGCGTCTGCCGAAAAGTATAACGGACTCAGCATTGCAGGCTTCTCGGTTTCCTGCGCTGCAATTATTTTTAATATCTTTCTCGTCGGTCTGCCCGGCGTTGTGGGGCTTATTCTGTCCATCATCGGACTCAATCAATGCAACGATCGATCGGAAAAAGGACGCGGCCTTGCAATTGCCGGTATTGCCATCGGCGCAATTCTGACGCTTCTTATGATTTTGATGTACGCCAGCTGTGCTGCCGCAATTGACAGCGTATGGAATTCCGGATTTTCCGAATTTCTCTATTATTGATTCTGCGATTTTCAACCGTCAAACATAAAAAAACCGGTTCTCATGTCCGATCGGGGATCTTACGGAGCAAACGCCGGTTTAAGGTTGTTCCTGTGAAAAGGACTGAATGCTCAAGTTTTTTTGCAGAAAATCGAATTGTTTCGAAAAAACTAAATATAATTTCAATGCAGCCTGTGCAGATTCAGCCGTTTTTCCCTGATTCGGCAATTCGACAGGTTTCGCAGGCCTGCAAACAAAATCGAAGGGAGAGCCTCCGCTGTTCGGAGGCAAACAAAAAATGAACGCTTTTATTGCAATTATCCTGGGTCTTGTTCAGGGACTTTGCGAATTTCTTCCGATTTCAAGCAGCGGTCATCTTCTGCTGCTTCAAAAAATCTTCGGCATATCGGACGGCGGACTTTTCTTCACCGTCATGCTGCATCTCGGCACTTTGGCCGCGGTGCTTGTTGTTTATCGCAAACGCATCATTGAAATGCTGCTCCACCCGGTAAAGCAGGCAAAGTATTGGATCTGGATGATCGCTGCGACACTTGTAACAACGGTTATGGCACTCGTATTCAAAGATATCATCGATGCGGCGAACGAAGGCAGTCTGCTCGGCTTCTGTTTCCTTTTCACGGCGGCGCTGCTTGTTCTCTGCGATTTTATGCGTCAGAAAGGCGAATGCACACTTACCGTTCCTTCAATGAAGTGGTATCATGCGGTGTTTATCGGCTTTGTTCAGGGCGTTGCCATCCTGCCCGGCATTTCAAGATCGGGTTCAACCATCACGGGCGCAACGCTTTGCAGAATGAAAAAAGAGGACGCTGCGGAATTCAGTTTTCTGCTTTCAATCCCGGCAATTCTCGGCGGTGCGGTGCTTGAAATTCCCGATGCGGTCAGCGCAGGCGCAGCAAACATAAACCGGCTTTCGGTCGTGCTCGGCGTTGCCGCTGCCGCCGTTTCGGGCTATTTTGCCGTGCGTTTCATGATAAAACTCATCACGAAGCATTCATTCCGGGGTTTTGCGATTTACACGGCGATTCTCGGAACTTTCATCGTGCTTGATCAAAATATTCTGCACCTTATCGCTTGGTAAGTCTGCGGCGCAAACGCTTCATTTTTTACAGAAAGGCAGCAAAAAATGGATTGCACACAAACTGAGGAAAACATTCGCACGCTGTCCGCTGCAATTGCCCGGCTTGCAATTTTTCGAAACGAACTGCTCACTCGTCCCCTCGGAAAACTTGCCGAGCTTCTTCGCTTTGCCGATATCGGCAACGTGCAAAACGCTGCGGACGCACTTTCCGCTTTGACTTCGGAGCTTGTTTGCTGCGGCGCACGCAGAGTAAGCGGCAATATCTGGCACGATTACATTCTTGATACGGTGTTGCTGTCCGACAACGTATTTTCATGTGCCGCTGCTTCCGGAAAGGCGGACGATGCCGTAATTCACGCAATGCAGCTTGAGCTTTCCGCTCTGAAAACTCTTTCGGAAGCGGACGAAAATGTTTTGCATTCCATAATTTACAATTACACGGAGCAAAAGCAAAAAAAGAATTCAAAGGATGCCGCCTCCGTGATTGCCTCCGCTGCGTGGGGCGGCGC
>CALAXO010000040.1 GCA_937894955.1 uncultured Clostridia bacterium
AGCAGTACGCTCATCCGGAGGAATTGACCGCCGAAATGCTCAACGCCCTGATTGAGAAGATCGTTGTGCATGAGAAAACCGTTGGCGAGGACGGTGAGAAGGAACAGACCGTCGATATTTACTACCGCTTTGTGGGTAAAATCGACTGATAACCAAAAATGTATCCTTTTCTCAGGGAAAGGGGAGCGTCCGATTTGGATATCGTTAGCAGTATGACCTTTTTTTGCTGCACGATTTAAAGCGTGAGATTTTCGAATCACTGGTATATACGTTCGACGACGGGCGCTGCAAGGCAAGCGTAAGCATACTTTGCGGAGACAGAACCGTGGAATACAGTTATCCCGGGAGGCCGATTTCTCCGGAGGATTTCTACAGCATGGTTGTATCCGCCGAAATTATGCAACGCAGCTGATTGCGCTGAATTGGAATTAAACGGTGTATATGCGGAATGTGTCCGGAATGACTTCCGCTTTATACAAATAAACAGAAAGGAAATAACCAAAATGAAAACTTCAAGGTTATTCAAAGCGTTCGCTTTGGCAATGGCGATGCTCCTGCTCGTTTCTTCGCTCGGGATCGGTGTGCTTGCCGAGTCGAGAGTAAGCAAACAAACGGCAATCAGAACCGAGGAGGCAGCACAGGAGTATGTGCAGCAATATGCACGTGAGATAAGTGCGGGGAAAACGGAGTATTCCGTAACAGGCGGTCAGCGGCCGGAAAGCTTTTCTGATAAAAAAGTTACGTTCCGTATACTCTTTCTCCGTCGGGTTATGCCGTTTACGATGCTGTCAGCGGGGTGGTTGAGGAGATGATGCTCGACTGTGAAAACCCGTATGACGACAGTCGAAAGGGTGAACTCTATTACGGAGGTCCAATGAATTACATTCGCAAAGTTGACGGGAAGTACTTCATGATCACGGACGACACGCGGCTTTCAAAATCCGATGTTGAAAAAATCAGCGAAATCGAAACGGCTGCACTGGAACAAAGGGAAGCTGTGAAAGGCGTTCCGACAACGACACAGTACTATTACATGAACTCCTCGAACTATTTTACGGCATTGCTCGGAAACAAGTTCGGAACGAACACAAACGGCACATGCGTTCAGGCTGCGAGTGCGATTATGCTGAGCTTTTACGACAGGTATGTGAACGGACAGTTTGTTCCCGCCGCATATGAGGATATTGATTCAACCGGCTGCGGAACAACAGAGGATTTTCATCTGCTGCTGCAATCCTTCATGGGTACAGGTCCATGCACGTTCACCGGTGCCGCAAGCGGATTGAATTCCTACCTTGCAAGCATCTATTTCAGCGAACCGACGGTGCGTGTGAAAGACGGCAAGCATAACATCGTGTTCGACAGAGTCAGTGAAAACGCAGGTCGAAACAAGCCTGGCGTCATAGGAATGTCCAAGGACTACAACCCTTCATGCACAATGAATCATGCCGTTGCTGCGTATGGATATCGCACGGAGATGAACGGTGGCGCGATGGTGTCCGCCGCGTATTTCGTGCATACGGGTTGGAAAAGCCAAAAACTCGGCGCCTTTGCATGGGATTGGTTTTCGGGTGCTCTTTATATCGGCTGATGCTGAAACCTCCGATAAGCGTTCCGCACGGGATTGAGCTGAATTGGGTGCAGATCCGGCTGCAACTGAACGAAAAAGAAAAACAACAGGAAAAAACAACAGGAAAAAACAACAAAACAAAGCGGTGAATGCGAAAACA
Organism: uncultured Clostridia bacterium; assembly: GCA_937894955.1. Taxonomy (GTDB): domain Bacteria; phylum Bacillota; class Clostridia; order Christensenellales; family CAG-138; genus PeH17. The sequence continues at coordinate 1,731 of CALAXO010000040.1, forward strand.
GCGGACGGCTCGATATTAGGGAGAAATCCTCGAACCATCCGCTTTTATGTTTGGTGTCGTAAAAATACCGTGTTCAGCTTTCGAAGCTTATCTTGCTTGAAAGCAGGGAAACTTCGGGCGATTGGCCGCTCGGTGCAACGCAGAGCAAGCCGCCGTCGCAGCTGAAGTTGCGTTCCGTGCCGTCTGCTTCGATGAGCCGGCAGCGGCAGGGAACAACGGCCGTTACGAACGGGGCGTGGCCTGCAAGTATGCCAAGCTCGCCTTCGGTGCCGCGCACGGAAAGGCTCAGGGCGGAACCCGAGAATGCATCACCGTCGGGGGTGGAGATTTTAAGGGTGTAATCTTTCATACTGCACCTGCTGCAATAAGCGTTATGTGATTATGCGCGGGAGACATTATGCTGCTCGGGCATTATGGCTGTCCAGACATTATGCTCCCGAAGCATTACAAGTTCAGATTTTTTGCTTTTTCAACCGCTTCATCGATCGAGCCGACAAATAGGAAAGCGGATTCGGGCAGGTCATCATGCATGCCTTCGATAATTTCGCGGAAACCGCGGATCGTTTCGCTGAGCGGAACATATTTGCCCTTAAAACCGGTGAACTGCTCCGCAACCTTAAGCGGCTGAGAGAAGAAACGCTGAACCTTGCGTGCGCGCGAAACGGTCAGTTTGTCTTCATCGGAAAGCTCGTCCATGCCCATTATGGCAATGATGTCCATAAGCTCGTTGTAACGCTGCAATATGCGCTGAACTTCGCGGGCAATTGCATAGTGTTCATCGCCGACAACTTCGCGGGAGAGGATTCGGCTCGTTGATTCAAGCGGGTCAACCGCGGGATAGATGCCTTGGGAAGCAATGCTTCTGCTCAAAACCGTTGTTGCATCAAGATGCGCAAAAGTGGTTGCGGGTGCGGGGTCGGTCAAGTCATCCGCGGGCACATAAACCGCCTGAACAGAGGTTATCGAACCCTTTTTTGTTGACGTTATGCGTTCCTGCAATGCACCCATTTCATTTGCAAGCGTGGGCTGATAACCGACAGCGGAGGGCATTCGCCCCAAAAGTGCGGAAACTTCGCTGCCCGCCTGCGTAAAGCGGAAGATGTTGTCGATGAAAAGCAGAACATCCTGATGCTCCTCATCGCGGAAGTATTCTGCCATTGTCAATCCGGAAAGGCCGACGCGCATTCTCGCTCCCGGCGGTTCGTTCATCTGCCCGTAAACAAGCGCGGTTTTTTCAAGAACGCCCGATTGCTTCATCTCGTTATAAAGATCGTTGCCCTCGCGTGTGCGTTCGCCGACGCCGGTAAACACGGAGATGCCGCCGTGTTGGGTGGCAATGTTGTTGATAAGCTCCATGATGATAACCGTTTTGCCGACGCCCGCGCCGCCGAACAAACCGATTTTTCCGCCTTTGGCATACGGACAGATCAGGTCAATGACTTTGATGCCCGTTTCAAGAATTTCGGTGGAGGAGGAAAGCTCCGCATATGCAGGAGGCATGCGGTGAATGGGCCAATGAGCACAGTCCTTCGGAGCGGGTTTTTCGTCCACGGGGTTGCCGAGAACATTGAAAATTCTTCCGAGTGTTTTTCTGCCGACGGGAACGCTGATTGCAGCTCCGGTGTCGGTAACGGTTTCGCCGCGCTTGAGGCCGTCGGTGGATTCCATCGCAATGCAGCGAACGGTGTTGCCGCCGATATGCTGAGCAACTTCAACCGTCAGCGTTTTATCGCCGATCGGAACGGTGAGTGCGTTGTTTATTGCGGGCAGCCGCCCGGCGGGAAAGTGAACGTCAATAACCGGGCCGATAACCTGGGAGACAGTTCCTGTAAGTTTTTTTGCCATTTTATAAACTCCTTTCGGAAACGGAGTGGTAGAATGTTGTGAAGCGTTTACGCATCGGCACCGGCGATAATCTCCGTGAGCTCCTGCGTGATTGCGCTTTGCCGCGCACGGTTGTATTCAAGCTGCAAATTGTCCATCATGATGCCTGCATTTTTTGTTGCGCTGTCCATTGCAACGCGTCGCGACGCAACTTCGCACGCAAAGCTTTCGCGAACGGCACCGAACAGCAGTGAACATATATATTCGGGGACAACGGCGTTCAGAACGGTTGCACTGTCCGGCTCGAATTCGGCGGGGCGTGCGGAGCCGTCGGACAGGTTCTCAAGGGGAAGCAGGCATGAGAGGTGCGCCTCGCATTGCATGACCGAAATGTATTCGGTTGACACAAGGAGCAGCCTGTCAAATTCATCATTGAGGTAGCGTTTGCAAAGGTCGTTGCAAAGCTCTGCGCATTCCTGCACGGTGAAAGCTTCCGCACCGTAACTGCGTTTCGTCAGAGTGTTCCAACGTTCAAAGCCGCGTTTGCCGATAGGAATAACCTCGATTATGTCATAACCGTCGGAGTTTTCGTCATCGGCAGTCGGAGAAAACGCTTCCGCCGCTTTGCGAAATGCGCCTGTGTTATAGCCGCCGGCAAGTCCTCTGTCGCCTGCAATAACGATGAGGACTGCTCTTTTGCCGCTTCGCAGTTTGAGGAAGGGCGAGGAAGCGCATTCACTTGATGATGCGATCTGCGCCATGACGGTTCCGAACGCATCAAGATAGCTTCGCGAGGCGGCAAGCTTTTCGGTTGCCTTTCGGATTTTGCTTGCAGCAACAAGCTGCATTGCGCGGGTCAGGTGCAGTGTTGAATCAACGCTCTTTATTCTTGTTTTGAGCAGCTTGATGTTTGCGCTCATTGTAAATAACCTCTGTTATCTGTTTATCTGTTGAATCCTCGGAATGTTCACGGGCGGAATTTTTCAGCAAGTTTTGCAAGCGCGGAATTCAGCTCGTCAATATCCGCCTGTTCGTATTGCCCTGCATCAAACCTGTTCAAAAGGCCGGAATATTCGCTTCGGAGCAGTTCGTACAGTGCGGCTTCGTAATCGGAAACGCTTTCAACGGGAATATCGTTGAGCTTTCCGTGCGTAACAGCGTAAATAATTGCCGTTTGGCAGCCCACGGTGACGGGAGAATTGCGCTTTTGCTTCAGCACCTCAACAATGCGTTCGCCCAATGCAAGCCTTGCCTTTGTGTCTGCATCCAAATCGCTTCCGAACTGAGCAAAAGCCTGAAGTTCGCGATACTGGGAATAGAGCAGTTTCAGCTCGCCGGAAACTTTTTTCATGGGTTTGAGCTGAGCTGCGCCGCCGACACGGCTGACCGAAATGCCGGGGTTGATTGCGGGGCGAATGCCGGAATGGAAGAGTTCCGTTTCAAGGAAAATCTGCCCGTCCGTGATGGAAATAACGTTTGTCGGGATGTATGCGGACACGTCACCCGCCTGTGTCTCGATGATGGGCAGAGCTGTGATTGAACCGCCGCCGTACTCGGGCGCAACGCAGGCTGCACGTTCAAGCAGGCGCGAATGCAGATAGAATACATCGCCCGGGTATGCTTCACGTCCCGGCGGGCGGCGAATCAGCAGCGAAAGTGCGCGGTATGCAACGGCGTGTTTGCTCAAATCATCGTAAACAATGAGAACATCCTTGCCCTTTTCGCGGAAATACTCGGCCATTGCGCAGCCGGAATAGGGAACAATGTATTGCACGGGTGCGCTTTCGGAAGCGGAAGCGCAAACGATGACGGTGTAATCCATTGCGCCTGCTTTTTGCAGCGTTTCGGTTATCTGTGCAACGAGGGAGTTTTTCTGCCCGATCGCAACATAGATGCATATAACGTCTTTGCCGCGCTGGTTGATGATTGTGTCAATCGCAATGGAAGTTTTGCCCGTTTGCCTGTCACCGATGATAAGTTCACGCTGGCCTCTGCCGATCGGAATCATGCTGTCGATAGCTTTGATGCCGGTTTGCAGCGGAACGGAAACACTTTTGCGGCGGATGATGCCCGGAGCTTCAGCTTCGATCGGGCGGGTTTCGGTGCAGTTGATGGGTCCCTTGCCGTCTATCGGGCCGCCGAGAGCATGGACAACTCTGCCCAAAAGCGCTTCACCGACGGGAACGGAAACTATCTTTCCCGTGCGGCGGACTTCGGTGCCCTCGTGAATGTCGGGTTCGTCGGAAAGTACAGCGATTGAAACAACTTCTTCTTCAAGGTTCTGTGCAATGCCGATGCTGCCATCGTCAAACTCCAGCAATTCGTTGGAAACGCAGCTGCGCAGTCCGTGCGCTTTTGCAATTCCGTCTCCGAACAGAATGACCGTGCCTGTTTCGGCAGGTTCTATTTTTGTTCTGTAATTTTTAATTTGGTCT
>CALAXO010000041.1 GCA_937894955.1 uncultured Clostridia bacterium
GTGACGGTGCCGTAGATGCCGCCGATCGTGCGGACACGGCTGCCGGCTTTGAGCCCGTCAAGCATTGACTGATACTGCTTCTGACGCTTTTTGTTGCTGCGCGCCGAGAGCACAAACATGATGATGAGTGCCGCAATAAGAATCAGCGGCAGACCGAACTGGCTGAAAAATCCGGAGATCGCGTTGCCGGTTTCAGCAGACATTCCATCAAACAAAAACATTGTTAACATACCTTTCTCTGTCGGGTTAACCGTATTATCCATATTATTCTATATCACCGAGTGCAGAATGTCAAGTGCAGCGTTGAAATAGAATTATACCGTAAAAGTACTCGGCGTGCGGCATCAGCGTTTCGGATCGTCAGCCGAAGATCAGCGTGAATTTATCCAGCAATGCACATGGTTTATAGGACAGTTTGGATTTTCGCAGACCCTCATCACCGGTATCGTCCTGCCGGTTGATAAAGTTTACTCCGGGAAGTTTCATGCTTTCCGCAAAACACATTGCAAGCGTTTGATATGCGCCGGAAAAATCACGGAGCGCTTTTTCAATATGCACATGCAGCGTATCGCCTACAATTTCGCCCGCCGTGAGCCCGACAACAACGCCGCCCGCACGGAGCATTCCGCCGGAAATGCCGAGTTCGGAAATGCAGGGAAGGAATTCGTCAATGCGTGCAAGCTCGTCTGCGGAAATTTCGCTGCCTTTATAGAATTCATCGCGGTTGAGGCGCATAAAGCTTTCCGCTTCCGGGAGGTTTTCGCCCGTCAGCATTTCAAAAGAAAAATCCGGATGTTCGGCTTTGAATCTGTTTACATGGTTGCGCTGCCCATGCAGTGCTTTCCCGTTATAGCCGCAGAATTGCTCATACGGATAAAGATAATCCGCTGAAGCGCGGTCACTGACGATTTCGGCTTTTCGGCCGATAATGCTTTGAATCACATCAACGTATTCGGAAGGAATGCAGGAAAAACGCAGAGGAATGCCTCGTTTTTCGGCATCAGCGCGCGCTTCAAGCACGGCAGCGGAAAAATCACCCGTGCCTACGGGGCAGTTATAATACAAGCCCGAACCGTCTCCGCTTTCAAAAATAAACATTCCGTCCGCTTCCGCACAGCGCATATGATAATAATGCCGCCATATGTAGAGGCAGCCGGGAGTATAGTCACAGATTTGTATTCGGCTGCGGCGCAGGCTTTTGCCCTCGCGAATCAGCAGTTCTTTTGTAATTGGTTTGAAATCAAGCATGTTCAGTTGCTTCCGAGTATTTATAACACTTCGAATTTTGCCGCACAATCGTCAAAAACCGGCGGCACTGAAAATAATATGAAAAGCGCGGGCGAACAATGCGCCTTTCGGCAGATCGTTCGCTCGCATGTGAATTTCAGAGTAATATCAACGGCTGCACAGACTGCTCAAAAATCAGTCCTCGGCATTTTCTTCATGTTCATGATCGTGATCATGCTCATGGTCGTGGCCGCAGGAAACGCAGTTGCATTCGCTGTCGGTTCTGCCTTCTTTGCGGGCATAGTAGTTATCGACAGCCGCTTTAACAGCTTCTTCCGCAAGAACGGAGCAATGAAGCTTTGCGGGGGGAAGTCCTTCCAGAGCTTCCACAACGGCGGAGTTGGTCAGTTTGAGGGCTTCGTCAATGCTCTTGCCCTTGATGAGTTCCGTTGCCATGCTGCTGGTTGCAACAGCCGCACCGCAGCCGAAAGTCTTGAAGCCAACGTCCTCAATAATGCCGTCATCGTTGACTTTCAGGAACATCTGCATGATATCGCCGCATTTCGCATTGCCGACCATGCCGACGCCGTTTGCATCCTTAATTTCGCCCATATTGCGCGGATGTGCAAAGTGATCCATAACTTTTTCGGTATACATATTGATTTATCCTCCGATTGAAACTTTGTTCGGGTTGTTTATTTTTCTACAGATTTTGATTTAAATTCGCTCAGCCGTGATACAAAGGCGACATTTCGCGCAGCCTTGCAACGATGCGGGGAAGAACATCAAGCACATAGTCAACATCTTCTTCGGTTGTGTCGTCCCCAAGGGTGAGGCGTACGGAGCCGTGTGCAATTTCGTGCGGGAGGCCGATCGCAAGCAGAACATGACTCGGGTCGAGTGAGCCGCTTGTGCAGGCGGAGCCGCTGGATGCCGCAATACCGTTCAGGTCGAGCATGAGAAGGATGGATTCGCCTTCGATGTATTTGATGGAGAAATTGACATTGCCCGGCAGCCTTTCGGTGCGATGCCCGTTGAGACGAACCTCGGGAATGCGTGCTTCAATGCCCGCAATGAGTTTATCACGGAGACGGGTCATTCTTGCGCTTGTTTCATCGATGGATGAGCAGGCAAGCTCGATAGCTTTGCCCAAACCGACGATGCCCGCAACGTTTTCGGTGCCGGCGCGCCTGTTGCGTTCCTGTGCGCCGCCGATAAGCAGGGGAGGGAGCAGTATGCCTTTGCGGACATAGAGCGCACCCACACCTTTCGGCCCATGGAACTTATGCGCAGAGAGTGAAAGCATGTCAATGTTCATTGCCTGAACATCGATGCGAACGTGTCCGACTGCCTGAACCGCATCCGTGTGGAACAGAACGCCGCGCTCGCGGCAGATTGCACCGATTTCGGCAATGGGCATCAGCGTGCCGATTTCGTTGTTGCCAAACATGATCGAAACAAGGATTGTGTCGGGACGAATGGCCTCACGAACCTGCTCGGCCGAGACTCTGCCGAATTCGTCAACGGGAAGGTAGGTAACTTCAAACCCCTGCTTTTCAAGGTAGCGGCAGGTGTAAAGCACCGCATGATGTTCCACGGCGGTGGTGATGATATGTTTGCCCTTTTTGCTGAGCTTTTCCGCAATGCCGCGCAGAACCATATTGTCGGATTCCGTGCCGCAGCCGGTAAAAATGATTTCCTTTTCGGCATCCGCCGCATTCAGGGCGCGGGCAACCTTTTCCCTTGCATCCGCAACTGCCTTGTGCGCTTCCTGCCCGAAGGTGTGAAGGCTGGAGGGATTGCCGTAAATGTCCGTAAGATAGGGCATCATGGCGTCAAGAACTTCTTTGTTGAGCGCGGTGGTTGCCGCATTGTCCATATATACACGTCTCATTTGTTGTCTTGATTCCTTTCCATTTGGGTAATGTAATCATCCGCAAGGTCGCGGACGGAGGTCGTGTTCAAAACGTCGTCAATTCGCCTTTGCAATTTCAGCCAAAGCGGGCGTGCGGAGCAGGAACAGACGTTGCTGCAATCCGTTCCGGTTGTGCCGACGCAATCGACAATTGTCGTGCTGCCTTCAAGAACTCTCAGAACCTCGCCGACACTGATAAGCTCCGGCGAACGGGCAAGCACATACCCACCTTGAACGCCGCGCAGCGCAGTCACAAGCCCGGCTTTTTTCAGTGAGGCAATAAGCTGTTCAAGGTATGCCGCGCTCACACCCTGCCTTTCGGCAAGCTGCGCAATGGAAAGCCTTGCTCCGGAATTGTACTCGGTGGCCAGATCCACCATTGCTTTAAGTCCGTAACGACCCTTTGTGGACAGCTTCATGTCGCGTGCGGCACTCCTTTCACTTTGTTTGCGCCCGTTAATACCGAATTTGCGGAGTTTTACCGCCTTCAAACGGGCTTCACTTTTATTATGTGCAAAGCATACCACTTTACTCGGATATTGTCAATAATTCCGAGCGGTTTACTCGGATATATTTTGAGCAAATTGAATCAAAAACGCCTGCCGCAAAAGTCACTCTGCGGTAGGCGTATGCGATTTGTAATTAAAAAGGAAATTATCCGGTGAGGACATCCAAATATCTCTTATATACTGCTGCTTTCAATACCGGGGCCTTTTTTGTCCGCATTGGATGCGGCGGCAGCCTCAAGCAAGGCGATCCGCGCTTCAAACTCATATATTTTTTGCGCAAGCGCGGAAAAGTTTTGATTCAAGCAGTTTTCGTTAGCCTTGATATCTTCCTCGTGCCGCTGAACATCGTCCGCTTCGCTGCGTTCCGTAGGCAAAGCAACATAGTACAATGCGCGCATGTCAAGTGTCATATCAATCCACCCTCTTTCCAATCCCGATTTCAAGCTCAAGTCCGCCGCGCAGGGTGAAACTTCCGCCCGCTTCGTTCGACAGTTTCAACCGAAAGCATCTTCCGCCGTTTTTCAGCGGAATTTCGGTAACTTTTGAACAGCTGTCAGGCAGCTGTTTGCGGCAGGTGTAGGCATTGCCGTCGATTTCAACCGTCACTTTCAGCGTGTCTCCGCTGCCGCGCAGATAAAGCCTGCGCAGATTCTTGACGGCGGCCTTAGCTCCGAGGTCTGTGAGCGGTGTGCACCAAAAGGCATTTATCGGTTCACCGTCATAGTCCATGCCGTTATCAAAAAGGTAAACAAAACGTTTTGAATTGATAAAAAGCAGCCTGCTGCCCGAAACTGCCATGTCGATAAGCTCAAAACCGTTTCTGCGCATATATCGCCTTTCCAAAAGGTCATATTCGATCATTTCGTCTCTTGCGCTGCGCCGAAAGGTGAAATACAGCTTGTCACGAACGATTTTAATGCGGCAGCCGGAAACTTCCGCCGTTGCCATATAGGCTTTTATGCAGCGCATATCCGCACAGGGACGCGCAGTGACTCCGTTGTAATAATACAATCCGTTCTGCGTTCCGAAATACAGCATGTCGCCGTACACGGCAACAGCGGCATGGTTGGTCTGCGGTATTTCCGTGTCGATATGCTCAACGGTGTAATTGGAGGGTCTGTCACCAAACAGTCTGTAAAGGCTGTTCTTTTTGAAAATAAGCAGCTGATTGGAAAGTGCACGCACTGCAACGATCGGGTCGCCTCCGAGTGCGCCTATCTCAACATGACCGCCCTCAACGGCGGGAGAGGCTTCAACCGCACCCCATTGTTCAACGGTGCGTCCGCCGCCCGGAAGAACGGAGTAATACAGTCTGTCCGGGTTCGCTGCATCGCCGGCCGCAAACAGTCTTCCTCTGTACATCGTCAGAAACGAAACGGGAATGTTTGATGCGTTTTCTTCCGAACCGAATTGGGTGACGCTGCTGCCGTCAAATTTAATCATGCCGTGCTGTCCGTCGGCGATAACAAGGTAATCCGTTGTGTTGATGCGAACCTGTGCGCAGTCGTATATGGGTTTTGAACGCGTGTTTTGATAGGTATAAACGGGTGTCCATGCGTTTTCCCTGTATGCATAAACAACACCTCCCGCAATAACGACCGGTATTTCCGCGCCGGTCGTTCGATAAAGCGTGAAAAGGTCAATGCGGAGCGTGCCGGGCACGGCAGCTTCAAAGAGCCGTGTGAATCCGTATGCAACACGCAGTTCGCCGCCGTCGGTGCACATATTCGCCGCATCGGGTGTGCAGGCGGGGGACATAAGGTTTTCGTCGCCCGATTGATCCAGGCCGATGAATCTGTCAACGGAATAAGTTTGAATGCTCATTTGTCGGTTCCTTTCTCAATTTTCAATTATGGATTGCTGTTAAGAGTTTTGCGGCGGATCAGTAACGGTTCACAATGCGGAAAGAATCATCGTCGCGTATATAGCCGCGCAGCTTGGTCTTGCCCGCTTCAAACATCGCAAGATAAATGTTGCCGCCGCTTTGTGTCGAAACATCGCCGCCGAGCCGTTCGCGCCCGACGACATAGTTCACAACAAGCCCCAAAAGGCCGTCGTCAAGGTCGCTTCGGTCCGAATTGTCGTTCAGCGTTCGGGGCTCGTACCGATAAGTGATCTCGGCTGCCGTGTCATACGGGAGCAGGAGTGTATTTGTTCGGTCGCCGCACCTGAAAGGTACAGCTCTGCCGAGCTGAACAACGCGTTCAATGCGTTTCACGCGGCGGGACAGCAGGCTTGTGTCAACGATGCCTGCCGCAGTGCGGATTTTATCTGTGCGGAACAGTCCGAGTGCATCTGCAAGTTCGCGTTGTGCATCGTTGGCATACTGCGTCAGTCTCACGCGGTAGTTTTCGAGCGTTTGTGCATCGTGTCCGCGGTCAAGCTGAGCAAGTGCAGCGGTAAGAATATCATTAAGGGTCATATCCTTCAGTGCCTCCTGTCAAAAAATTCTGCCGGAGCAGGTGCCGCCGTTCAGCCGCATTCCGCCGGAATAAGCATTGCATTCGTATGCTTTTGAAATGCGTGCGGCTGTGTTCCGAACGCTTTTGCCGCTTTTGATAACAGCTGCAACGGCGATGGGAACTTCAACGGGTACGCCGCGCTCAATTCTGTAGTTCACGGAGTTGATGCAGCCGACCCACGGGGAGTTTGTGCCGTTTCGCTCAATGACTATTGTTTCCGCTGCCGTGCTTTTTCGGCGGCAGCCTGCGGGCCCGGTTCCGTTTTTGGTGTTTTCCATTTGTTTTTCTCCTTGCTTTTTGAATATTAACGATTGATTTGGTTTTTCGGAAAACAAAGCTGCCGCAAAGCCCGCCGCCGGTGCGCGGATTGCCGTGCGGACAGCATTGTTTAAAAAGGTTGAAAATTTCCGTACGTTGATGTACCATATGATCAAAGTCGCCGGGCTGTACGCTCCGGGAAGTCCGCGGCTTTATATTTTATCGAAAGGCGGCCGAAACGCGAAATGCGGCGTATTCGGTCGGTTTACATTGTAAATGAAACGTAAACATATTCTCGGCGTGCTTTGCGTTGTGCTCGCTTCCGCATGCTACGGAATAACCCCTATTTTGTCCAATGCCGCACTGAACGGCGGACTGCCCGCATCGTTTGTAGCCCGACTGTTTCCGCGCGGAGGCGCAGATTTTCTGGTTGCGGATGCCTCACGCGAAATGACGAATGAATGCGTTGTGCTGTACAGCATGGGCATTGCAAGCCTGCTTTCGCTTTTTAATTGCCTTGTCGGGAAAAAGCGTCTTAACGTCAGCGGGAAACAGCTTGTTCAGCTTGCAGCTTTCGGCGGCGGTGCACTTGCCGGAACGCTTTTGCTCATAACTTATGCCTATCTGCGCATACCTGCGGGAATGACGATAGTCCTGAACTTTACATATCCCGTGTTTGTAATGTTGATCACCCTCGTTTCGAAAAAGGAGCGCATCACTGCCGTGAAATTTATCTCACCGCTGCTTGCGCTAGCAGGCATCGCGCTCATTTCAAATGCTTCATTCGGCGGCAGTGTGAATGCCGGCGGTGTGCTGATCGCGCTGCTCTCCGGCGTTGTTTATGCAGTGTATTTTATTGCGGGCCGCGAAAGCACGTATGCTTCGCTTGAAGCACCCGTTTCAAACTTCTACATAACCGCTTCCGCCTGTCTGTGGAGCCTTGCGGCAGCGCTCTTCCTCGGAAGGCTCTGCCTCCCGACCGATCCGGTAATGTGGATAATCCTGTTTCTTGAAGCATTCCTCGGCTATGTTGTCGGTCTGCGTCTGTTGCTTGCGGGCATAAAACTTCTCGGCTCGGTCAGCGCATCAGCTTTGAACACCCTTGAACCCGCATTCGCCTCGCTCACAAGCATGGCGGTTTTCGGCGAGGCGATGGGGCTGCTTAAGGGCTGCGGCGTGATTCTCGTGCTTGCCGCCGCCGTGACAGGCATCCTTACCCTAAATCGAGAGGACTCGAAGACCCGTTCAAAGGCCTAAATCCGCAAAATCCGAAAAATCTTCCGAACAGTTGAGGTTTTCACCGCTCTCAAGGCAGCTTTTCGAGCAATGTCCGCAGCTGTCGTAAAGCTCGCATGCTTCCGCAGAAGGCTCGGCGGCCGGAGCATTGACATGCGCAGCAAATGCATTCGTGTCAGCGGTGCTGCCGTCGGAATTTTCGGCAATGTCAGGAGGGTCGGGCTCGGTGGATTCGGAATCTCCGCCCTGTCCGGAACCGGGCTTGCCCATTCCGCTTGACACGGCGTCAAACATGCCGTTTGCCGCAAGTGCAACAACAGCAGCGTTAATAACAGAGATTGCCGCCGTGCCGAGTGACAGTGACTTGTCAAAAATGAGTGCAAGCATCAGTATGCAAAGCGCAATGCCGAAGCTTAAAAGCCTTGTCGGGATTTTTTTCAGCAGCGGTGCTTCCTTAATGAACTGAGTAACAACCGAGGTTGCAACCGTTGCGCCCGAACTCGTAAGCAACGAATTCCATGTAAAAAACTCCTGCAATTTGATTTCACCTCCTTTCATTTGGTGCCTTTAAGGCGGTTTTGATGTTCTGTATTTCCGCATCGTTGATTCTCATCTTTTTGAATCCGAAACTGCTTCATGCCGCTCCCGGGTCGGAGCAGGGGTTGCCTGCATAAAGACTGTGCATTTCAACAAATTCATTCACGCCGCTCATGGTCAGTTTGCCGCATTTTCCGTCAACGCTGCCGCAATAGTACCCCAATGCGTTCAGTGCCGTCTGCAAATGTTTTATGGCATCGCCCTGTATCATCGGTCTGCGAACGGTCAGAATGATTTGCTCATCATAGCAGTTTTCGGTGTAAATCAGCTGTTTTGAAACAAGCCCGCGGTGTGTCCACGGCCTGTCCGAAAATTTCGTAACGCAAACGCCGAAATTCAGACCGCGTGCTTCAACGATCAACGGTTCACCGTTCAAAAAGCCGCAAACATAGCCCACATGGGTCATTCTTTCGCTGCTTCCCTGAATGAACACAGCCTCGCCCAAAACGTAAGGCCTGCCGATGCCCGAAATTTCGCCCTTTTCGGTACACCATGCGGCATAGCAGTAATGCGCGTTGACATCAACTCCGACAAAAACATCCAAAAGCCCCTGGCAGTCGCAAACCGTCACTCGGCGTGCAGCCCAGTTTTCAGTCGCACGGTCGAACCTTTCACGGGTCCAGCCGCGTTTGCTGTAATATTCCGAAAAACGTCTGTTAAGCAGATCCTCAGTAACGATGTTTCCCGTTGTTCCGAACAGATACTCCCACGGAGAAGTTCCGCATTCTTCAATATCAAGCGGAATCTGCGCTCCTGCGGGGATTGTTTCGCGTTTTGCGTGAGAAAGTGCAAAACGTACAAAATCGATGGCATTCTTCATGATTTGTTCCCTTTCTTTTCGTCGTTTTATTCTGCTGAATTAAGCCCATGCGCTCCAGTTTTTGGCGCCGGCCGAAACGGTGCATGTGCGGTGAATTATTGTGCCGTCGGCCAAAAGTGCGGCCTGCTCGACAGTTCCGTTTTCGCTGCCTGCGCTGCCGGAGAGCGCGGCGGAAACAACGAGTATGCCTCCTTTGTAAAAGTACCAGCCGCTTTCAACCGCAAAATCAACAGGGTCGTCGTTCGGCGTTGAAGCGGTCGGAAGTTTGACTTCTCCCCGGAAGATTCTGCTGCGTTCCGTTTCTGCTGCCGCACGCTCTTTTTCCGCTGCCGAACGTTCAAGTTCCGCTGCTTTTCGTGCGTTTTCGTTTGCAATGCGGTTATTCTCCGCCTCGCTGCGTTTCGCTTCGGCTTTTGCGCGGTTGGTCTCAGCCGCGGTTCGGTTGGTTTCGGCGGAAACGCGCAATGCTTCATTTTGCTTACGTGCGGTTTCGTTCGTTCCGCGGGTCGTTTCTGCCCGCACTCTTTCGGTTTCGGCGGTCTTTCGGCTGTTTTCGGCATTCACCCTGGAGCTTTCTGACAGTATCCGCCCCTTTTCGGAGGCAACTCTGTTTTTTTCCGCTGCCGCGCGTCCGGCTTCGGCGGTCTTTCGCGCGGTTTCGTTCCTTACGCGTTCTCCCTCTGCAATTCCGATTGCGGAAAGAACTGCGGAAAGCGGAGGTGCGGCGGGCTCGCTTTCGATGGTTGAAGCATCGTAAATTGCGCTGCGGCAAGAAAAATTGAATTTTGCGGTTGTAACAAGACTGTCATAAACAGTTGCTCCCGCTGCGGAATTTTCGGTTCCGCCGCTGTAGATTTGAAGTTCGCATTCCACAATGCCCGGTGCAAATGACTGCGGGCGGAGCTGAAGTTTAACTTTGTCATCCGATACGCTTATACCGCCTCCGCTCTCTGCACTGTCCTGCATGTATTTGCCGCGCGAATTCGAAAAAGCTGCAATTATTCGCTGCCCTTCAACCGAAACGGGAATGCCCGCATCGGTCAGCGCAAGATAAATAACATTGCCCGTGTCCCCGTCCACAACGCTGAAATCGCCGCCGCAGCCCGGCTGTTTAAGGTCAAGAGTGATATCAAATCGCTTGAGGAAACTTGCTTCGCTCATTAAATCCTCCTCTCATGTGCCTTGCGGAACAAAGCGGTTCATAATCAGTTCATACAGCTCGTTTCCGAGCCTTTGCCGCATCTGTTCCCTTATTGCCGTCCATTCGGAAGAATTGCTGAAGAAAACATTATCAATATTCTGCGCGGAAAGATGGGAGAGATAAGCACAATAATAGTTATAGTACTTCCCGCTTCCGTCGGGATAACTGCTGCTGCCCGAGCTGCCGCTGTTCCCGTTCCCGCCTCCGCCTTTTCCGCCGCTTTTTCCGCTTCCGGAACTTCTTCCTGCCTGTTGTGCGCGGAGCTTTTGCATGTCCTGCCTGTGCCGAAGCTGCATTTCGGCAAAGCTCTGCTGAATGCTCGCAAGCTCTTGCGTTGCTTCATAAAAGTATTTTGCAAGCTGAGCATTATAGTTGGCCTCAAGCATTGCAATATCGGCCGCAACAGCATTGTATTCGCGCCGCTTCATTCCGGAAAGGTAGGTTGACCCGCCCATTCCGCGAGAGTATGCGTCCGCATCCAATTCCGCAAGCGTTGTTTCGCCGTGTTCCCGTCGGTTTTCAATTGCGGAATCCACAGCGGGGCGCAGAAATTGTTCAAGTTGAGAGTAAAGCTCTTCAAGTGTCGGAAGAGTCAATGCAACCCCGTAACCGTGTAGTGTCTCAAGCAGACGAGTGTAATAGTCTTCAAAGCTGTCGGATCCGCCGGCGGCTCCGCTGTTTCCGCCTCCTCCTGAATTTTCGGAATTGTCAACAGCATTTCCGCCGACGGCATCAGTGCCAACAGAATTCGAGCTGCTTGCACTTTTCGGTTGATTTCCCATATCTGTACCGCTTAATTGAAGCAAACCTGCCGTGCCTTTCTGCGGGTGAAAAATGCTTGCCGCCTGAGCTGCCTCTGCGGCATCGGGCTTTGCGGCAGCAATTTTGCGGAAACCCAAAGTACCTTTTTGTCGCGGCAAAACGGCTGAAAGTTTCATTCTCCGCGATTCGGGTGCCGAATCGCGGAGAGCAGCGGTCGAAACGGCAGTGTTAATCGGCGCAATGTTGTCCAATACCTTTTTGCGGCGTTTGTCCGTTAATTGATTGACCATACCTGTTATTTCTTTCCTTTCTTATTTGCTGTTAATTCTGTTTTGAAGGTAAAAAACGGCTGAAAGGGATTTCCAAACACGGAGCCGGCAATATTTTCGGCTTTCGTTCGGAAACCCCGCGGTATCGGCTGATAAAAATAAAATATATCATCGATACCGTTTGTTTTGATTCAGGAAACAGTATGCTCAATGCGGACAAGCCAAAGGTCATTCAGAATGACTGCCGCATAGGCAGCAACTTTTGCACCGACTGTAGCGCGCTGATCGAGCGGATCCGCAGTGCCGCTGCTTCCGTGCGGTTTCACGATCAGCTGAACCGCACCCCTGCCCTCAAGGTCAACAACGCCGTAAGCGTCCTTGCCGAATACCAGCGTGCAGTGAACATCAGCCGCACGGTTCCCGTTGTCGGACTTTGCCGCATCATCGCTCCAAACGACGCTGTTTGCGGCCAGAGTGACTGCTTCGCTCAGCTTAACTGTGTTTGTATCCGCATCATAAGGGGCTTCGGAATCCAGTGTGTATTCATTGCTCCCGATATGAATGGTGTTGCCGCCGACGGAGAGATATTCTTTCTCCGCTTCGGTGGGCATGTTTTTAAGCACAAAAGTTTTTGACGAGGTCGTAGCTGCTTTGACGGCATTGTGAACGCTCTGGGAAAACACTTTGGCCTCAGTGCTTTCAACAAACACAACACCGAACAATCTTCCGATTTCTCCGCTGTAGATTGCTTCGGAATTGCTGTAAGTCGAAACATTTTTCCACATCTCATCGTTCTGAAGGTCATATGTGGCCTCCGGCGAACAGATGCAGATGAAATGCGGCTGCCTGCCGCCGTCGCAGAAGGGGCGTGCCTTGTTTTTTTTCAGCGTTCGCACCGCTTTTCGAATTTCGGTCGTCGTCAGTCTGTCTTCGCTTGTCAGTGCGTTTCTGCCTGTCCTTCCGCCGGCATATTGAACGTTGCTGCCTGCACACATTGCATCGCGTGTGATCCACTCAACAACCGTGCCAAGCTGTTCGCCGAGAAGTTCGGCGGAATCATTGATGACTTCGTCATATGCCGTAAGGTCAAGCAGGTCACTGACTTCAACATATGCACCGTATTGCTTAACTTCCGCCTCAACATCCGTCTGCGAAAGAGTCTGCCCGGTGGGAGTTTCGCCTTCAACAAGGCCGGATATTGCGGCTTCGGGGTCAAAAAGGTTCCAACGGCGGAAGTTTACGTATTTTCCGCTGTTGCGGGGAATGGGGCGTTTTTGTCCGAATTCCGCATGGACAAATCGTGTCTTTGCGCTTTCAAGAAGCTGCCTGTCATAATATTTCGCAGGGAACTTAGCGCTCACGGCTGCGGTTGCGGTGGTGTTGATGATGGTTTTGTTCATTTTGTTTTCCTTTCTTTAATAAATCTGTTTTGCCCGGCTTTTATCCGTGCTCAAAGCCGTATCCTGCGCCCGTCCATGGCGGCACGCTTAAGCTGCTTTCTGAGTGTACGGAACTGCTCCGCGCTCATTGTTTCATAATCCGTTTCCGGTGCCTGCGCAAGGCCGCCTGCGAGAGGAAGCGGCAGACGTTCGGTGTTTGCATCCGCAGCGTCTTCAAAAGATTCCTCTGCGTTTTCTTCGGCGGCAGCATCAGCGGTTTTTGCTTCAACCTTCTCCCAAACGGAGATTATCCTGTTCACAATGCTTTCAACTTCAGCCGCATTCGCAATGAGTTCATCCGGCAGGTGCAGCCTGCTTATAAAAGCTTTGCCTAGTTTTGCATATGCGTTTTCATGCTGCACGGCATCAGCAGCATTTTCGGCTTCGCTTCCTTGGGGTGCAGGTTCCGTTGTCTCCGCTGCGGCGTTGCCTTCGGGCTGTTCCTTTTGCGGAAGCAGCTGCAAAAGCTCCCTGAGTGTTCTTTTTTTTGACATTAAACTGTTTCCTTTCTTTTTTAAAATAATCTGTTCAGTGTTTTACGACAGCCGCACGTACTCGGCAGCCGTCCGCCTCAGCTCCCCGAAAAACAAACAAGAGCGTTCCGCTCCGTCGGCATGTTCAATGCATGCGGACTTCATCGGTACGCTCTTTATGTCAGCTCAGACGGTCACTTTCTGTTGATTTGCCGCAGGCGCGGTTTTTTCGCGTTTCATCGGCAGACGGAAAGAGCGGTGGCCAACGCATTCTTCCATCATTTACTATTATAGCATAGATCAAACCAAAAATCAACCATTAAGAGAAAAAAAATATGAAATTCTCTCAAAAGCGGAAAATACAGAATCAGCTTATATCGCTGAGCAGCGATAAATCTGCCGAAAAGCATATACAAAAACCTCCCCGTCGATTCTTGATCTTGGGGAGGCCATGATTTAATATGTTGTGCGAAAAACGAAATATGAATTTA
>CALAXO010000042.1 GCA_937894955.1 uncultured Clostridia bacterium
TGTATTGCGCTCGGCGGCAATGTATCAACCGATGCGTTCGGACTTGTTGCAATGGTCGCGTTAACGCCGCTGATAACGATTCAGGTGCTCGGGTGCGTATACAAAATCAAGCTTATGCGTGTTGAACGCAGCAAGAGCGCAAAACAGGTTGATGACGGCGTAACGGTCATTGAATTTGAACCGGAGGGTATATAAATGAAAAACAATGCTGTTGAACCTATAAAACTTATAACCTGCATTGTCAATCGTGGAGACGGTGAAACCGTTACGGAACTGTGTGCCCGCGAAGGAATAAGCTGCAGCATCGTGCTTCGCGGCAGGGGAACTGCCGACAATGCAATGCTCACAATGCTCGGTCTCGGCGAAAGCGAAAAGGACATCGTGATGTTCACCGTAGGACGGTCGCGGCAGGCCGAAATTATGGAAAAACTTGCTGCGACTCTTCAACTTAACGAAAGAGGCAAGGGAATTGCGTTTTCAATACCTTTTTCCGGGCTTGCTTCACAGCTCGATTCCTATGCGCTGCTGGCCGGAATGAAGGCGGGTGCGAACTTGACTGAATTGAATTAAAAAAACGCATGCAAAACGTAATTGTGTTTGGAGGATTGCATGATAAAACATGATTTGATACTTACAATTGTCAACCGTGGCTTTGCGGATGAAGTTATGAGCGCGGCAAAGGCAGCCGGTGCATTTGGAGGCACGGTCGTTAATGCACGCGGGACAGGAACGCACGAACTGCAACATTTTTTCGGCGCGATTATTCAACCCGAAAAAGAACTTGTGCTGATTTTGACCGAACGCGAAAAAAGAAACTCAATGATGGAGGCGATTTGCCGCGATGCCGGATTGTCAAAAGAGGGAATGGGAATCTGCTTTTCTCTGCCTGTTGACGGTGTTGCGGGCATTCGTTCCATATCAAACTTTGTTGACCGGAAGGAGACGGAACAGTCAGATACCCTCGAAAAGGTGTAGATGACGTTTTATGTGCAGCACAGGCATGACCGAATGACAGAATAAACGCGTCACAGAATTGCGGGCAGGTTTGTATTGCTTCGTTTGTCAAGAATATGAAAGAATTCAGCGTATTTGATATAATTGGACCGCGTATGGTCGGCCCTTCAAGCTCGCATACTGCGGGTGCGGTTCGCATCGGACTGGTTGCGCACCGAATAGCACGAGGAAAGATTAAGCGTGCAGAGATCACACTTTACGGTTCGTTTGCGCAAACGGGTCGCGGACACGGAACGGACAGGGCTCTTATTGCCGGTATACTTGGTGTTGAGCCCGATGATGCACGAGTGAAGCACTCGATGCTGCTTGCAAAAAGCGAAAATGTCGATATAAAAGTTAACTACAGTTCGGAAGAAACCGAACATCCGAACACTGCAAGGATTCATTTTGTCACAGAAGCGGGGCGCGAATTTTCTCTGGTTGGTGTCAGCATCGGCGGAGGGAACATCGAAATTGTTGAAATTAACGGAATGGAAGTTTCGTTTAACGGAGATTATCCGACAATTATCGCCTTTTATCGCGACATGCCCGGAATCATTTCAAAGGTCACGGCTTTGTTGGCATGGCGAAATATCAATGTTGCGTTCATGAAGGTGTTCCGCAACGCAAAACGACAGGACGCATGCATGGTGATTGAAACGGATGCGTTCGTTTCCAACGAGGAACTGAGAGAAATTGCCCGGATGGTGGGGGAAATCAAGGAGATTTGCGCGGTATGAGTTATGCATTTTCAACGGGCAGGGAGCTTATTGCCCTTTGCGAAAAGGAAAACCTGACGATTGCGGAGGTTATGATTCGTCGAGAGGCGGAGACAAGCGAAAAAACCCGTGACGAACTTGTAAACGAAATGTTTGAAAACCTGTTAACAATGCAAAAATCAATTCGATTCGGTTTGGAAGAGAATCAACAGACAGTTACGGGACTTGCTGGCGGAAATGCTGAAAAACTCATGGCATATGCCGAAAAGGCGAATATGGGCAGGGATATGGCGCAGATTTGCGCCGCAGCTCTTGCTGTTGCGGAAGTGAATGCCTCAATGGGGCGAATTGTTGCAGCACCGACGGCTGGGGCAAGCGGCGTTCTGCCGGCTGTCCTTGTTATGTGCAGTGAGAAACACGGATTTACCGACAGAGATTTGGTTAACGGCTTGTTTACGGCGGGCGCCGTCGGCGTAATTATTGCCCGCAATGCAAGCATTTCGGGTGCTGAGGGCGGATGTCAGGCGGAGATAGGCTCTGCGTCTGCAATGGCTGCGGCTGCGCTTGCGGAGCTTTGCGGAGCATCCCCTGCAGCTGCATTAAGTGCGGCTGCGATGGCTGTTAAAAATATACTCGGACTTGTATGCGACCCCGTTGCCGGGCTTGTGGAGTGCCCTTGCATAAAGCGCAATGCAATGGGTGCGGCAAATGCCGTGCTGACAGCAGACATGGCTCTTGCGGGAATCTCAAGTATAATCCCGTTTGATGAGGTCATAGGCGCAATGAGAAGTGTCGGCAGGCTCATGAACGTTGATCTGCGCGAGACGGCACGCGGCGGCTTGGCAGCAACGGCAACAGCACTTGAAATTGCTAAGAAAATAAACATGGAAAGTGAAGATTAATCTGTTTGCAGTATAAAAAATCATTAGCGGTAAAATAAAAAGCAGCGGGATTTGATAAAGCTGCGCTGCACGGCGGAGGATTTTTTGGCAAAACGAAATGGAATAATCAAAACATTGATTCAAATCGGCTTGATACTTGTGGTTCTGGCGTTAATTTTTTTTTCGCTGAACAGTGTTTTGCCCGGTTTTATTGATGTTCTTGCAAACGGTCAGCAGAGTGATGTGCAGGAGTATCTGAATTCATTTCATGATTTCAGCGGTTACGCAATAGGCTTTTTGCTGCAATTTATTCAGATAATTACAATAATCCTTCCCAGCGTTCCGATTCAGGTTGCTGTCGGAGTGATTTTCGGAACATGGCGCGGGTTTCTCGTTTGCTATCTCGGATATGTATCGGCAAATGCTTTGATTTTTATTTCTGTTCGCAAGCTCGGGGCAAAGCTTGAGCAGCTTCTCCCGGGCCAACCTGTTGAAAAAACGGGCAGCAAAAAAAAGAATTTTATTATCGATGCAAAGTATCCCGCATTTAATGTTTTTGTTGCATCTGTTCTTCCCGTTATTCCGAATGGCTTGATTCCGTATGTTGCATCAAAAACAAAAATCGGTTTCCGTTCATATATGCTTGCTGTAATGACGGGCTGCATACCGACGGTGCTGACACTTTGCGCTGTCGGAGATCAACTTGTGGAGGGCGATTTCCTCTCCGCTGCGCTGTATGTTGCACCTTTACTGCTGGTTGCAGGGTTTCTTCTTTGGCGGCGAAAGAATATACTTTCGTTATATGAAAGAATTAAGCAGCGTACGGCGGAACACAAAGCAAAGGAAAAGGCACAATAGCAGGATGCTTTGCCGTGCAAAAATCGAATATGAAAAACTGAAAGGGCAAACGCGCTGCGTTGCCCTTTTGTGCTGTCCGACTGCTATGCAGATGAAATCAAGAAAAGTAAATCACAACGACAAACGTACATTCTGAGTTCGAACTCGCTGAATCTTTGCGGTTCGCGGAGCCATGAATCTTGATGCAAACCTTTCGCCGTATACGGATTGAAGTGTATCCGCGCCATCTTCATCGGTGACGGCAAGATTTGTCGCAATAATTGTTGCTTTGTCAAGATCCTGGCGTTCGCAAACGATGGACAGCAGCGTTTCAATAGTGATATTTCGTATCATAGGCTCTGTTCCAAGGTCATCAATCATCAAAAGATCGGGCAGAATGTAATCAGGTCGTTCAGAAGGTTCGTTGCGGAGGTTATCCAGCGTTAATTGAATCAATTTGTAGGCACTGATTTTCAACACGGAGTAGCCGCGTTCAAGCACTCTTCCTCCGATACAATTCAAAAGGTAAGTTTTTCCGACGCCTGTCTCACCCTGATAAAGCAGATCACGACGTTCATTGTTTGGAAACGCGTTGGCATAGGCTTCGGCAGCATCACGTATGCGGCTCATTACATTTCGGTCCTTCGGGTTTTTTTGAAGGTTCAAATCAAAATTCATAAAATTCTGGGCAGCACTGACACCGGAGCTTTCAAACACGGTATTGATTGCAAGCTGGACAACGCAGCGGCAAAGCTCCCCACCTGCAACGCGGCCGGTATCGTGACATAATGTACACTCGTACTGCGGGTCAAGATAATCGGCAGGGAAACCGGAGAATACAAGCAGATCCCGACGCTCGCGCTGTTTTTTTTCTATAAGAGCGTTGGCAAGCTGACGAATTTCTTCGGGATTTTCCGCATTCATAAGCTGTTTACCCATATCGAATGCGATGGTCGCAAGGCTTTCATCAAGCTTTTTAATTTCGGAGCAGCGCAAATAGACCTCTTGCAGACGAGAACTCTCAATGCGGCGGGTTCTGCGCTTGCGTTCCGAAAGCTCATTTTCAAGTTTTTTGCAAAAGGCAGCAGATTTAATCTTCATATACATCATCTCCGAGATCAACGCCGAGAGCGCGGAGCTCTTCGGCACTGTATTGACGCTGTTTGTAATTCAAAGCATGGTTAACAGATTTCCCCTTTGATGCAGCTGCCGGATGAGAGACGTTGCTGCGCTCGGCTTCCTCACGCGCGGCAGAAACCGATACAATTCCGCGCTCATGCCAATCCGAAAGTATCTTTTTCATTACGGCAAACGGAGTGCTTTTCTTTGACGCAAGTTCGGCGGCATAAAGAATCAATTCGGAATTCATGCACCAATCGCTGCACCATAGTTCAACCTGCTGCCTGTCGGAGGATGTTGGTGTGCGTTTAAGTCCGGCTCTGGCAAATGCACGGCGCGCCAGTTCGGCAAGCATATCCTGTTCACGCAGCAATTCGCGTATTTTTTCGGGCGAAACACTGCCGTTTTCATGGTATTTTCCGAGAATTGCATCAAGGTACTTGAAGTTCGGCTTATCGATTGCAACAACATCGCGGCAGGCGATTTCAATGGCTTCGTCACTGAAGCCCCATTGAATTGTCCATTTTTTATACAGTTCAAGTTCGTCTTCGGTCGGGAGGCGGCTGTTGCGCCAGCGCTTTAGAATTGCGGCCGCGCCGCTTGCAAGATCGTTTTCCATTGAGAAGCTTTCCGCCACCGAGTCAGCGGTTGTACGGCCCTCGGAAACAAGACGTTTGGCAACCGAATCCATATAGTTGATATGCACCCGTGCGCCCTTTTTTTCTATGCAATGCTGAACGATGAGCAGAGCGGCATCATCCTCAAACCCGAATATTTCCACCCAATCATAAATTTTCTGCAATTCCGCACCGGACATGTTCCTTGTTCCGAGAACAACCTGCAAACGCTGAACAAGCTTTGAGTAATGTGCGTTTTCGTTGTCAACGGATCGCTTATCGGGAAGAGAGGCAGATAAGTTAAGATACTCTACAGAAAGCAGATTGCCGTCGATAATGCGCACAATACCGCATTTCTCCCAATAACGGAAGGCCTCGGCGACTTGTGCATCGTTGAGCTTGAGTGCGTCAGAAATTGAAACGGGGCTTGAAACCGCGCCGCAGGCAAGCATAAGTCCGTACAGATACACGCGGACGGCATTTTCGGGCGCATCCGGAATGAGTTCTGAAATAAAACGGTTGTCAACCACGGTAGATCCAAAAAGGTCACGTCCCCTGAGTATTACTGTGTTCTGCATCGATTGCCTCCTGTCCATCCTTCTGCGGCGAAACATCGAGTTGGTTCCGCGTTTAAGTTGATTTTATCATTTTACGGTTCATGTGTCAATCAATTCGGGGTGATAATGCGAAACACGCGGAAGGTTTGGCAATGCATTAACGCAGCTTTAACGTAAGTAATGAAGGAAGGACTTGCACGGCCTTCACATACTCGGTTTTGATTTCAAAGCACCATTGACAGGTGCAAATCATCCTTAGGCGGGGTACCTTTAAAAAATGTATATCTGAAACTTCGAAAAAAGCAATCGATAAACATTGACGATAGGCGGTGAATATGCTATACTTATGGAACACAATGCTTTGCGGCTGAAGCATCACCCGTCATTTTCTTGAAGACGGCAACGCATGAAAAATGTCAACCGTTGAATGAACTTTGCGGTGCTGCGACATTACGCAAAGCAAAAAACATTGGAGGAAGAAAATGAACAGATATTCAAAACGCAGCTTCGGAATGAAACTCATCGGCTTTATGACGGCAGCAATTATGCTTTTTGCATGTTGCATGCCC
Source organism: uncultured Clostridia bacterium (assembly GCA_937894955.1). GTDB lineage: Bacteria > Bacillota > Clostridia > Christensenellales > CAG-138 > PeH17. The sequence goes on from CALAXO010000042.1 coordinate 6,293, forward strand.
GCATTTGCAGCGGAGAGTGAAACACGGACCAGCACCGAAAGCTTTCAGCTCCTAACCTATTCGGAGGATTCAGCATCCATGGGCAGCGGCTGGACGTGGGAAATAACGCTTCGAATCCGCAGCATCACTCTTTCTGCAACCGAATGCATGGTTTTCAATCCGATGGAAACCGTTTATTCCTGCATTAAGAATCCGGTTTGCACAAACGACCTCGGCGTATTCAACTATGAGAATACTGCGACCCGTTACGACATCTATGCAAGCCAGGGAAACGCAAATTACTCCGGCGGCGAACAGCCTGCAATCGTTTGGAATCTCGGTGAAATTAACCCGGGCGATGTCATAACGATGAAGTTCCGAATCGATATTCAGGACTATTACTATGCAAACTTCCAGCTGCTCAATCAGTTCCTTGACGAGGGCGGAAGATTGTTCACAACCACCGGCACCGATGAAGGTCCGCAGTTTGTTTACACCGAAAACGGCGAGCAGAGCACTGCGGAATTCGCTGTGCCGCAAGCGGATGTTTCCGGCGGTTTTGTTCTTAAACATCACTACCTTGTTAATTCCGAGGGAGAGCCCATTGACGAAAACGGCAATGTCGTCGCAGCACCCGAATTTGCTGCAATGGTTGCAGAACCTGAGTACTACACCATTGACGGCAGAACGAGCCTCTATTTTACGGATAACAGCTGGTCTCCGTATCCGTATTATAATGTGGAAACAACGGACGAGGTTGCGGGTTACACTCGCGTAGGCTTTGTTTACAATAATGGAGAGTTCTCCACCGAGCCCACATATGAAGTCCACATCAACTACCACCAGAGCCTCAACAACCTTTGGATTGCATACGAGAGCAACGGTTCGGCATTTGTTCCCGGCGATGTAAACGGCGACGGACAGGTTATGACAGACGATGCGCTGACCGCAATGCGCTGCGCACTCGGCCTTATCAACCTTGATGCTTCTCAGCTTCGTGCGGCTGACGTGGACGGCGACGGTGCAGTTTCAACGGCTGATGCACTTACGATCCTGCGTCTTGCAATCTGCACTCGCTGAAGCATCATGAATGCAAGCTTACTGACAAAGCATTGCAGCGGACAGAGCCGGTAACTGTTTCTGAAAATGCTTTGCTGCCGGCAATTGCGCGAAGGACAGTGTCGGTCTTAGCTCTGCCCGAACAGAAAATGCAATTTTCTTGAAGATTGCGGTGTCCTTGGCCGCAACTCATGCGTGATTCCCAAACAGGAAGGGAACAAAAGAACGGGACAAGCCGTACCCAACATGCGGGGCGTCCTTTTCTTTATGACACAACAAATATATAAGATATTGCATAAAAACATGAAAAAACTCCTTGCAAGCCGGCAAGAAAAATGTTAGAATATTATGCCAACACCTTGCGCCGCAGCAAGTGCGGTGCCATACGACCATAAGGAGGTGAATTAAGTGAATAAGTACGAATGTCTGTATGTTATCGTGCCTGAGCTTAATGAGGAGGAGACCAAATCCGTAATCGAAAAGTTCAACGGTGTTATCACCGCAAACGGCGGTACGATCGAAAATGTTGATGAATGGGGCAAGCGTCGTCTTGCATACACCATCAACTACAAGACCGAAGGTTACTATGTTCTCGTTGTGTTCGACGCGCCCGCCGAACTGCCCGCAGAACTTGAGCGTAACATGAAGAATGATGAAAAGATCATGCGCTACAAAGTGACCCGCCATCATGCATAAACCTTGAGAAAGGATTTAGAATGAACAAGATATTTCTTATTGGCAATCTCACGGGTGATCCCGAACTGCGCACCACCTCGAACGGAATAACCGTATGCACGATGAATCTAGCCGTTAATCGCCGTTTTTCAGGTAATCGCGAGGAACGTCAAACAGATTTTTATCGCGTGACCGCGTGGAGACAGCTTGGCGAAACTTGTTCAAGGTTTTTGAGCAAGGGCAAAAAAGTTGCTGTTGTCGGCGAGTTTGTACCGCGTACATATGAGGGAAAGGACGGGGCAACCCGTGTTTCTCTCGAAGTCACGGCCGAGGAGATCGAATTCCTTTCTCCGCGCGATGCAGCAGGCGGTCAGAGCTATCCGCAGCAGGGATATCAATCCAACCAGCAGGGCTACAACAGAAATTATCCGCCTCAGGACTATCAATCCGCACAGGACGGCGGCAATTTCTCCGCTTCACGTCAAAACAGTTGGCAGGACGGGAAGGAGCAGCAGTCTGCCCGTGACGGTTTTACGGCAAATTCTTTTGATTCCGCAAACGGTTCCGGCAGTGCGTCTGATGGCTTTACCGAGATTTCCGATTCAGATTTACCGTTTTAATTTTGCGAAAGGAGTAAATTTCAATGGAAGACCGCAAAATGAAGCCCCGTCCCAGGAAAGGCAGGCGCAAAGTCTGTCAGTTCTGCGTTGATAAGGTTGAACATATCGACTACAAAGACGCTGCAAAACTCCGCAAGTTCATCACTGAGCGCGGCAAAATCATGCCCCGCCGTATGAGCGGCGTATGCGCAGAGCACCAGAGGTCGCTCGCATCCGCAATCAAATCTGCACGTCAGGTCGCTCTGCTTCCTTATGTTCAGGATTGATTACAATAACTGAACCCGTATCGAGCATTAAGCTCATAAATAACGGAATGAATATGATTAGGCTGCTGTGACAGTGTTGCTGTCAGCAGCCTTTTTACTGCGAAAAAGCGGCTCCATTCGGTTATGTTTTCGGCAGTAAAAAACGAGTCGGAATATGCGAATGCCCGTTTATCTGTTTACGCAGCGGATAAACGGGCACTTTATGCTGAATGATAAATTAAAAGCAGTCAGCAATTAATCCAACATCTGTTTGGGGCCTGCATTGACGATGTTTTCGGGCATGTTGTTATATTTGCTGAAGTTCTTTATGAACATTGCAGCGAGTTTCTCGGCTTGTTCATCATAGGCATCCCTATCGACCCACATATTGCGCGGATTAAGAACCTCGGTGGGAACGTTGGGGCAAGTCTTGGGAACGAGTACGTTAAAGATTGGATGAAGCTCGTATTCAACATCGTTCAGTTTGCCTTCGAGTGCGGCAGTGACCATTGCGCGTGTGTATTTAATCTTCATGCGGCTGCCGACACCGTAAGGACCGCCGGACCAACCTGTGTTGATGAGGAACACGTTTGCGTTATGTTCATCGATTTTTTTACCAAGCATTTCCGCATATACGGAAGGATGCATCGGAAGGAAAGGCGCACCGAAGCAGGTTGAGAAGGTCGCCTGCGGTTCCTTAATGCCGCGCTCGGTTCCTGCAAGCTTGCTTGTGTAACCTGAAACAAAGTGATACTTTGCCATATCTTTTGTGAGCTTTGAAATCGGCGGCAGAACACCAAATGCGTCGGCTGTCAGGAATATGACAGTTTTGGGGTGATTGCCCATGCCGGGAATCACACAGTTGGGGATATACTCAACGGGATAGGCGGCGCGTGTATTTTCGGTTATTGAGGAATCCGCAAAGTCAAGCTTGCGGGCACTATCCATAATAACGTTTTCAACAAGCGTACCGAACTTTATTGCATCCCAAATCTCGGGTTCGTTTTCTTTTGAAAGGTTGATACATTTCGCATAGCAGCCACCTTCAAAATTGAAAACGCCGTTATCGGACCAACCGTGTTCGTCATCACCGATCAGCCAACGATCGGGATCGGCGGAAAGTGTTGTTTTACCGGTTCCGCTGAGTCCGAAGAACAGTGCAGCATCTCCGTCATCGCCAATGTTTGCAGAGCAATGCATAGGGAAAACACCCCTTTGAGGCATAAGAAAATTCATAACGGAGAACATGCTTTTTTTAATTTCGCCGCTGTAAAGCGAGCAGGCGACTGTTACACGGCGCTTTTCAAAATCAAG
>CALAXO010000043.1 GCA_937894955.1 uncultured Clostridia bacterium
CCTTCAAAAAGAAAGGTGCTGCTGCAAATATGACTTGATTTTGCAACAGCCCCTTCTCTGCCCGAACCACGAGACTTACAGTTCCTTACGACTGTTAAGCCTTCGGAAAAAAGGTCTTTTTTGGCGCTGTTGAAACGAATGCAAAAAACTTATCGGAAACTTTCTCGGCTGCTTCGCAGATTATACGGTTGGATTTATTTAAAACTGTGAAAGGGTTTGAACCGATGCTGACCGCTGATTCGGTTCAAAACGGCATCTTCTCCTTAATTACCATATAAATTTGTTCTGAAAATAAAATAGATTTACTCCAAAAACAAAACCGCCTCCGAAAAGGGAAGCGGTTTTGTTCCTGCTTGAAGTTCAATAAAAAGCCTTTGCCGTTCGGTTAAAAGTCTGCGGCATCAATCCGAATCTCTTGCCGCAGCGGGTGCGGAAAGAATCTCATTCCAGATAATGCCCCGGGTGACTGCGGGCTGAGAAGATATGGCTTTAAGCAGCCTGTCCGCTCCGCTCTGCATTTTTTCTGCACCTTCAAGCGGTTGTTTCTGCTCGTAAGCGGGATCGGAATCGGGTCGGGCTGCGGCGGGCTGCCGTGCTGCGGTTTTCTTTGCAGTTTGGCTTGCTGCGGTTTTTTTGCCGGAGGATGCATTGCTGCGCATGTTTTCGCCGCCGGTTACGTAAGGGGAGCGGGGAGCGCGAGTTTCGCCTTCATGGGTGCCTTCGTGAATGCTGCCGCCGGTGCAGTTTGCCGTGCCGCAATAGGAGTCGGATGCGTTGTATGCTTTGCTTTCGGTTCGGTTCTGTGCGGTCGGCTTCGGTTTTCCCTGCGCAAAACCCGTTCCGAACGCGAATTCGTTCGATTCGCTTTCGGCAAACCGATTCGCAGCATTGTTTTCGGCGGTTTCAGACTGCTTTTTCTTGTTTGATGCAAGGATTCTGAGCACAAAGAAGCCGATTGCCGCAATGAATATAATCAGCTGCATGGCTGCCTCCTTTCGATGCATTTGGATTCTGTTTGGTTGATTTCGTAAATTAAATCTCGTTAAATCGATTGCTGACCCTTTCCGCAGCTGCCGTGCGGCCGCGGAAAGGGAGGCATTTCGACGGTTTATTTAACATCGGCGGAACCTGCGGTGGTTTTTCCGATGGATTCGCGCATTTCGGTGTCGGCGGCAAGATTCTTCATTTTATAGTAATCCATGATGCCGAGATTGCCGCTGCGGAACGCCTCGGCCATTGCAAGGGGAACCTGAGCTTCGGCCTCGATAACGCGGGCGCGCATACCTGCAACTTCCGCCTTGTTCTCCTGCTCCTGTGCAACTGCCATTGCGCGGCGTTCCTCTGCTTTTGCCTGTGCAATGCGCTTATCGGCTTCCGCCTGGTCAATCTGGAGCTTTGCGCCGACGTTCACACCGACATCAACGTCTGCAATATCGATGGAGAGTATTTCAAATGCCGTGCCGCTGTCCAACCCCTTGTTTAAAACGGTCTGGGAGATGGAGTCGGGGTTTTCAAGAACATCCTTGTGACTGGCAGAAGAGCCGATGGTGGTAACAATGCCTTCGCCGACGCGGGCAATAATCGTTTCTTCACCTGCGCCGCCGACGAGGCGGTCGATATTGACGCGAACGGTGACTTTTGCTTTTGCACGGAGCTCAATACCGTCCTTTGCAATTGCAGCGATAACGGGGGTTTCGATAACTTTGGGACTTACGCTCATTTGAACTGCGGTCAGAACATCCCTGCCCGCAAGGTCAATTGCACATGCCTTTTCAAAATCAAGTGCAATGCCCGCACGCTGGGACGCAATGAGCGCGTTCACAACGCGGTCAACGTTGCCGCCTGCAAGGTAATGTGCTTCCATCTTGTTCAGATTTAAATCAAGCCCTGCCTTTGTTGCTTTGATGAGCGGTTCAACAATGCGATGCGGGTTCACTTTGCGGATACGCATGCCGACGAGCTGGAAAAGCCCGACATGAACCCCCGATGCTCCTGCCGAAATCGCAAGCCCGACGGGGAAGAAAGAGAAGAAGAATATCAGCAGGATGACTGCGCCGATTATGATGCCGATGATTGCGCCGACGGACATGCCGGCTGTGGGGGCATCGGCGAAAACCAAAGAGTTTTCGAATTGAATAAGGTTAAGTGCGTTCATTTTTGTATTTTCCTTTCAAATTAAATACTGTTTCGGATGATACGGCTGCGATGTGATACCGTTTGCATCGGCGGCGCAGCCCGTTTGGGCTTAACGTAAAGCCAGGGCGATAAGATACAGCAGTGCGATGAACGCAGGCACGCCGATAAGCAGAAAGATCCAATCCCGCCTGCGCCGCCTGTTCAGCTCTTCGCCGCTCATCTCGGTGTTGTATGCGTTTTTGCTTGCCGTTTCAATATCCGATGTGTCATAAAACTGAGAATAGAAAAACGGCCGCTTGCTCTCTTTTTTGTCAATAGGTTTCTTTTTCATTGAGTGTGGACAAAACTCCGACTCTGAGCCAAAGACGATGGATCATTCCGCTTCATCCGGGCGGCGGACGCTGATGCGCAGACCTTCAACGGCACAAACAACAATCGGTTCATCTTTTGCAATGAATTCACCGTCGGCAAGCACATCGTAACGTTTTCCGTTGATGAGTGCGGCACCGCTCGGCCGCAGCGCAGTGAGCGCAATCCCCTGTTTACCGATAAGTTCGGTCGATTCGGCTGTCACGCGGTCGGTTGCTTCCGCTGCAATGCTCTCGTTAAGCACGATGCGGGAGTGTTTGCCGTTTTTCCGTTTGCCGAAAACAACCTTGAATATTATGACCGCGGCGATGCTGAGGATTGCAACAAGTATTGCAACCGAAAACAGCGCGGACATTGGATCGTCAGAACCTATGATAAGCCCTGCAATCACGGCTGCCGCGCCCGATATGCCCGCAATGCCGAATCCCGGGATCAGCATTTCGATGATTATCAAAGCCGCGCCGATAAGCACGAGTATCAGCCCGCCGAGGTTCCAACCTTCAAGCCAACGGCTGAAAAAATCTCCGCCGGACAGCAGAATCATTGTGTTCAGCAGCATATTCCTTCCTCTCTTTCCTGTACTGAATACTGTTAAAGGGTCGTTTGCTTAAAACAAGTTGAGATGCTGAAAAGCTTCACATGCCCTTTTACAGCTATATTATACAACGCAGAGGCCTCGATATTCAATAGGCTTGTGCAAATTTGAATGTAATAATCTTGTAAAGAACCGCATAACAATGTGATATGAACATAAAGAAAACGATCGGAATGCTGCTTGCGGCGGGAATTGCCGGTTTATTGACCGCAATTCTTTACGCCGTGTCCGTCGGGGGACGAGTCCCGGCACCGCGCACGGCAGGCAGTGTGGATGCGGGGCTTGATCTGATGCCCGACATTGTGAGCGGTCTGAATCTTCTCGCAGGCGAAAAGTATGAAACGATACCTTCGGCGAACGGAATCGGGGTTTGGAACGGTGAGGAGGTCGTTCCGATGGATACGGAGGACTACATCATTCATGTCACTGCGGCGGAGATGCCCGCAACTTATGAAAAGGAAGCGTTGAAAGCGCAGGCTGTTGCGGCACGAACCTTTGCAATGAAGCACCTGACGGGTGAGCTTCGCTGCAAAAGCGGACATACCATCTGCACGGACTATGCCTGCTGCCAAGCTTTTCTGACAACGGAACAGCTGCGGGAACGCTGGGGCAGCTCATTTGAAAACTATTATGCACGCATTGAAGCCGCCGTGCATGAAACGGAAGGGCTTGTTCTGACAAGCGGCGGAGAACTGGTGACGGCATTGTACCATTCTTCCTCCGGCGGGCGAACGGAAAACTGTGAAGCCGTGTTCGCTGTTGCTCTGCCCTATCTTGTTTCGGTTGAGAGCGGCGGGGAAGAGGATTCGCCGGAGTTTACTTCGGAAAAATGCTACACGACTGCTGAGTTTATCAGCAAAGTGAATTCGGCTTTTCCCGATGCGCAAATGTCCGACCCCGCAAAGGATGTTGATGTTTGGCAGCGCACGGAGAGCGGGCGAATTCAGTTGATTCGTTTGGGCGGCACCGTTGTTACCGGGCAG
>CALAXO010000044.1 GCA_937894955.1 uncultured Clostridia bacterium
ATCAGTCAATGGAGTGGAGAGCGGCACCGACAGCTGTGGCAAATGCTGCGTTTTCCGGGACGATAAACTCAACGGGATAAAGCGTTTTAAAAAGCTTAATCATTGGCAAAAGCTCCTGCAACCCGGTCAGAGCACCTGTCAAAATAACTTTTTTTACAGAGGAATTTTTGCAGGCAAAAACCGCAAGGGTCAAAATGGTTTGCAGCACCATATTAACAACGCCGAGAGCAAGATCACAATCGGTTGCGCTGTCTTTTATGTTTGCAAAGTTTGCGGCGGTGATTTCCGAACCCAGCTTTTCAATGTCATTTTGAGAAATATCACCGATTGTAAGGTCAACGCGTGAAAGGCTGCCGCGCTCCGCAAGCGCACAAAGACTCTCATGGTCCGATGCACCGGTAAGCTTTTTACCGAGGCCGACGATGGTGCCGCCGCCGACACCGCTGCCGCCGATGTGGGAATAATCCTTGCCGTGGGCATGAATAAACGCTGTGCCCGTGCCCATGCTCACAACAACCGCTTCATCCAAACCGGCAAGAGCAAGCCCGCCCCGCGCAATCGCGGAAAACTCTTCAATACGCTGAGTCGGAATGCCGTAAATGTCGCCCGAAAGATAGGATGAGCCGACACCCGTCACAAGTATGCGTTCAACATCGCTGAGCGAGAAATTGTTGGCGTTGATGTAATGTCCCAATGCACCGTAAAGTGAGGTTATTTGATCGTAAGCGCGAACCGTCATTGTTGAAATCAGTTCGCCGCCCGGAGTCAGTCCGACAATTTTTGTCGTTGAACCGCCAACGTCTATTCCGAGAATTATGCTCATTTGTGTTCCTCCCTGGTTTGCTCGATGCGCAAAATGCGCACCGATCGCGCCGATACATGCGCAGCTTTGCAGAAAATTCTTAGGTAAACGCTGATTAATCAGCATCAAATACAGCACAGCACCGCCTTGAATTGCTGCCCGCAAATACAGCTTAATCAATCGTTATATCCTGCCGGTGTAGCCATTATAAAGCATTAATGCCGTATTGTAAAGACCAAAATCCCGTCATTCAACATCACCCCCTGTCTGCTTTTCGCAGGCGGGGGGTGTACAGGTTGTGTAATCGGAATAGATTTGAGACAATCTCCGAAAGACTGTTCGGGAGATTATTTGTTTTCGAGGTATTCGTTGATTTTTTCAACGAGAGCGTCGCAGTCGATGCCATGGACGCCGCAGGCCTGTTCAAGGTCTTCGCCGCTTGCCATGACGCAGCCGAGGCAATGCATACCGCTCTCCATGAGGATATTTGCAATGCCGTAATCAGTTCTGAGAATTTCTTCGATAGTCATCTTTTTGTTGACAGCCATTATTGTTATCTCCTGTTCAAAAATATTTTTTTATTGTCGGCAGAAGCGGGGAAAAATATTCGCCGCCCTGTGCGAGAATACGTTTTTATTCGGCCTTTGAGGCGTATTTAACCGCAGCTTCGATGAAACCGGTAAACAGCGGGTGTGCATTATCGGGACGGGACTTGAATTCCGGGTGGAATTGTACCGCAACGAACCACGGGTGGTTTGCGGCTTCAACGATTTCCATAAGACCGCGGCGTGGGTTCCATCCGGTAAAACGAAGCCCCACATCGACAAAGTCCTGAAGGTATTCGTTGTTGAACTCGTAGCGGTGGCGGTGGCGTTCGTGAACCTCTTCCTTGCCGTAGTGCTTTGCTGCAAGGCTGCCGGGTTCAAGACGGCAGGTATAGCTGCCGAGGCGCAGTGTGCCGCCGATGCGTTCAAGGTTGTTGACTTGATCTTCCATCAGTGCGATAACAGGGTGCTTTGTGTTGAAGTCAAATTCGGTGGAATTTGCATCTTTCCAGCCGAGAATGTGGCGTGCATATTCGATTACGGCGATTTGCATACCGAGGCAGATACCGAAATAAGGTATGTTGTGTTCCCGTGCATAACGGGAAGCTATCATCATGCCTTCAACCCCGCGTTCGCCGAAACCGCCGGGAACAAGAATGCCGTCCACATCCGCAAGGATCGCGTTCGGATCATCGTGTTCAAGTTCTTCTGCCGCGATCCACTTGATGTTGACTCTTGCATCGTTTGCAATGCCGCTGTGTTCCAATGCTTCGGCAACGGAAAGATAGGCATCGTGCAGCTCAACGTATTTGCCGACGAGAGCAATGGTGCATTCCTTGGTGGGCTTGAGTGCGGATTCAACCATTTCACGCCAATTGGCAAGATCGGGCTCGCGCTGTTCAAGCGCAAGCTTTTTGAGCACGACGCTGCAAAGGCCGCGTTCTTCAAGCATGAGGGGAACATCATAGAGAGAACGGGCGTTAAGGTTTTCAATAACGCATTCTTCCGCAACGTTGCAGAACAGCCCGATCTTTGCACGGATGCTGCGAATGAGCGGATAATCACTGCGGCAAACGAGGACATCGGGCTGAATGCCGATGCTTTGCAGCTCCTTAACGGAATGCTGAGTGGGTTTTGTCTTCAGCTCACCGGATGCGGAAAGGTACGGAATGAGCGTAACATGGATAAAACAGCATTGATTCTGCGCAAGCTGAGTTTTAAGCTGGCGAATAGCCTCAAGGAAGGGCTGGGATTCAATGTCGCCGACGGTTCCGCCGATTTCAACAAGCATTATCTCGGGTTGGATCGCGTTGATGGCTTTCTTGATGCGGAGCTTGATTTCATCCGTGATATGCGGAATCACCTGCACCGTGCCGCCCTGGTAGCCGCCGCGGCGTTCGCGGTCGAGAACTGCGGAATAAATCTGTCCGGTGGTGGTGTTGTTGAGCTTTGTGAGCTCTTCGTTAATAAAACGCTCGTAATGGCCGATGTCCAGATCGGTCTCTGCTCCGTCATCGGTCACGAAAACTTCGCCGTGCTGATAGGGGTTCATCGTTCCCGGGTCAACATTGAGATAGGGGTCGAGCTTCATAATCGATACGCTGTAGCCCCTTGCTTTCAACAGCCTGCCCAATGCGGCGGCGGTGATGCCTTTGCCCAGCGAGGAAACTACGCCCCCGGTAACGAAAATCAGCTTGGTGTCCATGTGTTCCTCCTGAATATAAAATCGTCAATGCACCGCAGAAGGAACGCGGAGAACACTCCGCGCCGCTGCGGCACACAATAACTGTCCATTGAATAATATTATAGTTAAAACCCGCCGCGTTTCAAGTCCTATATGCGAATAAAATCCGATATAATTTTTCGCATCTTTCCGCGGCGGAGAAAAAACTGTTTCGGTGCTGCATTATTCTTCCGCCGGTATCGGGCGGATATGCCAGAGTTCTTCAGAATACTCCCGAATTGTTCTGTCGCTTGAAAACTTGCCGGAGTTTACGGTGTTCATAAGACATTTTCGCGCAAATGCCGACTCATCCGCCGTATCGTAAATCGCACGGAGCTTGGTTTCAATATAGCCTTCAAGATCATACAGATTGAAGTAATAGTCCGGTTTGCGCCAATCGCCCGTCAAAAGGGAGTTGTAAACTTCCGTAAATACTCGACGCGCCTCTTCTTTTGCTCCCGAATCCTGCGGAAGTGTGTAAACGGCATTCAGAATGCTGTCGTCAACAAGGGAATCAACCGCGCGGCGCACGACGGGGCTGCTTTCGTAAACGGCGCGTGGATTGTAATGCGGGCGGAGGCGGGTCAGCTCCTCGACTCTTGCACCGAAGATATAGTTGTTTTCCTCGCCGGCGCACTCGACGATTTCGATATTTGCGCCGTCATATGTTCCGAGAGTTACGGCACCGTTTATCATGAACTTCATGTTGCCCGTGCCGCTCGCCTCGGTTCCGGCAGCAGAGATCTGCTCGGAAATATCTGCGGCGGGGATGATATGCTCGGCATAGGAACAATTGTAATTTGAAACGAACACAACCCGCAGTTTATCGCGAACGATAGGGTCGCTGTTGATGCAGCGCGCAAGCTCGTTGATGTATTTAATGATGTTCTTCGCCATTATGTAACCCGGAGCTGCCTTTGCACCGAAAATGAATGCGGCGGGGGGCATGTCGGAAAGCCGTCCTTCCTTAAGCTCGCGATAGATATGCACAATGCTGAGCGCGTTCATAAGCTGCCGCTTGTACTCATGCATGCGCTTCACCTGAATATCAAAAACGAACTCCGGAGGAATTTCAACACCCTCCTTATGAAGAATGATATCGGAGAGTTTACGCTTGGCTTCGCGTTTGACGGCAATGAAACCTCGAATAAGCTCATCGTCTATCATGGGTTCAAGCTTTTTAAGCTCGTACAGGTCGGTCAAGAAGCCGTAGCCGATGCGGCTTCCGATAAGGGTGGAAAGCTCAGGGTTGCAAAGCCCGAGAAAGCGGCGCTGAGTCACGCCGTTTGTCTTGTTTTGGAAGCGCTCGGGATAAACATCATACCAATCCTTAAGCACTTCGGTGCGCAGCAACCCGGAATGGATCTTCGCAACGCCGTTGACGTATGAGGAAACAAAGGTTGCAAGCCTTGCCATATGAATCCGTCCGTCGGCAACGATGTACATTGAGTTTATCTTTTCCTGCGGCAGCCCGCGGGAAGTCAGTTCGCGGTGCAGCGCATCGTTGATGCGGAAGATGATATCGAGAATATTCGGAATAACGCTGCGGAAAAGTTCGCAATCCCATGTTTCGAGTGCCTCGCTCATGAGCGTGTGGTTTGTGTAGCTGAATGTGTGCTGCGCAATGTCCAGTGCTTCGTCAAAACTTTTGCCCTCGTTCATAAGCAGACGGACAAGCTCCGGAATGCTGACCGTCGGATGCGTGTCATTAAGCTGTATTGCGTTCATCTCCGCAAAATTATCAACCGTGCCGAAAACACGCTTGTGGCGGCGGAGAATGTCGCCGAGCGATGCGGCGGACAGGAAATACTGCTGCTTCAGGCGCAGGCGTTTGCCCTCGTATGTGCTGTCATTGGGATAAAGCACACGCGTAATGTCCTCAACGGCATTCTTTTCGCGGACGGAAAGCGCGTATTCCTGCGAATTGAACGCGGCAAAATCAAATTCCTCCTCCGCTTCGCTCTGAAACAGGCGGAGAGTGCCGATTGTTGAAGTGTTGAAACCGATTACGGGCATGTCATAGGGCACGGCGAGTACACGCCTGTCCGCAAATTCAACAACAATGGTTTTATCATCGCGTCTGCGGCTCCACGGATCTCCCTGTTTTTGCCAATCGTCCGCACGCTCAACCTGAAAGCCGTTTAAAAAGCTCTGCTTAAACAAACCGAATTTGTAGCGGATGCCGTATCCGTCCAGCGGAAAGTCGTGAGTCGCCGCGCTGTCAAGAAAACATGCCGCAAGCCTGCCCAGCCCTCCGTTGCCGAGAGCGCAGTCCTCAATGGATTCCATAATGTTGATGTCAACTCCGCGCAGAGCAAGCAGACGAGATACTTCCGGCAAAAGATTCAACACGAACAGATTGTTGAAAATCATTCGCCCGGTTAGATATTCGGCGGAAAGGTAGTACGCCCTCCGCCCCGTTTCACGATTGCGGCGGCTCCTGCGCCAATCATCTGCAACGGCATACATCACCGCACCGGAAAGTGCGCGGTGCAGCTGCTTCGCATCCGCCTCGTTTATGTTTATCTGATAGTCGCTGCGCAGAATATCCTCTGCGCGCCTGATGATCCCTTTTGCATCCATAAGCATGATTCCGTTACCCGTGGCTCTCGGCTGCCCGAAAGCGTCCTTTCGCGGTCTGATTAATGTTTTCAGCTTATTATACCATATGCGGCGCGATTAGGTAAGTACCGGGTGACGGGAGATGATGATGAAACAAATATAATAAATATATCATCTGCATATTTGCTTTTAACGCTTAAGTGTGTTATAATACATTTGTATTTGAATGTTCTTTTTTTGAGCTTTTTTCGTAAAGAGCCTTGGTTTTGTATCTTTTGCAAAAACAGTTTGAGTCGGTCTTCTTCAAAAATAGTTGTCAGCCTGTTAATGCAAGAACCAATCCTGTGTTCGGACGCGAACACAATGAACTGTCTAACGAATGCAGGCACAACTTTTCTCAATGTATCTGCAAAAACAAATCTGATTAAATAATGTACGAGGTGTAAAATGAAATGCACATCCTGTGGTTCCGAAAACGTTGTTTTCATGAAATTTAACGGCAAATGGCAGTGCACGGACTGCGGTGCAGCGTTTAATGCCGCACCGAGTTCGTCTGCAAACAGCGTGCTCAATTCGCGTCGAAACAATTCCGCGGCAGCGGGAACGGTCGCGAGCGACGCAAGCATAAACTCCGCTTCCGCACCATCGGAAGTGGAGAGACTCACGGAGGAGATAGCTAAGAGCTGCGATGAATTGCAGTCGCTGCTTTCAACTTTCACTGATATTAATGAACTGTGTGCAGTAGAGAACAAAATACTGTCGCTCAGCGAACAAATTGTAAAAATTGATGGAAACAACCCGTATTCAAAACTGCTGTATTGCCACCAACTGGTGGGACTTGCAGAGAATGAGATTCCGCATGATAAAAAGATTGCCATGGGCTGCTTAGAGAAATGCTATGAGATGATGCATGAAATTAATCCTAACGACATAACCTTGGCAAGCAAGTTGAATATGGAATTGGTTTTCTATTCCGGGCTGTGCAGATATTATTCCGAGGACGGAGATCTCAGCGAGGCAATAAGACTCGGCAAAATTGCGCTCGAGTCCGGAATAGAATTGGTTCATGAAAAAACGAATGAAAAGAGAGCTTGTTCGGGCTTGTGAAGCTGCTTGTCCTACTTGGAGATGTTGCTACAAAGGCCAAAGGCACGTATGCAGCAATCGACTATTACAAGCAAGCAGTAGATTTCGGAACGAGGCTTCTTGATATAAACCCGAATGACGTAATACTGCTGGCGTCACTGGCTCATCCGCTTGAGCAAGCCGGACTTTCAGCGCTTTCGAACGGTGACTGGGCTACAGCAGAAAAGTATTTGAGTGAAGCGGTTACGGTTATTCATAAAATGGCCGATGTGAACGGAATGTTCAAGCGTGGACATGCATTCATACTCACAAAACTCGCCACGGCGAAAGAGGAAATGGATAAACTTGACGAAGCATTGCAATACTATACAATGGGAATGCAGATAACCAAAGAACTTCTCTCAGCTTCGCCAGATGACGGCAAACTTAAGTGGAATATGAGTGTTTCTTATGAACGGATCGGTCATATAGCAGAACTTAAACACAATTATCGCGAAGCTGAATTGCTGTACAGACAATCGCTTGAGATCCGCCGCACTAACGTTAAGCTCGGGCTCGACCGTTTAATGAAGACGCTCTTGCAAGTTCGTTATACAGACTTGGTGCACTTCCGCTGCAGCGAAAGGCAATGGACGAGCAGAAAGAATACCTTAAAGAAGCGATGTCCATATGGAAAGATTTATATAACACAACGGGAGATATTGTGTACAAGAAGAATTATGATTTTGCTAAAAGGGCATTGAGAAGATAATGCGGTAAATTAAAAACACGCTCCCGTGCATCGGATACCGCAGTGCGTTTTCAACTCCCGCTTAATCAAAAGAGCCGCGCTTTGTCACGGCTCTTTAACGTTCCGAACAACAGTTCGGCAGCTGTTTGATTATTGACCGAATCCTCAGTCAGGCTTCAGGCTCAGTCTTCGTCTTCTTCCTCGGGGAGGATTGCGTTATGGAACACCTCCTGAACGTCGTCGTTATCATCGAACATATCGAGCATACGTTCGATTTTTGCGATCATTTCAGGATCGTTGACATCGACGGTGTTGGAGGGGATCATATCCTGTTCGGCGGAGAGGAAGGTGTAGCCTGCGGCTTCAAGAGCCTCGCGAACGGCAGAAAAATCGGCGGGCGAAGTGAAGACTTCAAAGCAGTCGTCCTGTGCATTGAAATCGTCTGCACCGGCATCGAGAGCAGCCATCATGAGCTCTTCCTCATCGATTTTTGCGCTGCGTTCAATAACGATATGACCCTTCTTGTCAAACATCCAGGCGACGCAGCCGGAGTTGCCCATGCCGTTGCCGTATTTGTCGAACAGGTGGCGGATTTCCGCAGCGGTACGGTTGCGGTTGTCAGTCAGAACTTCAACAATGACTGCAACGCCGCCGGGGCCGTAACCCTCGTAAGTGCCGCTTTCGTAGTTAATGGAGCCGAGTTCGCCTGCCGCCTTTTTGATGGAGCGGGAGATGTTGTCGTTGGGCATGTTGCTTGCCTTTGCTTTTGCAATAACATCGCGGAGTTTTGAGTTGTTTGCGGGGTCGCTGCCGCCTTCTTTAACGGCGATTGCAATTTCTCTGCCTATTTTTGTGAAAACCTTACCTCTTTGAGAGTCGGTCTTCTCCTTTTTGTTTTTAATGTTTGCCCATTTGGAATGTCCGGACATAGGTATACCTCCTGAATTTTTCGCCGACGCACATTATTCGCTGCGCCGTTTTGATTTTGATTTTTGTAAATTTTTATGACAATGCCGCACTCGGGTTTCGGGGCAGCTTATCGCCTTTTTAATTTCGGACGAATTGAAACGCTTTTGCGTATCCGCCGCTGTTACTCACCGGTGTATGGTCTGCATACAGCAACAACGCGGTGCATACTTGTTCCGGCGGAGGAGTTAAAGTCGCCGAGACAGGTGATGAGCGTCAATCTTGATTCGCCGTCATGCTGCATTACTTCCCACGGAACATGCTGATAGTGGTATTGGTTAATGCTTTCAACGATATAATAAGCGTATTCGCCGTTCTGCATTTTGACAATGACCTGGTCCCCGGGCTGCAATTTGTCCTTTACAACGGAAAAATAACCGAGTTTACCGCTGTATCGATTGTGCCCCGCAAGAATAACGTTGCCGCCTGTTACCGGATCTCCGCTGTATTTGAGCCATCCGGCACGGAACGGAGAGCGTACGGTTGCCATTTCGCCGCGCCAATTGTAACCGACGGGATCCACGGGACAGATGATATCATACTGCGGAAAATAAACGCATTCGGGTGCATAATCGTAAATGAACGGTTCTTCCGTAACATTTTCGGGCAAGGGCGTTTCGTCCGGCGAAAACGTCGGACGCGGAACGAGACTGCCCTGCGGCCCGATGTTGGGATTGTACGGGTCATCGGGATCACTCGGTTCGCTCGGGCTGCCTGTCGGGAAAGGCGGAATCGTTTCGAATACTTCTCCGAAGATGTTGCGGCGTATCCAGCGCCCGGCATTGTCAAAGAAGAACGTTGTGTCGCTCACGATAATAATGATACCCGCAAGCATCAGCACAACGGCAATTGACGTCACAATGGCGTTGTGACGGCGGTTTCTGCGCCTTTTTTCGGCAGGAGTATATACTTTTCGTTTCTTTTTATCCATAGCCCCTTTATTATATCAAAGAATTTTAGTGTTGGCAACAGAAATTGTTTATGGTATAATACGGAATATAACGGAATTTTGATCCGGGGACGGCGATTCGGCTTATTTTTGCTTAAAGTTTAAAGTTTTTTCACCGAACAGCCGCAATCTGCTCAGATCGAATGCACGGATGCCGCCTGCGTGCAGACACACAGTGAAAGCAGCATCACAACAAACGAACGCTGGTTCTGTTTAATGCATCAGCGTATTCACGACAAGAGGTATCCAAATGGACTTCAAACAAAACCTTTGCGCCGCTCTCAGCAATGCCTGCGGCATGACTGCCGAACAGATCGGCGATATGCTTGAAACTCCGCCGAACCCCGCAATGGGTGATTTTGCGCTGCCCTGCTTCAAGCTTGCAAAAACTTTCAGAAAAGCTCCCCCCGCAATTGCCGCTGAACTTGCAAAGAATCTTGGTGAAATTGAGGGCTTTTCCCGTATTGAGACCGCCGGCGGCTATCTGAACTTCTTTACAGACAAATCCGCATTCGCACGAACTGTCATTCAAAGGGTCATTTCCGAAGGCGACGGCTACGGTGCTTCAACCGAAGGCAGCGGGAAGAATATCTGCTTGGATTATTCTTCCATAAACATTGCAAAGCCCTTCGGCATCCACCATATCACAACGACGGTTCTCGGAAATTCGCTCAGACGTATCTTCGATCATTTGGGCTACAAGACCGTCAGCATCAATCACCTCGGCGATTGGGGAACGCAGTTCGGAAAAATGATCGTTGCATACGACAAATGGGGCGACAGGGAAAAAATCGAAAACGGCAATTCCGTCCGCGAACTCGTTGCACTCTATGTCAAATTTCATGAAGAAGCCGAAAAAAACCCCTCTCTTGAGGATGAAGCACGTGCCGCATTCCGCCGCATCGAGCTGCACGAACCGCACGAATGGGAGCTTTTCCAGTGGTTCAAAACGCTGACGCTCAAAGATGTTGCGCGGGTCTACGACCTTTTGGGCGTAACGTTCGACAGCTATAACGGCGAAGCCTTTTACGAAGATAAAATGCCCGCCGTTGTGCAGGAGCTTAAGGATAAGGGGCTTACAAAAATCGACAACGGCATGACCATTGTCGATCTTTCCGAATATGATATGCCGCCCTGCATAATCCTTAAGAGCGACGGAAGCACCATTTATGCAACCCGTGACATTGCGGCTGCGGAATATCGCAAGAACACTTACGACTTCTATAAGTCCCTGTACGTTGTTGCCTATCAGCAGAGCCTGCATTTCCGCCAGATTTTCAAGGTGCTTGAGCTTATGGGCTACGATTGGGCAAAGGATTGCGTTCATGTCAGTTTCGGCATGGTCAGCATGGAGGATATGACTTTCTCCACCCGCAAAGGCAATGCTGTTTACCTTGAGGACGTTTTGAATGCCTCGATTGAAAAAACGCTTGAAATTATCAAGCAAAAAAGTCCCAACCTTGAAAACAAGCAGGAGGTTGCACGGCAGGTCGGCGTCGGTGCACTCGTTTTCGGCGTGCTTTATAACGGCAGAATAAAGGACTACACCTTCTCTTGGGAAAAATCTCTCAATTTCGACGGCGAAACCGGTCCCTATGCGCAATACACCTATGCACGTGCATGCTCCGTAATGCGCAAGGCGGACGGATTCGATGCCGAAAACATCGATTTTTCGGTGCTTTCGGATGAAGCTTCGGCCGCGCTGCTTCGCGCAATAGATTCACTGCCCGGCTGCATTAAACAGGCGGCGGAAAAATACGAACCCTATCTTATTTCCCGTGCGGTTATAGATATTTGTTCCTGCTTCAACAAGTTCTATTACGACAACCGCATTATGGATGAAGATACGGCTGTTCGCAACGCAAGGCTTGCACTCACCGAAGCCGCACGCACCGCCATTCGCACCGGTCTGTTCCTTGTCGGGCTTGAAGCCCCCGAAAGAATGTAATTCGGATTCGCGAAGCGTAAATCAATTGGTTATCAATAATAATTTATTTTATCGAAAGGAAATATACAATGGTTCTACTCGACGAATATCGTCAACAGTTGACGGCAGCCATTGCAGCCCTTAAGCAGGCGGGTGAATCCCTTTGACCTTGCAGGGCTTGCAAAGGAAAAAAAGGAGCTTGAGGAGCAGATGGCTCAGGACGGCTTCTGGAACGATGTTGAAAATGCAAACAAGGTCAATCAACGCATAAAAGCGATTCACGCAAAGCTTGACAAATATCGCAAACTTGAAACAACCGGCGAGGACGTCTCAACCCTGTTTGATATGGCAGAGGAAGAAGACGACGAGGAAACCGCACTTGAAGCACAGGCGGAGCTTAAAGAGTTCCTGCATAAGGTTGAAGAATTCCGCATCGACACGATGCTCCGCGGGCCGTACGACAATGCAAATGCCGTTCTCAGCCTTCATGCGGGCGCGGGCGGCACGGAAGCGCAGGACTGGGTCAGCCTGCTTTAC
>CALAXO010000045.1 GCA_937894955.1 uncultured Clostridia bacterium
GTGATTTGTTCACTTCCCCAACGGATTTATCGGCCGTCGGGTGCGGGACGATCTGTGCAGATTGTTTTTTGCAAAGGAGCGAATTCCGATGCAGTTCTTGTATACAATTGCATTATAACATAGCAAAGTAATAATGTCAACTCTGTTTTGAGCTGAAATTGTGAACAATTTGTTAACAATTCATTTTTCACGATGCGAAGCGATATAAACGGTTTTAATCGAACGGTGGGATGCTGCTGCGGCAAGGCGCATGTTGAATTGAGAATTGTTTTTGCAGGAAAACACAGATTTTGAATACCATGTAAAAAATGAAAAACGTAAAAAGGAATAGAAACATACATATACAACATGCATACATAAAAAAACGGGATACGCATCGAATCATGCAAATCCCGTTTTAGTCAGGTTTAGTTAAAAATCAACGGCGGCTTGCCGAAAACACCGGGGTTTTATCGGTTGACATGCATTGCAAGGCGCAGAATTGTGAGTGCATCGGAGGTGCCGATAACGCCGTCGCCGTCCATATCCGCAAGCGTGAATGCCTGTTCGGAAAGCTGAATCAACTCAAGCGAGCAGCGCATTGCCGTCAATGCATCCGAAACGGTGATGCTGCCGTCCATATCAACATCGCCCGGTTGATAAGTTGTTTGTGTTGTAAGCCTTACATTGTCCACAAAAGCGCAGTCGTCACCGCTGTCCATGGAATTATCCTTGGAATAAATCCACTCAAAGCTGTAAGTTCCGGCAGATTCGGCCGTGAATGTATAATCAGTCCAGCCGATTTCGCCGCTCCTTTCAAACTTTTGGTTTCCGTTTGCTTTAAAGCTGAAAACATCGTAGGAAGCTTCGCTGCTGACCTTGTATCTGAAGGAGAGCGTATCGCCTGCCTGCATTGCAATATCGGAAAGGCGGAGCGCGGATGAGCTTGAGCCGATGCCTGCATTGCCGCTTACCGCATAGCGCATGCTGCCGGATTTTTCACCGTACCATGCGTTTGCGGTGTCGGTGGTGAAATCAAGACTGCCGCCCGCAACATTAAGTGCATCGTTGAGGGAAATCTGTTCCTGCGGCATCCACTGCCTGTCGAGCCATGAAATTCGCCCGGAGAGCCAGGTTTTCAGCTCCTGCGTGCCGTATTCGGAGTTATTGTTCCATTTGCGGTCGTTTGCAGCAGCGGCTGTTTTAAGGTAGGCCGCCTGTTTGTCTATCATGCGGAGCATGTCCGGAATCAACGTCTGCCTGTATTGAGCATATTTGTCGAGCAGCGCCTGACGGAATTCGGGATAGTCTTCGTAAAGATGCTTGAACCACGGGCAGGAACTGTTGATAACCATGAAACCTGTGGTTCCCGTGCCGGAGGGACAGTCATAGCCATCGTTGTTGGAGCAGGCATTGTCCCAGTTTGCAAGCCCGTATGCAAGGTCAAAATCCCAAAGGGCCGTCATGTTCAGCGTGTCGTCATCCGCAATTTTGTACATGTAGCAGCTTGTTTTAAGGTTGCCGTCGATGTTCTTTGTGACTTCCTGCATGATTATGAAATCAATCCAGCTTGCGGTGTCAACATAATCGAAACACGAACTTGTCCCGCTCATGATTGCGTTGTGAACCCGCTGCAGGTATTCGGCAAGATATGCTCTCATGCTGTCCGCAAGGGCGGAATCCTCGGGTTCGGGAGCTTTGATGGTGAAAACATCGGCGTTGGGATTGGACTGGAAGGGTGAATTCACCCAAAGATCTTCGTCCCAATCGACTTTGTCCCCGGCGTCTTTTTCAATGAGGTAGCCGCCGGTGAGGTTTTCGGCAGTGGCTTCTTCAATGTCGATCTTTGTTTTTTCAACATCGATTCTTTCAACAAGGATATAGATGCCGTTATATGCGCCGTTCAGATAAACGTCCACAAATTCGCATTTCGGCGTGTAGCCTATGCCGTCAAGCGCAAGCCCCGTTTTATAGGTAAGGTAATTGCGCATCAGCGAAGGATCGGAATAGCTTGCAACGATTGCATACTTTTTGGTTTTCGGAATATCAAGCAGGGATTTTTTTTCGGAAAGCTTGATGGAATAAGGACGTTTCGGATCCCCCCAGGAGGTGTTGCCCCTGCCTTTTACAGAGCCCGTGCCGGAATAATTCCCGCTTGCAAATTGCTTTGAACCAAGGGTAAGGGTGAAGCTTGCATCGACCCATGTTTCCTTTGTGATTTGAGAAAACGGAATGCTTGCGTTGATATCAAGGCGCGGAAGGCTGTTCGCTGTTGTGAAAATATTGATGTTTTCCAATTCTTCACGGCTGACGGAAAAACCCTGACGGAAAGTGTAGCTGAAGG
Organism: uncultured Clostridia bacterium; assembly: GCA_937894955.1. Taxonomy (GTDB): domain Bacteria; phylum Bacillota; class Clostridia; order Christensenellales; family CAG-138; genus PeH17. The sequence continues at coordinate 2,324 of CALAXO010000045.1, forward strand.
AATAGCTGCTGCCCGAACCCGTGACGGAAGCATTTGCATCTCCGTTGAAAAAATGAGAGTATTCGGGGCAGTAGGTGAAGCCGTCCGCAATCTGCGCATTCAGCGTGAGTGTTGCGGTTTCCGCAGCGGTGAAGGAATCCTCATCAAGCACGCCGTTCACGGTGCTGCACCCGTTGATCCATGAAACGGTTACGCCATCGCCGAGATTCGGAGAAAGCGTGTAGATTTCCGCATTTTCAATGAGCGCGGCGTGCTCTGCATTCCGCTGCGCGGCGGCGGGAAGCAGCGGGAGTACCGCAACAAGCACCGCAAGCAGGGTGCAGAAAATCTTTTTGAGTTTCATAATGTAACAACCTCCTGTTTGTATGTGCAATCCGCGAACGGATGCAGACCACAGTGAACAGTATAGCATATAGAATCTCAAAAGTAAACAATTATTCGATGAGTTTTGAACATTTTGCCGGCGGAACATGAGCAAAAGCGGCACTTGTTTCAAAATGAACATTATTTTGCGTTAAAACATGTAACGTACATCCTTAGAAAACAGCCGCATCGGTTCGGAAATGCCCGTTAGACGCAATTCTGATATATGCAAGAAAACGAAACATGCCCAACGCAAAAAAGCTCGCAGGGAGGGTGCGCGAGCTTTTTTGCTTAAGTAGGAAGGGGGGAATTCCTTTTCTGTGCTCCGGACAGAAGAATCAGCTCTTTGCCTGCCTGAAGCCTTTTTTGCCGACGAAAAACAAAGCCAGTGTCCCCGGACCGACATGGGAACCCGTCACGGGTTCGTAAATAACGGTCAAAATATCCTTCGGCGGAGCAATTTCGCATATAAGCTCCGCAAGAGTGTTTGCATCTTCAATGCAGTCCGCATGGGCAATGCCGACTGTTTGGTTTGCAGCGTCAACAACGTATTCGCGATATTGTTCAGCGATTGCGCGCAGGGAGTGTTTTCTTCCGCGAACTCTGCCGAAAGTAACGATTTTCCCCTCGCCGTCGCCCTTCAGAAGGGGTTTGATATTCAAAATGTTGCCGATTGCAGCCTTTGCATTAGAAAGCCTTCCCGATGAACAGAGATATTTGAGGTTGTCAACCGTGAAAACCTGACACATCCTGTCGCGGTAATCCGAAAGCAAATGTACCGCCGCAGAAAGGGCGATTCCCGAATCGCGAAGTTCCGCCGCACGCAGAACAACAAGCCCTTCACCGAGTGAGGCTCCGAGAGTGTCGATGAGCTCAATGGTTCGTTCGGGAAATTCTGCGCGAAGCTGAGCCGCTGCCACCATCCCGGCCTGAAATGAACCGCTCACGCCGGATGACATACCGATAAAAAGAATATCCTGCCCCGCTTCAAGCATGGGACGCATTTTCTCAACATATTGAGCGGGTGTTATTTGGGAGGTTGTGACCCTTGTTCCGCTGCGCATTGCATCATAAAATGCTTTGGTATCAAAAGCGGAAAAATCCGGACAGTACAGCGCATCGCCGCCTTTTTCCGGCATGCTGAATGAAAACGGTATCTCCGCAATGCCCTTCCGCTCCAAAAGCTCAAGTTCAAGATTCGCGGAAGTATCGGTAATAATTCGGTACACGTTCACTCACCTCACATCATCTAATCTACTGTAACAGATTAACACGTTCGCGTGAATGTGTCAAGTGTTCAACGTAACAAAATAAGCCTTTTGAGCATATGTTTCGTGCAAATGCGCTTTACAGCGTTTGAATCCTGCACTATAATACATTTGCGGAAAATGCGGAATAATGCTTAAAATGTACAATATGCACAATGCCGTATAATCTTTCGCAATTTGCGCCCCGCAAAGGGACGCAGGGGGAAAAACAATGTCATATGATAAAGCCTTGATTGCGGGTAAGCTCCGTCGGTGGGAAAAGCATCTGATGCGCTTTCGCCTTCCCGAATGGGATGAGATACCAGATTTCGGTCTGTATATGGAGCAGACCGTTGACTTGCTGCGCAAATATTTGGATTATTTGCCGCCCGAACTGAAGGATGAAGAGGTTGTTACAAGCTCCGCCATCAACAACTATGTTCGCCGCGGGATCATGCCGGGTCCGATTAAAAAAAAATACTATCGACCCCATATTGCGTGCCTTCTCATGATTTGCACGCTGAAACAGAGCCTTAACATGTCAATGATAAAAATCGCGCTGCCCTCATGTGAGTGCAGCGCAGATGCGCACTGCGACGAATACTCAAAATCGCCGGTCGGTTTGACTGAAAACAGCCGCAATCCGGGTGTGCGCAGCGCGTATGAGTCGTTCATAAGCCGCCATGATCTGACCGCAAAATATTTTGTTCAGCAGGTTCGCCTTGCAAGTGCGGCACTTTTGGATCACGATGAAAAGCCGGATATTGCAGTTCAAACCACGGAAGAACTCGTTGTTTCCGCTGCAATAGTTGCAGGCTTTTCCCGCCTGCTTGCTGAAAAGTTGCTGCTTTTGGACGAAAAGGATCTTTCAAACGGCGGAAGCATCGATTGTGAGACGAATTCCGAACCCGGAGATGCCGGTGAATAAGCTGAATTAAGACAAAAAACGGATACATAAAGCGCAACCCGGGGCTTGCCGCGTCAACAGTAATACGGAAAGCCTTTTTTTACCGCCGGCAGCACATCGAAAAGATGCGTCAGTGACCCGAATTTGCCGAAAAACTGCCCGCAATGTTTTATACATGGCGATTTCAGCCTTGATTTACAGCAAAATATGAGTATAATAATAAGCGGAAGAATTCTGCCTGTGTGCAAAAAATTGCAGGCGTTTCAATAACGAAAGGAATTATTGAATAAAAATGGAAAGAACCTTAATCAGGGATATTCGAACAAAATGCGGCGAAACGGCAAAAGTATCGGGTTTTGTTGAAAACATTCGCGATGGCAAGTCAATGGCTTTTATTGTCATTAAGGACATCACCGGCAAGCTGCAAATAACCGTCGAAAAAGAGAAATGCCTCGCGCTTGTTGACGACATTGCGCGCATAACTCCGGATTCCGTAATCAGCTGCACAGGACTTGTTGCGGAGAACGAGTACGTTAAAATGGGCGGGATCGAGCTTCTGCCCACGGAACTTGAGATCGAATCCATTGCGGACGCGTTGCCGATCATCCGCAAGGAAATTCCTGCAACAAAGAAAAAACAGGCGGTTGAACGTTCTGCAATCGATCAAAGGCTGAACTATCGCTGGATCGATCTGCGCACGGACGAGAATCAGCTTCTGTTCAAGGTTCAGAGCTGCCTTGTGAACGCAATGCGCGAATATCTTCTTAACAAAAACTTTACCGAGATTCACACTCCGAAGCTTATCGGTGCGGCAAGCGAGAGCGGTGCGGATGTTTTTGAAGTTAAATATTTTGACCGCAAGGCGTATCTTGCCCAGAGCCCGCAGTTTTACAAGCAGATGGCAATGGCGGCGGGTTTTGAACGCATATTTGAAGTCGGCCCCGTTTTCCGTGCGGAAAAATCTTTCACAAGCAAGCACGCAACTGAATTTACGGGCTTTGACCTTGAATTCAGCTATATTGAATCCTATCGTGACGTTATGCAGATTGAGGCCGAAATACTGACATATGCGCTCGGCGTTGTCAACGAAAAATACGGCGGACGCATAAAAGAAGCTTTCGGCATTGAACTCATTGTGCCCACGCTTCCGTTCCCGGTTATCACGCTTGCTGAGCTTTATGATGCTCTTGAAAAGGAATACGGCTATGTTCCCACGGAAGACGAACGCGGCGATTTGACCACAGAGGCAGAGAAGCTCAGCTTTGATTGGGTGAAGAAGCATTACAATCACGAGTTCCTCTTCATAACCGATTACTCCGCGGAAAAGCGCGCCTTCTATCATATGCGCGATGAAAACGGCGTTCCGCAGGGTTATGACCTTATCTGGCGCGGAGTTGAAATCACAACCGGTGCACAACGCGAGCATCGCTACGAAATTCTCAAAAAACAGGCGGACGAAAAAGGGCTCGGTGAAGACGTTAAGTTCTACCTTGAATTCTTTAAATACGGCTGCCCTCCGCACGGCGGTTTCGGTCTCGGTGTTGACCGTTTGACCATGCTGCTGCTTGGGCTTAACATTAAGGAAGCTATGTTCCTGTTCCGCAGCCCTGACAGGCTCAATCCGTAAAACTTGCGAGTGCGGATGATTCCCAATTCTTTGAATTGATAAAATATCAAACATTGACAACGCAGGTTGCTCTTGAGAACTGCCCGTAACAGAGCGGTTCTTTTTTGCTGAATTTTCCGGATGCAAAACGAACAAAACGGAACAGAAGCCGGCGGGTGAGGTTTCCGCCGGCTTCTGCATGAGGGTTTACGATAAAAAAGCTTCGGTGCTTTTACAATTGTATTATACCGCCCGAAATATACGGTGTCAACACAAAACAAAGCACTTTCGGTACATAAAACAGTACAGTTTCTGCAAATAAATGTAATATAAACAATAACCGAAGTTTTGCATCGTAAAAAATGCGTTCGATGCCGAAACATTGTCCGGGGACGGCACTGCATAAGAAATATGGTACGCTTGGAGTGAAACAGCATATCGGCAGGCGGCGGAAGCCGAAAACGGACATGCTCCGCATTGTGAACGGCTTCACTGTCGATTTGTGCAAAATAAGCAAATTTTTTTTGAGTTTTTTTGAAAAAAGGGGTTGACAAATTCCGAGTGCGGTTGTATGATATGTCTCGGTTAGCGAGAGCTAATTATTTTTAGACGAATCGAGTTAGCAAGAGCTAATTTTTTTGAACAGAAAGCTAGCAAAAGCTAATTTGAAATTCGTGTTATTGAGCAAGGAGTAATGATATGATGCCGTTAATGTTGGCCGGAATCGGCGAGGAGAACACGATAAAGAAGATCGGCGGCAGTCCGGAGATTAAAAAACATCTTGAGGATCTCGGCTTTGTTGTCGGCGGAAGCGTTACGATCGTGAATGCGCTCGGCGGAAACGTTATTGTGAACGTCAAAGAGTCGCGTGTTGCTATAAGCGAAGAAATGGCGCGCCGCATAATGGTCTGATACGGAAAAACCGCAACCTTTTGCGGTTTGCAAACGGCAATGCTGCGAATGTGAATGAAAAATTAAAGATAAATTATAATAATAAAGTCGGGAGGAATAATCATGAATACACTCAGACAGGCAAAAATCGGAGACACCGTAAAGGTTGTAAAGCTGCACGGTGAGGGCGCTGTAAAACGCCGCATCATGGACATGGGCATCACCAAGGGCGTTGAGGTCTATGTTCGCAAGGTGGCACCGCTGGGCGATCCCATTGAAGTCACGGTGCGCGGCTATGAGCTTTCGCTCCGCAAGGCGGACGCTGAAATGATCGAAATCGAATAAAACGGAAAACATGCGGGGGAAACCCCGTATTGTTCGGAACAAAAGGTTAGCCAAAGCTAACAATGCTTCATCGAAAGGTGCATTTCGGCTTTCGGCAGCAGAACGGAAAAATATAACCGTATGACGGATAAGGAGGATAAAATGAATTTGAGAATCGCCCTTGCGGGCAACCCCAACAGCGGTAAAACAACGCTGTTCAATGCATTGACCGGCTCGAATCAGTTCGTCGGCAACTGGCCGGGCGTCACGGTTGAAAAAAAGGAAGGTAAACTTAAAAAGC
>CALAXO010000046.1 GCA_937894955.1 uncultured Clostridia bacterium
TCTTTAACGCTCATGCCGCCGAAAGTGGGGAAGCCCTCAAAGCTTGAAACGAAGGTTTTGATATGCTCAAAGAGCTTTTTGTCATTAAGAATGATTGCGCCGCCCCTGCCGAAGCCGAGTTTGCGTGCGGAAAAATAGATGATGTTCATTGCGTCAGAAAGGGTGCGCACAATTTCGCGAATGCTCTTGTCGGAATAGGCGGTTTCGCGGGTTTTGATAAAGTGCAGATTGTCCTGAAGCAGGCTTGCGTCAAGAACGGAAAGCACTCCGTATTTTTTGCACAGTTCGGATACCGCAAGCATGTTGTCAAGCGCAATGGGCTGGCCGCCGATGAGGTTCGTGCCGGATTCAATGCGGACAAAGGCGATATTGTCGCCCTGCTCTTTGAGCACGCGCTCAAGCTTTTCAAGATCGAAATCGCCCTTGAACGGGTTGGAACTCTGCCTGTTAAGCCCGTCTTCCTGCAGGCAGATAACGTAGTCGCCGCCGCAGTATTTTATTTTGCCGACAGAGGTGCCGAACTGGAAGTTCATCGGAACGATCGAACCGGGCTTGGGCTGCACGAACGCAAGCGCAAGCATATGTTCACAGGCGCGGCCCTGATGAACGGGAAGGAAATAATCCTTGTTGAAAATCTCTTTGATTTTGGCGGCAAGGCGATAATAGGTTGCACTGCCGGCATAGCTGTCGTCACCGATCATCATTGCGCCGAGCTGTTCGTTGGTCATTGCGTTGACGCCGCTGTCGGTCAGCATGTCGAGATAAACATCCTCGCTGCGGAGGCAATATGAATTGAAGCCCGCTTCACGAATTGCGCTCACGCGTTCTTCAACGGACGAAATGCGTGTTTTTTGAACGATGCAAATCTTGTGCATCTCAAGGGGCAGGGATTTTCTGCGGTAATATTGAACCTTATCCATAGAATCTCCTTTCGGTTAATAAAATCATTCCGGTGAATGATTAAACAATCTGTTTGGATATAACCGCCGGCTGCATTTGTCCGTTCGTACCGGGCGGTGTTCCGCCGATTACCCTGCTATTATACGCAGCAGGCAGAACGGGTGCAATTCCGGAACATGCACAATTTCCGTTTGTTAACAGTTTTGCCACAATTCAAATTAAAATTATACTCAGTAATACAGAAAATGCATTAACAAATACATGTATCTCACTTTGAAAAACAGAACTGCGATTCGAAACTTCGGAACAATGAAGCTCGAACCGCAGCTGCCGGCGGTTATATCCTTTTTTCGGGAATCAAATGATTCGGAGAAATTCGCATTGAATCATTCGGTAATATAGGCCTTTACAAGTTCGTAAGTGTTTTTTACGCCGTCAACGTGGGAACGTTCATATCCGTGGGAAGCATAAACTCCCGCTCCGATAAGTCCGTGGCGCAGATCGTAACCGGCATCAAGTGCCGCATCCGCATCGGAACCGTAAAAGGGATAGACATCAAGCGCATAATCGAGATTATGCTTCTTTGCAAGCTCAACAAAACGGGACGTAACATCGTAATTATACGGACCGTGTGAATCCTTGACACAGATTGAAACCTGATGTTCCTTGCATTCAAGTCCGTCGCCGACGCAGCCCATGTCAACGCTGATGATTTCTTCGGCATCGGCGGGAATTCCGCTTGAGCAGCCATGGCCGACTTCTTCGAATACGGTGAGATAGATGTAAACTTTGCGGGTCAAAGATAGCTTTTCGGTTTTAATTGCCTTTGCAATGCCCATGAGGATCGCCGCACTGAGCTTGTCATCGAGAAAACGGCTTTTAATATAGCCTGTTTCGGTGATTCTTGTGCGCGGATCGAAGCAGACATAATCGCCCGTTGCAATGCCGAGTTTTTTTGTTTCGTCGGCGGAAAATACTTTTTCGTCAAGCACAAGCTCCATGTTATCGTAGCTGCGTTTCTGGCTGTCATATTCGCCGTTGACATGAACGGATGGGTTGTTCATCTGGAAACAGCCTTCAAAAACCTTGCCGTCACGGGTATAGACGCGTGCGTTTTCGCATTCGGCGTTGTTTGCGTTCATGCCGCCGATGCGGGTCAGCTTAAGCCTTCCGTTGCTCTTGACTTCGGATACCATGCCGCCGAGGGTGTCAATATGTGCAGAGAAGACAACAGGGCTGCCTTCGCCGCCGAGACAGCAGAGCACGCAGCCCTTGCGGGTAAGCTCGGGCTCAAAACCGAACTCGCTGAGCTGCTGCATTATGTAATCCGAAACTTTGCGAGTGAATCCGCTCGGGCTGTCTATTGCCATTATTTTCTTAAGCTCGTCAAGAATATAGTTAAGCATTTCTTTCTCCTTATATAAAAACATCATTCGCTTAACAGCGCATCCGCAACCTGAAAAGCCGGAGTGCTTTCATCGATTCCGTTCAGCGCGTTTTTTTCGGTTTCATCGCCCTCGTCAATCGGGCTGTGCGCTTCGGTGTGTGTGCCCATGTTGATGAAAACCTGCATAAGCTCAAGGATTTCTTTTGTAAGCGGTTCGCCCTCGAACGCTGCAGCAACACCGACTTCGGATTCGCCGCAGGTACGGACGATTTCAGCAAGTTCCTCAAAACTCATTCCGGGAACATACAGGCTTTCAAGATAGTTATCAACGCCGTAGCATTCGAACCTGTGTGATTTAATCTTTGCAAAATCGAGCTTCTCTTCAAACTCGGCGGCAAAAAGCTTGCCGTCGATCGACACTTGCAAAAAGTCAACGGCAATATCGCAGATTCCGTTCACGGTCAGAACAGGAATGGGATAGTATTCAAGAAAACTTTCCCCGTTCACGGTAACGGTGCGGCGGTCATAATAGCCCCATTCAACATTGTAACCGAGCTTTTCAAGCGTGTTGCGCAGCATGATGGCACGTTCACTCAATGCACGGTATGAATCGTTAATGACGTTCACATTCTTAGGTATTTTCATAATCAAGGACTCCTTTTCAGTTTGGTATCTTCAGACAGAAACGTAAAACCTGTTTTGCGCTTCGTGCAGTTTTTTATATTCGCCGTCGGCGGCGAGAAGTTCATCGTGGGTTCCGATTTCGGCAATTCCGTGTTCGTCAACGACAGCAATTTCATTCGCATTGCGAATTGTGGAGAGCCGGTGTGCAATAACAAGCGTTGTTCTGCCCCTGCTCAACCTGTCGAATGCCTGCGTTATGCGCGCTTCGGTTGCGGAATCCAATGCGCTTGTTGCTTCATCCAAAATGAGAATCGGCGGGTTTTTAAGAAAAATCCTTGCGATGGAAACACGCTGTTTCTGCCCGCCGGAAAGAGTTATGCCGCGTTCGCCGACGATGGTGTCATATCCGTCGGGCATCTTCATGATGTCGTCGTGAATTTCCGCCGCAACGGCTGCCTGCACGATTTCTTCATCGGTTGCACCGATTCTGCCGTAACGAATGTTTTCTTTGATGCTCGCGGCAAAAAGGAACACGTCCTGCTGGACGATGCCGATATTGCGGCGCAGCGATGAAAGCGTGACATCGCGAATATCAATTCCGTCAATGGTGATGCTGCCGGAGGTGATATCATAAAAACGCGGCAGAAGGTGGCAAAGAGTGGTTTTGCCGCCGCCGGAAGGACCGACAAGCGCAAGCGTCTGCCCGTGCTTGATGCTGAGGCAAATGTTTTCAAGCACATTGCTGCCGGAACCGTATGCAAAGGAAATGTTTTTGAACTCAATGTCGCCCTTAACGTTTTTGAGCTCGATTGCATTGGGTTTATCCTGAATCTCGGCTTTTGTATCGAGCAGCTCCGTGAAACGTTTAAAACCGGCCATGCCCATTGTGTATTGCTCCGCAAATGCGGAAAGTTTGCGTATCGGGGTAACGAACGATGAGATATACATCATAAAGATGATAAGGGTCGTTGTCGTCATTTCGCCTTTCATAATGAGCACACCGCTTACGGTAAGCACGATAACATTAAGAATGGTTATGAAAAACTCCATTCCCGCCATAAACATGCCCATAGTCTTGTAATATGCAGATTTGGAGTTGACAAAAACGCCGTTGCCCTGCTCAAATTTTGAAATCTCATAATCTTCGTTTGTAAAGGCTTTTGCAACCCGTGCGCCGCTTATGGAGGATTCGATCTGCGAATTGATAACCGCCATACCCTCTTTGACCTTGCGCGAGGTGCGGTTCATGCGCTTCCGCAAATTCATAACGAAAATCAGCATAACAGGGACGACGGCAATGAGAACGAGCGCAAGCCTCCACTCTATTGTGAGCATTACAACAAACGCACCGATGAATGTCAGCATGGAAATGAAAACATCCTCCGGACCGTGGTGAGCAAGCTCCGTAACGTCAAAAAGATCGTTTGTGCAGCGCGAAAGCAATTTGCCCGTGCGTGATTTGTCATAAAAGCTGAAGCCGAGCTGCTGAAGATGCGTGAAAGCATCGCGGCGCATATCGGCCTCGATATGAACGCCGAGTCTGTGCCCGAGTGCCGTGACGATATATGTTGCACCGGTGCGAAGAATATAAAGCAAAAAACATACCGCCATAAGAATGAAAAACGGGCGGTATTGCGGAGCGGCTGCGGAAAGATAGCGATCCA
>CALAXO010000047.1 GCA_937894955.1 uncultured Clostridia bacterium
AGCGGCCTCGGATGCCGAAGCTCAGCTCTGCAGCGAAATGCTCAACACGGCTGATTTGAATAATATTCGCCTTATCGCGGCGGGCAGTGATTTTTTCATTGCAGTTGAAGCAAGCGGAAAGATTCATTTCCGCGGCAATGCACCTGAGCTTTCTGCCTTTTCGGGGCACAGCCTGACAGCAATTGCCGCATGCGGCAGTAATCTTGCCGCAAGGACGGAAGACGGACTGTATCTTTGCGCAAGCAATGCGGCAAATACCTCGGCTTCGGTGCTTTCGGGTGCGGCGGACTGCAAATATGCTTTTGCGGGCAATAATTGTTTTGCCTACGTTGACTATGCGGGACGGCTGCATACGGATTGCGAACTTGCCGACGCTGACGGAAGGCGCATATCCGAGGCATTCACGGATGACGGTGCAAACGTTGTTGGTTTTTCCTGTGCGTTCGGGCACGCGCTTGTGCTGTCGGATGACGGCACGGTTCACGCATTCGGAAGCAATGACTTTTGCGAAGGTGAAACCGCTTCATGGCGGCTGCGCCCGTATGTTGCAGAGGGCGGTTTTGTACTTGGGCTTGCACCGGATGCGAATCCGCTGATTCGTACAGGGGATGAATACACGCTTGAAAACGGGGAGCGCGGCACAGCGGTCATCCTCGGCGATATAAACATGGACGGAAGCATAACCGCCGCCGATGCAGATCTTCTCTCCGCTTACCTCAGCGGCAATGTTCAGCTCGGTTCCGTTCAGCTTCAGGCGGCAAATATTCTGCGCGATGCCGCAAAGCCGAATTCCGTTGATACGGCAGATGCCGAACAGCTTCGCTGTCATCTTTCGAATTACACCGTAATCGATCAATACGCAAAAAGTTTCCGCTGTTCCGAACAAATCGCAAATGCGGAGCGAACAAATGCCGATACCGTCGGCTATATAAAACTTGACGGCACGAATATTGACGCACCCGTGATGTTCGGCTCGAATTTTTATTATCATTATCATGATGCGCGCGGCAACCCTTCCTCGCGCGGGTCAATTTACCTTTATTACGGCTATCCTTCGCAAAACATGGTGATTTCCGGCCATAATCTGCGCCGCGCAGGCATAATGCTGCATCAATTGCACAAGATTCAGGATGAGTACGCACCGACTTACGGTGAATTTAAAAACAGATTATGGACGCTCAACCTTTTCGGCGAAACACATACTTGGGAAGTTTTTGCAATGTATGAGGAAAAGCCCGCTTCTGCCGACCAATCCTCCCAGTACTATAACTGCAATTACCCGCAAACCATGGAGAGCATGACCCCCGAACAGATTTCCGAATGGATAACCTATCAGCAGGCGCGGACCGAGCTTGATTATTCGGTTCATGTCACTCCGAACGACCGTTTTCTGACCGTTCTCACCTGCGCTGATCAGCATTGGGAATCCAACCTCGGTGGGCGCATCTACTTTTTCCTGAGAATGGTTGACGGGCATTGATTCAAAACCCTTTTATCCCTTCGGCACTTTTTTGCTCACGTCATCAATGCCGAAACGGAGCAGCATAGGTATAATAATCTGAATTTAAAAGAATCCGAACTTAAAAACCGTGCGGCTTGAATCATTTCGCTGCCGCACGGTTTTCTTTTTTTGTTTTCCTTTCGTCCCGCATCGAAAAAGCTCCACACGGGACTTTTGCTTTGTTATTTCGCAATCTTGTAGACCGTCAGCTGTGCATTGCGGTACACAACCTGAAGGTTTGCATTGAACCATTCCGTATCAACTGCATAGCTTCCGCGCTCCCGTGTTCCGACAAGCACATAGTCAATATCGTATTCCGCCGCATACCGAAGCAGGCAGGTTTCGGGCTGTTCATACATGGGCTTTATAAGCCCTTGGCGCCGGCGATAGTTAACGCCGTGGTATTCAAGGAACGTGCCCGAGCCGCAAAAAATATTGCGCCCGGTGAGCATTGCAACGGCGTTATTATGGTTGCATTCCGTCAGGAAGGTTGCCTCCGCCGCAATGGGCTCATCGGTGTTTGTGTTTATCCATTCCGCAAGCTCAACCTGCGCCGCCGGCACAACCTCGTAACCGCTTTCAATGTATTGCAGGCTCCTTTTCCCATCCGCACCCGCAGCAAATGCAATATGGTCGCCCGAAATGTATTCGCGCACCAAAGTCAGGCTGCCGGAAAGCAGCATCGCAATAAGCATCATTGCAAGCAGCAGATAGCGGCCGGCGGTCTTGCCGCGCAGCACGCGGCGTTTCCCGCGCTCCAGTCTTGTGACGGGTCGTGCAAAGGTTGTTATGAGATAATTCGCAACTATGCCGCAGGTAAATGCGAACCAAACGAAAAGCAGCTTGTTGTTGTCGTACGGGTTGGGCTGGAAAATCAGCACTTCGCACAGCAGCCATATAACGAGTGTTCCGTAATAGAACAGTCTGTTCTGCTTTTTTTCGGAAAGCAGCGCAACAGGCATCAGAATGAAAATGAGTCCGAGATTCTTGATATAGAACCAAAGCCAGCTGTCGCTGACATTGCACCAGTTAAATCCCCAACGCAGGAACGAGTCGTTGTTCACGGACTGTTTAAACGTGAATCCGAAAAGCTGCGGTGCGGCAAGCATCACCGCAATCACGCCGAACAGAGCAAACCAACGCACATGCTTCACCTCATCGGAAGCGGGCTTCCTTCCGGCCTTTATGCCGTTGGAAACGATGAGCAGAATCGTTGCTGCAATCATAAACACCGGCAGCACGAAACCGAGTGCAGATGCTTTTTCCTGCAGCATTGATGAAATCGCAAGGCCGGCCGCCGATGCAATTCCGACTGCTGATATGTATTTGCGTTCGGTAACTTTGGGCATCGGCATAAGTTCCGTCGCAAGCTCGGTTTCAAGGCCGTCATCGTCCCCCTTCCGTTCGCCTTTAGCTTTCTTTTTGGGCAGAGCAAGGGTCAGCATGACAACGGAAGCAACAACCGTCAGCGTGCCCGCAATAATCGTGAACCTTTCATCCAACCCTTCGGTAACAACAGGAATATTCAGCAATCGCAACGCACCGACAATTGCCGAGCAAACAAACAGCCCGAGATTGCGAACGGCAAGCTTCTCGTGTTTTTCGGAAACACCGCTCATCAGCATTTTTCCGAGAGCGGCAACGAAAAGGAACGCGGAAATTATTCCAATCGCAAGAAAACTGTGCGTATGAACAAGCGGCATGCACCCCGCAATGATTCCGAGCGGAACAATGCACTTGTATTCACGCTGCATTACCGCCCTGTGCAAAAGCTGAAGTGCGGGGAAAAGCAGTGCCCAGCCAAACAAAGTTGCGCGCTGCGGAATAAGCATATCCGCAATCGAATTGACCCAGCGCAGCCCCTCGGCAGGCAGATTGGTGGGCGTTTTGTAAAAGCCCTCAAGCATTTCCTGCCAACGGTTGATGCCCTCGCCCGCAAGCAGCTGTTTGTTGTTGAAAATGTAAGCGAACCCTAAGCCGCCGCCGATAAAGAAAAGGTATGTCGCAAGCACGGAAACGCGTGTGTTTTTGAACCATTCATCAAATAGACAGTATACACCAAGCACAACTGTAAGAAAAGCGTACAGTGCAGGAAGCATTGCGGCAATCCGGAGCGATGCCCCAAGTGTATAGAAGGTTGAACTTACACTGTCGCACAGGAAAGGATACCCCAACGGAGTTCCCGGCAGAAGCGAATAATTCGGCGGAAACGTTTTCTGCACGCTGATGCTTGTAATAAAGCTCAAATGCATGCATAAATCACCGTAAGTGCATTGCCCGACGTGCAGCGAACCGTCCGATGCATTTGTTATCGTGTGATTCGCATGAAGTATCCAGCCGACTGCAACCAACGGCACTATCGTGACCAGCAGCGGAACAAGGTCGCGCTTTGAAGCAGCTTTATACTTGATTTTGCCGTTTTTTTGCTTTTTAACGGCAAAGAATGTTGATACGCCCGCAATGACCACCGCTGCGGCAAGCGCAAGAATCTGCGCAGCAAGTGTGAAATCGAGAATAAACGCAAACAGCACCGGAAGCCAAAGAAGCATTACAAGTCCGAAAGTCAATCCAAACAGAATCCTCTTCAGCGGGCGATCCGATGCAAAAATCGGACGTGCAATGAGTATGCCGCAGCCTGCAAACGCGAGGATGTACAGCACGGAAATAATGTTGCCCATTAACATACCTTCCTTTGTATAATTATTTTTCCGCCTGCGGGAATTTCCCACAGGTAAAGCGCAGCCGAATCAAATCCTACGCTTTCGGAACCATGCCCGGCAAAAAACTACAGCAATGAGCGGCGGCTGAATCCGCATGTTTTTATCTCAGCAGCAGGTTTTACCGTTATTTGACTTGATTATACCATAAATTGCCGCATTTGAACAGTAGAAAAGCATATTGAGCTTTAAGTCGAAACTTGCGGATTCATGTTAAAGTCGATTGCCGGAGGTAAGTCTTTTCCCGCTGCGACGTTACTGATTTCCCGGGAAATATTCAGCGCGCTGATTCGGCTGTCATTTCCCAAGAAATTCCTCCCACATGTGACGACACGATAACAGCAATCGGCTTTCGAATACGCTGCTCCGTGCCTGTAGCTTTTCGATTGCTGCTGTATCAGGTAAATTAAATATATCTTTGTTGGGGCTCTCTCCGGGGTTGCATTTTAATGATTGCTTTGGTATAATGAGTAACGCAGTCAGGTTCGGCCGGTTCGTCTAGTGGCCTAGGACACCGCCCTCTCACGGCGGCAGCAGGGGTTCGACTCCCCTACCGGTCACCAGCGCAGTGAATTCAGTTCGCTGCGCTTTTTTTGTATTTCCTTTTTATGCCTTACGTTTCATTTATCAGTGCAAATAATCAAAGGGCTCGCCGTAAGGCAAGCCCTGATTATTTTTTAAATTTTGGTATTATCAGCAAAACCTGATTAAACTCCGATCAGGAAACGTGCTTCGTCGTATAGCTGAGCCCATCCTGTTGATACAAATGTGACAGCGTCGTTTCTGCCTCTGTATAGCAAATCTCGGTTCCCTCACAATAAACGGCATTCACTCCGCGCTCTGCAGCCGAAAGCACCGCCTCGGTGTCAAAAGAATCCGACGAATACAGTCCGTAGCTTGCAAGTGCAATTTCCGCACAGCCGAGTTCATCCGAATACATCAACAGGTCGCTTTTTGACGCCTTGCAAAGTCCGTCCTTCGGGTCAACAAACGGATTGCGAACTTCTCCGTTTGAATAGGTGTAAAAATGCATCGTGTCCATATCAGAATTTTCATAGTCCCTGAAATAAACAGCATTTCGTGCCGTTTTAAAATCCATCTGCGCCGCAGGAATTCCGCGTCCGTCGACCTCGTCGTAAAAATTCAGCGACAGAGCCATACCCACTCCGCCGAGATGCCTTGTATAACCGTCATACGTCGTTATTGTCCCGTGAATATAGTCATTTTCGGCCAAATGTTCTGCAATGTAATCAACGATAAATGCATTTTTCAGCCAGAAGAAATCGAGATATTCTCCGATACCGTTTTGGGATGCAAAGTCAGCATATTCATCCGAAACATTAAGTCGGAGTTTATTCTCTCCCAAGAACTCAATGTCGATTGCATCCGGATTATTTACATATGCCAGTGTTTCGTCAACAAATCCGCGTACTTCTGTGTTAAACACAGGGTCAAATTCCTCGGCTTCGCTGTCGATTTCACACGAAAAGAGCCCTTTATATTCCGTATAAACAGGAGCAAGATACGGGTATCTGCTGTCGTTATCCCGAATCAGCTCAAATGCCGAATACAATGCGGGATCAACCGTCACAACCTCGTTCGGGTGTTTATTCAAATAAGCAAGATTTGCTGCCGGTGCATCATCCGCGCCGAAATACTCCTCATCAGATTGAAATATGCGGTAGGCATCGCTGCACAAATTTGAGTACAATTCTGCCAATTGTTTATATTCAGTCGTTGTGGAAATGTCGTCGCGCAAACCTATGTCATACTGAAGCAGCATCTCATCGGCGCAATTATTTTCACCGCTGACGGCTGCTTCGATCGTTGTCCATCCGCTCGGCTTTGTAACAAGCCGGTACACCGCATATGACATCGAAACAACCGCAAACAGGATGCAAATTGCAAAACACACAATTCGCAATGCGGTATGTTTGTCCGACACTTCAATGCGTTGTACCGGCTTTGGCCTCGGAAGACTTTTTTCTTTTGCTGTTCGCCTCATACTGAATTCAGTCCGCCGTTCTTTTTGAAAGTCCGATTACAGGATGGAAATTATCAGCATAAGTCCGAACAGGACAATAATTGCTGCCGTTGTGATAAGGCCGGCAATTGCGCCCTTCTTGCACTTCTTGTAATTGCGGATATAGTTGTGCTTTTTGAAGATCGCACCCGCAATCAAGCCGGGGATGGCAAGGAAGAAGGAAAGGAACGCAAGCCAGAAGCTACCGGTATCGTGAAGCGGCGTATCAAGGATAGAACCCGCGATTTTTTTCTCTTCAAGCTGCTTTTCGGCAGTTTTTACATCCGCGGGAGCGTTAACGCCGGCAATGGTTACGCTCTTGAGGGGAGTTCCCTCCTCGCGGAGACGCTTATACTCTTCGATTTCTTTCTTGCTGCCGAAGACGAAGTGGCCATGGCCGATATCAGTAAGCTCGGGCTTATCCTCGCTGTAATCATGCTGTGAAGGATCATAGCTGAACAACACTTTATGCTTCTCAAGATTCGGATCCGGAATCGGGATCGCGGAAATTAGAGAGCGGGTGTAGGGATGCATCGGGAAGTCAAACAGTTCTTCTGCGGTTGCAACCTCAACGATGTCGCCTTTGTAGATAACGCCGATACGATCGGAGATAAAGCGAACGATCGAAAGGTCATGCGCGATGAACAGGTAGGTGGTTCCGCGTTCACGCTGGAACTTTTTGAGCAGGTTCAGAACCTGCGCACGGATTGAAACATCCAGTGCGGAGATAGGTTCGTCTGCAACAACAAGTTCGGGATCCATTACCATTGCCCTTGCAAGACCGATCCTCTGACGCTGTCCGCCGGAGAACTCGTGCGGGTAACGGGTCAAATGCTCGGGGAGCAGACCGACTTCCTGAATGATATTCTCGACCTTGCGTACACGATCCGCCTCATTTTCGAAGAGGTGGAAGTTATAGAGACCTTCGGAGATAATGTAGTCAACGGTTGCACGCTCGTTCTGAGATGCGGCGGGATCCTGGAAGACCATCTGGATGTTGCGGATAACTTCGCGATCCAATGAGTGGGGAATCTTGCCGGAGATGCGAACGCCCTTGTAATAAATTTCACCGGCGGCGCAGGGGTTGACGCGAATTACGGCACGACCGATCGTGGTTTTACCGGAACCGGACTCGCCGACAAGGGAGAACGTTTCACCCTTGTAAATGTCGAAAGAAGCGTTTTTGACTGCACGCACGGCATTGTCGCCTTTGCCGAAGGTGATGTCAACGTTTTTCAACGAAAGGAGAACTTCCCTCCCGCTTGCATCAACAGGAGCTTTTTCGGGCAGATGGTAAACCTTGCCTTCTTTTGCGGTAATTTTTTCTTTATGTTCCACAGTTCTACCCTCCCATTAAATATTAAACGCTTTAATCATCTTGTCGTGGATGTTGTCGATCGCGGCAGGCTTTTCAATCTTGGGTGCTCTGGGATCAAGCAGCCAAGTCTTTGCATAATGAGTTTCCGTGATCTTGAACATCGGCGGAGCTTTGACAACATCGATTTTCAGACAATAAGGATTTCTCGGTGCGAAAGGATCGCCCGCAATCTTATTGTAGAGAGAAGGCGGCGTGCCGGTGATTGAGAACAGCTCGGTGTCGCGCTGTGCAAGCTGCGGCAGTGAGGAGAGCAGTGCCCACGTGTACGGATGACGCGGGTCATAGAAAACTTCTTCGGTCGTGCCGACTTCAACAATCTGTCCTGCATAAAGAACTGCAACGCGGTCGGCAACATTTGCAACAACACCAAGGTCATGCGTGATGAAAACGATCGTGTAATTGAATTCTTTCTGCAAGTCTTTGATGAGCTTGAGAATCTGTGCCTGAATGGTAACGTCAAGCGCAGTGGTGGGCTCATCGCAGATGAGGATCTTCGGCTGGCAGGAAAGCGCAATTGCGATAACGATGCGCTGACGCATACCGCCGGAGTACTGGAAGGGATAATCGTCGTAACGGTTCTCTGCATTTGGAATGCCGACCTTACGCATCATTTCGATTGCGCGCGCACGCGCTTCAACCTCGGAGCAGTCCTGATGCTTCATAATGATGGAGGAAATCTGCTTGCCGATGGTGATGATCGGGTTGAGCGACGTCATAGGATCCTGGAAAACGGTTGCGATTCTTCTGCCGCGGATGCGGGTCCAGTCCTTTGCATATTTAAGCTTTGCAAGGTTGATAACGCAGGTACCGTGAATGCGTGATTCGTTCTCATCAAGGAACCTGACGCGGAAAGCGACATCATCGAATACATCGGTTCTTGTTGCGTCATCGTTAAGGTCGAGACCGTTCTTCATTGCGTTGCGAACGACCTTTACAAGGTTGTTTATCGCCTTGATGCGTTTTGCAGCATTGTATCTGCCGACGGACAGATAAATCTCTTTTGCAATAATCTCGTTACGCGCAATTTTGTCGGCGGAAACGGGCTGAGCACATGCCTCTCTGTACTGAGCGGTAAGCTGAGTCATTTCAGTCTTGAACTGAGTATTATACGCAGTGTCGCTGTGCATTTCCTTCCTGTGGCCGGCGATGGTTTTTTTGCGCTCGTCTTCAAGCTGCTTCAGTTCCTCGTCCATTTTTTTAATGCTGTGAGAAAGCTCCTTGAGGCGCTCCTTCTCCTTGGACGGATCAATTGTGAGCTTGAGGTTATAGGTCTCGGCTCTGCGGAATCTCAGATCCTCAATGCGGGTATCGAGAGCTTCGGCCTCCATCTCGCTGAGGGTGGACCTGCGAATCCTGTCCTGTTTAAGTTCATTGATGCGGCGGTAGATTGCGGCACCGTTTTCATAGCGGGATGCTGCATTCAGCTTTGCATGAATAGCCTTAACCTCGGGGGTGTTGGGAACTGTTGTGTCGGCAAGCTCGGGATCATTGAAAACGATGGAACCGTTGCTGACATAGCCGTTGTCATCGAGCATACCTGCGAAGGTTTTAGTGAATACGGATTTACCCGCAGCGGATTCGCCGACGATTGCGATCGATTCGTTTTCGTAAATATCCAGAGAGATGCCGCGGATAGCTGTCAGAATTCTGCCGCGAACGCGGAATTCGACTTCAAGATCCTTAACTGATAACAATACTTTCTTTTCTTCCATAGCGGTGTCCTCTTATCTGTGCGTTCTCGGGTCGGATGCGTCGCCCAGGTTCTGACCGACAACATACAGGATAATCGTGATAATGGATGCCAACAGAACGGGGCTCCAGAATTCGATTTCCCAACCGGGGGTAACCATTGCACTCTGTGCAGCTTCGATCAGCTTACCAAGGGACATCTCGGAAAGACCCATGCCGAGGTAGGACAGGAAGACTTCGTAGGAGATATAGGAAGGAATCTCGGTTGCCGCAATGGTAACGATAACGGAGGTCATGAACGGAAGGATGTTCTTCATTGCGATGCGAACGGTGGAAGTACCAAGGCACTTCGATGCAAGGTTATATTCGCGGTCGCGGATGATGACAACCTGCGTTCTGATGAAGTATGCTATGCCTATCCAGCCCGTGATCGTCATTGCGAAAACCATGGACCAGAAGCTCGCGGTGAACAGCATAACAAGAACGGAAATCAACAAAATATACGGAATATTGCCGATAATGTTGTAGACAACCATCATGACGGCATCGACTTTTTTGGAGAAGCCCCAAAGTGCGCCGATGGTGACGCCGATAGTCATGTTAATAAGTGCGCAGACAAATGCGAGGGAGAGGGAGATCTCCGCACCGTGCCAAATCGCATCGAAAGTTGACTGGCCGGAACCGCCTGCACCGAGAATGGTATGCAGACTGAAGCCCCATTTTTCGATCGCCTTTGCAGGACTCAAATGCTTTGCAGTCGGGTCGAGCAGGTTTGCGTATGCATCATATCCGGAGAAAATCGGATAGATGTAGGAAAAGATAATGATGAACGCCAGAATGGCAAGAACAACGATGTTTATCTTTTTCTTGAAGAACACACGGAAAACCGAATGCCAATAGGAGTAACGCGGCGCGGTAATCTTTTCGGAGTCGATGTTGCTGTCGCAGCGGGAAAACAACTCTTCTTCTTTCATACCGAGATCGCTGACATTTACCAATTCAGAAGCCATTTCTATTACCTCGCTTTCTGTACGAAGGAGATTCTCGGGTCAACGAGCGTCATGAGAAGGTCGCCCAGGATGATAGCAACAACCGACAGAAGCGCGTAGAACAGAGTCAAACCAACAATAACATTGTTATCGTACATGTTGATAGCCGTGGTGAGCAGGTTACCTGCACCTGGAACAACATAAACACGTTCGGTGATGATCGCACCGACAAGAGCGAACAGAACCGTGCTCGGGATACCGTGAATGATGGGGATTGCAGCATTCTTGAAGATATGCTTGCTGAAAATCTCGCTCTCGGAAAGACCGCCGGAACGAGCGAACTTGACATAGTCAGAGTTCATCTGGTCGATCATGTAGCGGCGCAGCCACTTCATCAGGTTACCGATGGAAGGAAGTGCGAGGGAGATAATGGGCAGAACATACATCAGCCATGTACCCTTGTCAAGGTCGAAGGTTGTGGGCATGCCGATGAGTCGGCCGAGTGCCTTAACCATGAAGATGTACGCAAGCGAGGGAACAGCAAGACTGAAGACGATATAAATGGTACCGATCTTGTCGCCCAGCTTGTCCTTTTTGCGTGCCATGGAGATGCCTGCGGGAATGCCGATGAGGTATGCAAGAAAACTGGACAGAATACCGAGGATGAACGAGAAGCCAACCTTGGAATAAGTCCTGTTGACAGTCTGAACGTTTGTGTAATCATCGGTGAAACGTGCTGCGGTAACAGGTGAAGAATCCTTTGAGCCGGCAACATAAGTCGCCGTGTGCAGATCGTCCGCACTTTCTTCAACGAAACCTGTGGGGAAAGTCATCGTTTTTTTAACGAAGGAACCCTGGGATTTGGTCATCGTTGTGAACACATCGATGCCCTGGTTAACAGCGAACGAAGTACCGAGGGAGATTGTCAGAAGGTTCTGATGAACATAAGGGAATTTGTCGTTGAAATAGAGCAGGTACTTGTGAGTTGTACCGTTGCCCATGATCGCCGGGGAGAAAACTTTCTTTTCGGAACCGACGGGGTTATAGACGGGATCATAAAGAGTGAAGGTCAATCCGCGATCGGCATCGGCAACGCCGCTTGCCTTATGGATATTATCAACGGTGAAAATGCTCCCGAAGTATTTAAGCACGCGAGAAATGAGGGGAATATCACGATGCGCAAAAAGCTGAGGGGAACCGCCCTCGGCAAGACCGCGTCCGCTGGGTTTAAGAACGGCGTCAAGTCGCACGACTTTGTAGCCTTTGCCCTCATAGTATTCGGTGAATTTTTTGATGTAAGTTTGAGTTTCTTCAGAATCTTTTTCGGCAGTTCTGCCGAGTTTAACGGCTGTTTTTGCAGTCTCTGCATCAACCTCGCCGTTTTTTTCCAAGCTGTTAACATAGTCAGCATAGGTAACATAATCAAGATAGCCGTATTCTCTCCATTTGCGGTACTTATAGGCTTCTCGAGCATTATTTGTCTGATGGCTGTACACGGAGTCCTTTGCAAAAATAAGGTTACGATCAAGCAAAGAGAAAATCATGATCATAACGATTATCGTTGCAGCACATGCCGAAAGCACACCGGTCAGCAATCGCTTTAATAGATATTTCGTCATATTCAGCCCCTACTCCTTATAAAGATTACAACGGGGGAAGATACGAGGTCTTCCCCCATTGTCCGTTAATGTTCTATAAAGCTAAGTTATTGTGCGAATGCGGTATTAGAAGATACCGAGGCACTTAGCCATGTAACCTGCGCCGTCACCGAGCATGGTGTCGAGGTAGGTTGCGGGATCACCGTAGTCAGGACCCCAGCCGGATACGTCGTACAGAGTGTAGTTAGCATCTGCACCGGTTTCGGTGTAGTAACCTGCATAGTACCAATCCTGAGGATCTGAACAGCCAACGAGGTTTATAACAACGCAACCCTGGAGAGCTTCTTCAACAGACTGCTTGAGGGTCTGTGCACGATTGGTGTAGACGTCGTTGCCGGAATAGTAGGGCAGATCCATAGCGATGGGGTTATCCTTGGAAATTTCAACGTCGAAATCCTTGAGCTCGGCGATTGCCTGCTGGAGTTCTTCGTAAGCATTCTCAGGATTGTACCAACCCGCGAAACCGTCGCTGGTCTGGTTTTCTGCATCCCATACCTTGATCTTAACGCCGTCAGCGTCGATCTGAGCCT
Source organism: uncultured Clostridia bacterium (assembly GCA_937894955.1). Classification (GTDB taxonomy): domain Bacteria; phylum Bacillota; class Clostridia; order Christensenellales; family CAG-138; genus PeH17. Next base: position 12,486 of record CALAXO010000047.1, read on the forward strand.
GCATAATTTCACCGTAGTAGGTGCCCTTTGCAAAGGTCTTGGATTCGCCGTTGATTTCGATGGTTACATCTTCTTCAAGAGAGACGAAGTTACCGGGGGTGTAGGAGTTACGTACGGAGTTGAGCTTAAGCTCTTCGCC
>CALAXO010000048.1 GCA_937894955.1 uncultured Clostridia bacterium
CATGCCGATTCTGTGGTCCGTAACGCGTCCCTGCGGGAAGTTGTAGGTACGGATTCTTTCGCTTCTGTCGCCGGAACCGACTTGACTTTTGCGCGCCGATGCTTCTTTTGCTGCGGCTTCCGCGCGATACATTTCATAGAGACGGCTTTTAAGCACCTTCATTGCCTGTTCTTTATTGCGGCCCTGGCTGCGCTCATCCTGGCTTTGAACAACAAGCCCCGTCGGAAGATGCGTTATTCTTATCGCGCTCTCCGTTTTGTTGACGTGCTGCCCGCCTGCGCCGCTTGAACGATAAGTGTCTATGCGCAAATCTCCGGGATTAATTTCAACGTCAATATCCTCCGCCTCCGGAAGCACCGCAACCGTTGCCGCGCTTGTGTGAATTCGTCCCTGAGTCTCCGTTTCGGGCACTCGCTGAACCCTGTGCACTCCGCTCTCGTATTTCATTCGGGAATATGCACCGCGGCCGTTGAGACTGAAAGTGGCTTCTTTAATTCCGCCCATTTCCGTTTCGGCAATATCGATGAGCTCGTATTTGAAATTATGCCGCTCGGCATAGCGTTGATACATCCGCATAAGCACGGCGCCGAACAGTGCCGCCTCATCCCCGCCCGTGCCCGCGCGTATTTCCATTATAACGTTTCGTTCATCGTTTTTATCCTTCGGAAGCAAAAGAATTTTAAGATTCTCCTGCTGCTGCGCCGCTTTATGGGAAAGCTCCGCAAGCTCCTCCTCCGCAAGGGTCCGCATCTCCTGCTCGGTTTCTTCCGAATCGAGCATCGCCCTGCAATCCGCAATGCCGCTCTCCGTTTCAAGGTATTCATCGTAGGCGGTGATTATCGGTTCAAGCGTTGAATGCTCTTTAACAAGCTCACGCCATGCGTTCATATCCGCCATGACCTCCGGAGAGGCGATTTTTTCCGCAAGCTGCTCATAATGCAGCTTCATCTGTTTAAGTCTGTTCAGCATATCCTGTTATCTTTCATATGTTTGGGCAATTTTTTAACCCCGATTGAATCTTTTTCAACAACCACCACGCGATCGTTTCCGCAAATGTCCGAAAGCACGGAAACCGCTCCGTCATTCGCAAAAAGCTTTGAAACCGCCGCGCTCCGGTCAAAACCTGTTTCAAGCAGCAGCACGCCGCCCGGGTTCAGAAGGCATGAATACCCCTTTTGAATGCGCCTGTAAAACTCCAGTCCGTCCGCGCCGCCGTCAAGCGCAATCATCGGTTCGCGCAAAACCTCCGGCTGAAGCGAGTGAATAACATCGGTGCATATATAAGGCGGATTTATTGTAATAATATCGAACCCGCTTGCCCGCTCTTTTGCAAAGGGCAGCGCGGCCTCGAAAAGGTCGCCCTGTCTGCACATGCAAAGCCCGCCGACGCCGTTTAATTGAATGTTTTTTTCCGCAACGGAAACAGCATCGGGGCTTATGTCGCAGAGCAGCGCGGGAACGCCCGTCCGCTTTGCAATTGATATTCCTATGCAGCCGCTGCCCGTGCAGACATCCAAAATAATTTTTACGGGCGCAGCTGTGTTCTTTCGCTTTGCAATGATTTTTTCCGCTGCTTCGGCAAGCGTTTCCGTGTCCGCACGCGGAATCAGCACGTTTTCGTTCACCTTGAACGGCAGCCCCATGAACTCCCATTCGCCGATTATGTATTGCAGCGGTTCATGATTTTTTCTGCGTATTATGCAGTATTGAAGTCTTTTCAGCGCATCGACCGGCATTTCATCCGCAAGTTCAAACGTGTATAATCTGCGTTTTCCGAGACAAAATGCCGCAAGCTGGCGCGCTTCAAACTCCGCATCTTCAAAACTCGTTTCAATTAGCTCCTTTCGGGCAAGTGCAGCGGCATCGCGAATTGTCATTGCTTATCGGCCGCCGTTTTCGTGTTTACTTCAGGCTCCGCATTCCCGGCATCTTCAACTTTTTCGGCTGCTGCCGCTTCTGCGTTTTTGTGCGGCTCCGCTGCATCGGCGGGTTCCGGGTTTTCGGGTTCATCCGCAAGCTTATTATAGTAATCGCAGCTTCTTTCACCCATTGCAATATAAAATGCCGCAATTGCAACCTCAAGCATATCCTCGGTGGGTTCTTTTGTTGTGATAAGCTGCAAGCCCATGCCGGGAGCGCGAACAACTTTTGCAAACCAGCCGTCACTCTTTGCCGCCGCATGCAGCACTTCATAGCTTATGCCCGCAATGAGCGGAATGCAGATTATGCGGACGCCGAAGCGGAAAAGGAATTCAAGAATGCTGTTCTGAATTTCAAATTTGAATCCGTAGATGAACACGGCATCGATAACGGTAAGAAACAGAATCGATACCGCCATCACAAGGAAAAGATAATTCGTTCCGCAGCGCGGATGCAGCCGACTGTATTTTTTTGCACGGGCGGGAATAAGCTCATCCTCTGCCTCGTAGCAGGCAATCGTTTTATGCTCCGCACCGTGATACATGAACAGCCGCTTCATGTCTTTTATGCAGGAACAGCCGAAAAGATAACCGATATAAATTCCCACGCGCAAAACACCCTCGACGAGCGAACGCCAAAGGCTCTTTGTCTGCCCGAAAATCATCGACGAAATCAACTGCGGAAGAAGCACAAAAAGCCCGACAGCAAGCGCAACGCCAAGCACAAGCGCAACTGTTATTGCGATGTTTTCAACGGATTTTCCGAAAGTTTTCGCAAGCCATTTTTCGAATTTTGTCGGTTCCTCATCCGCAAACGCATCTTCGCCGTACATTTTTGCGGAATCCATCGTTGTGGACATGCCGGTTGTGAGCGATTCAACAAGCGCAACAATTCCGCGAATTATCGGCAGCCCCCAAAAAGTGCCCTTCTGCGCTTTTGAAACCTGATTTTTGTAACTTGCAACAATTTTTCCGTCCGCGCGGCGCACTGCCATTGCAATGCCCTTATCGGATTTCATCATAACGCCTTCCATAACGGCCTGACCGCCGACAGCGCATTTTCTCATAATATCACACCTTTCTCTGTTATTTTTTTACTCTTATTTGCTAAGTTGAGCGTCTCGGAGCAAAAACTCCGAATAAACTTCGGCGGGGGAGCAAAGATTATTGCCCCTCCGCTTTGCGGTTTTTCACGGATTTATGCCTTTGTCCAGCTTGTTCCTTCCTTTGAGTCCTTAAGCGTAACGCCCTTTTCTGCAAGCTCCGCACGAATTTCATCCGCACGGGCATAGTTTTTGTTCTTTTTTGCCTCTGTACGTTCGCGAATGAGGTCTTCAACATATCGAACAAACCCGTCCGAATGCTCTTCCGCAGTGTTCGTGCCGCCCGAAAGCAGATTAAGTGAAAGCACCCTGTCAAAATCCGCAATAATTGCGCGTTTTGTCGCGCCGTTCACATCCGAATCTTTAAGCAAATCGTAAAGCACCGTCAAACCGAGTGAAGTGTTCAAATCGTTGCCCACTTTTTCGATAAAGCGGCGGCGGTAATCCTCCACCTGCGCCGCATTTATTTCGCCCTCCTGAGGTATGCCCGCAATGCGGTTGAGCAGCCTTTCGTAAGCGGCTTTCGAATTATCCAGCGTATCGTAGCTGAATTCAAGCGGCTTTCTGTAGTGGCTTTGCAGGCAGAACATTCTGTATACGAGAGGGTCATAACCCTTTTCCTGCAAAACGGAAACCGTCAGGATATTGCCCTTTGACTTGCTCATTTTTCCCTCGCGGTCGTTCAGATGCTGAACATGGAACCAGTGGCTGCACCACGGATGCCCGACGGCCGCTTCACTCTGCGCGATTTCGTTTGTGTGATGCGGAAAAATATTATCCACACCGCCGCAATGCAGGTCGAGATACTCCCCGAGGTGCTTCATGCTGATTGCAGAGCACTCGATATGCCAGCCGGGATAGCCGACGCCCCACGGGCTGTCCCATTTCAGTTCCTGAGAATCGAATTTGGATTTTGTGAACCAAAGCACAAAGTCTGACTTGTTGCGCTTGTTTCCGTCCTCTTCAACATCGCTGCGCACACCGACAAGCAAGTCATCCGACGAATGCCCTGTGAGCTGATAATAATCCTTGAGTTTGGAGGTGTCAAAATAGATATTTCCGCCCGCTTCGTATGCATAGCCGTTCTCAAACAGTTTTTCGATAAGTTTTATGTATTCGGCAATGCAGTTCGTCGCAGGTTCAACAACATCGGGAGTTTTGATGTTCAGCTTACGGCAATCGTCAAAGAACGCATTCTCATAAAATTTAGCAAGCTCCATAACGGTTTTGCCCTCGCGCTTTGCACCGGAGACCATCTTGTCTTCGCCGGTGTCACCGTCGCTTGACAGATGCCCCACGTCCGTTATGTTCATCACACGCTTCACATCATAGCCGATATAGCGCAGGAATTTTTCGAGCACATCCTCCATGATATAGGAGCGGAGGTTGCCGATATGCGCAAAATGATAAACAGTCGGGCCGCAGGTATACATGCTGACCTTGCCCGCCTCGCGCGGCACAAACTCGTCCACGCGCTTTGTAAGAGTGTTATATAAATAGAATTTTTCCATGTTCTTCATTTCCTTTCAAGAAAAACTTAAAAAAGTTTCGCTGCCGCACAGCTCAGTCAAGCAGCATATCGTTCTGTTTTATCCACCCGAGCCTGCGCATTATTTCGCTGAAAAGCAGAGAAAGCGCAGCGGGAGCAGCAATATGCAGCAGCAGCACGCGAAGCAGTATCGACCACCACTCGCTGCCGTTTTGAAGCATTGTCGTAAACGTTCCTATCTGACCCACAAATCCGCAGGTACCCATGCCGCCCGAAATGCCTTCGTTCAGCATTTGGAACACCGTTGTTCCGAACGGTCCGAGGATCGCGCTTGCAAGCGTCGGCGGAACAAGGATTGCGGGATGACGCAATATATTCGGCACCTGGAGCATTGATGTGCCGAGTCCCTGAGAAACAATGCCGCCCCAGCGGTTTTCGCGGAAGCTTGAAACCGCAAAACCGACCATCTGGCACGAACAGCCGATCGTTGCGGCACCCGCTGCAAGCATAAGCCCGGTTTTAACATCCGGTGCGGCATTTGCCGTTACAAATATCATGGAGGCAATTGCGGCGCTCGAAATCGGAGCCGTCAGAATGATGCCCATAACAACGGAAACTATGATGCCCATCGGAATCGGGTTCAGATAGGTTGCTTTGCCGATTATGTAACCGAGCCACTTCATGAATGCGCCGAGCGGTGCGCCGAGAAGCACACCCACAACGCCGCCCGTCAGCAGCACCGCAATGGGAACAAGGAGAATATCAACTTTTGTTTTGCCTTCAACAAGCCTTCCGATTTCGATTCCGATAACGGCAGCAATATAAGCCCCGACAGGACCCGCGCCGCCTGCACCGCTTGTATAGCCTATCGCTCCGGCAACGACCGCAGCGCAGAGCGTCAGAGCTTTTGCGCCCAACCCGACAGCGATCGCCGCGCCGATCGCACCGCCGACAACAAAGCCGTTCTGTGCAGCCTTCACAATCGGATCAAGAATGCCCGAAAGTGCGGGAATGCGTGCAAACTGTGCAATTATCGTGCCGATGAGCAAAGAGGCAAAAAGACCCTTTGCCATTGCTCCGAGAGCCTTAATAAAGTACCTGTCCGCATAATGCTTCACAATGTCTCCGAAGCTGCGTTTAGCGTCTGCACCGCAGGGAGCTGCTTTTTCTTTCGAAGGAGCGATGTTCTCGTTGTTTTCCATTGCTTGCCTCACTTATTTCAAGTTGTTTTTTGTGTTTTTATCCGCAGAACTTCCTCAAAAGGCTCCGCCTGTTTCAGCCTTCAGTCAAAGTTCAATCGAGTGCGGAGCTGTTCCGCGAATTATTTTTTAACGTCGTCTATTGTGGGTTCATCATCGTCAAACTCGAACGCCGCCTTGGGTGCGCGGGGCACGCCGCCTCCCGGCTGCTGCTGAGCTTCGCGCTTTGCGTTCTTGTCAACGTATTTGCCCGTCCAGATGATCGCCGCAACGAACACGGCGCAGAGCAGACCGAACAGAATCATGCTGACCGTTTGCAGCTTGCCAAAACCGTCCAAAGCGGAAACAACACCCGCCGCAATCATGATGACGGCCGCTGCAAGGCAGCTTATGCGCATTGCCTTTTTGTGTTTTGCTTCCATGCCCTCTTTTACAAACTCGGCATCAAAGATTCTGCCGCGGCCGGAAATTGCGGAATAGAGCAGATACAGACCGATAACGAACATCACAATGTCGAAAAGGCTTACCGATTGGCGATCGACATTGAGCTTTACAGTCTCTTTCAATTCGCTGCCGTTGGCGCAGGATGCATTGATGCGAATCTCGCCGAGAGCGGAAGCCTTTACGAACAGATAGCCGTTCTTTTCGTTGATTTCATAAGTGATTTTATCTGAGGATGCCGGCGTTTCCGAAAGGTTCCCGTCCTTATCCTTTTCAAAAAGCTCAACGGTATATTTAACCGTGTTGTCTTCGGCCGTGTCAGCTTTCGGTGCATCCGGAGCGGTTGTCGCATCCGGTGCCGCCGTCGCATCCGGTGCGTATGTATCCAAGGCATCGGAATCGCCGTTGGACTTGTCGGTTAAAATTTTGTACGTATTGTCTTCATAGCAGAAAAATCCGACCGCCGTGTTGACATTCACCTGAATCGACTGCACATTATGCACAAAGGTAAGCTGTCTGTCGGCATATGCAACGGTTGAATCGTCCTCTGCATTGATACTCGGCTGTTTGCCGCTGCCCATCATGCAGCCCGTCAACGTAAGACAGAGCGCAAGCACTGCCGCAATAAGAGCCGCAATGCGAACATTGTGTTTTTTGTTTCCTGATTTCATATTGTAAGTCCTCCTGTATTCTGCCTTTCAGACATTTTAATTTTTATGTTTAATGCCGCATTCGTTTCGTATCCGTACGGCACGGGGTTCACATTTTTGTTTCCTCCGCATTTACACAGCGCATGAACTCATCAGAAACACGCATTGCTCTGCAAATCGCCAGCGCATCACGCGGCGGATTCACATCGCCTGCAACACGATACAATCCGTAGTCCATGAGTTTAGGAAGCACGGAGGCCCTTGAAGCATCGTTCCCGGCCAATGCTGCATCGAGCACGGCAGGTTCAACGTTTTTGAGCCCGATAACCTGATAGTGCATGGACGCACAGCATGCAACATCGTCGAAATGCGTTGTTATCAGCGCAAAACAACCGCGCCGATCGTTGAAATACTTCACTGCCGCCCGCACAAGCGCCGCACCTTCGTGCGGGTTCGTTCCGCGCGCAAACTCATCAAGCAGAATTAGCGCAGTGCTTTCGGTTTTTATCTCGGAAAGAATGCCGTCAAAGCGAATCATCTCCCCGCCGAAACTCGAAAGCCCGCCCAAGCTGTCCTCCATATCCTCACAGAGCAAGTGTATGCCTGCAAAATGCGGCAATTCTGCTTTGCTGCAAAAAACAGGGAAACCGCACAGCGCAAGCAGCACGTTCAGCGCAAGCGTTTTGACTGCAACGGATTTTCCGCCCATGTTTGCGCCCGTGATAACGGTTGAACCGGGTAAAAGCTCAATGCTGACCGGGGTAAACTTCCGCCCGGACGAATGCAGTGCATCAGCTGTCTGCGGGTTGATCATTTCGTTAAGAAGAACCCGCTGCCCGTTTGCTTCAACTTTCGGAATGCTGCCGCCCCTGCTGCACATAAATCTTGCTTTTGCAAGCGCAAAATCGAACCTTGCAATGCTTTTAATCACATGCTCCGCCTCGTGAGAATGTGCAGCAAAGGCTCTTGTCATCTCCGTGCGGATGCGCAGTTCTTCACTCTCTTCCCTTGCAGCAAGCAGAGTTCTTTCCGCTTCAAGTGCATCCCGCCCCTCGACATGATCTCGGCGCAATTCGGCATCGACCCGCTTGCGCCTGCGCCGAATTCCCGCAAGCTCCGCGGATGCGCTGTCGCTCACGCGAAAAGTCATTGCACGCATTCCGTCCGGGTCAACAATTGAAAGCGCGTGCGGCAGGGGGTGAATATCGATTTCATTCAGCCTTTCGCGGCAGGGAATCTTTGAAAATGCCTCCGCAAGCGCATCAAGCTTTATCAAAAAACGTTTAATTTCGAAGAATTCAACGTCTGTAAGCGTCATTTCGCGGCTGCGTGCGACCGAACGGCGAACATCTTTAAGCTGCATCAGCGCACGCTCGGCGGCAGACAGCGCATCCCTTGCGGCATCGCTGCGGATCGTTTCCGCAAGCAGACGAACATTTTCAAGTTCGCGGCAAAGCCGCGCATTTTCTCCGCACGGATACGCATGGGTATGCCGTGCAAGCTCCTCTCCGAAGGGGGAGCAAGTCTGCAAATTTTTAATTATGTAGGCAAATCCTATCGTTGCCCGCTGTTGTTTGTCAAGCATAGTTTTATTATGTCAATTCATGTTCGGTCGTTTATTCGTGAAAGCGCAGGAATATAGATTTCACGCACGCGGGTTTACTCCGCTGCCGCGCAGCCGAATTCGCTCACAACATCAAGCACCGGCACGCGTCCGCAGAGGCCGCTGCACACGGCATCGTAAAACTCCGTTTTGTTGTAATGGCTGCCTTTTGCGGAAAACGGGTTTACCGTCACTGCAAGCAGCCGTGTTTTGTTAAGAACGGTAAATCTTGCACCTGCACGAACAAGTTTTTCATAGTTTTTATGTGAAAGCAGCAGCCTGCTGCCGTCCTCACAAATAATCTCCAGTCCGTTAAGGGCATGCCCCGCCGCAATAAGCGCATTTGCAGCCGAATCCGGCACTCCGCCGCGCATCAAAACAGCCTCTGCGCCGCCTTTTCGAACAAGTTCCGCCGCGCGGGAAAGCTCCGAAAACTCCGTTTGCTCTCCGCCATGTTTCCCGCTGCCGAAAAACACGCCATATTTTTGTTTGCATTGACGCACGTATTCCGTCCGTTCCGTTTGCGGAAGCATCATAAGCTCCGCCGAAAAGCATGTGTCTTCAACAGTTTTCCGAATATCCGGGGAATAGCTTGCGCCCGAACACAATATTGCCGCATCACTGACAGCCGGCATCGCAAGCGATTTTCGGCTCAGCGCACCGTCGATAATGACTTTTGCCGCGCCGAGTTCAAACATCCGTTTTTTAAGCCGCGCAAGCTGCGCCGTCATGGACGGACCCGCAAGCTGAACAAAGCCGTCACTGCATGCACGAAGGATAATGACCTCTCCCATGGGCGTTGGCATTCCTGTTGTGTCCAATATTTCCCGGGAAATACCGCTGTTCATGCCGTTCTTTTGCGCATCATTTCCGGAATCGGACAAATTCCCGCCCGCAAAAAGCAGCTTTTCGGCCGTTGCAATAATTGTGCCGTCGTAAACGAAAATTTCGGGTTTTTTCGTGTTCGTCACAAGGTCGCTCCGCTCACCGTCCCTGCCTATGGACGTCAGCGCAATGCACTCTTTCATCCTGCGGCAATCCTTTATCAATCGGTTAAGCACCGTTGTTTTTCCCGCATTTTTGCACATGCCGATGAGCGAAACGGAACTATAAGGTTTTATAAGCTCATATAACAAAGCCAAACTCCTCCAATGGTATTATAGCATACCTATACCGAAATGAACAAGGGGAAACGCCCCCTGCGAGCACCTTGTTTCATATATAAGTTTTTACATGCTCCCGGGCATGTCTGTTAAAAATTTTTCGCATTTTTGCAACTTTTGCGTGCCCGCAGCATATTCTTGCAGAAGGGAGGACGGCAATATGGTAGGATTCATCACATTACGCGGAAGTTTAAGCGGATCGATTCGACTGACAACAGTTGGCAAAAGCACCCGCTTTGTTCTGAAACTCCGCGAAAAACCCCCGCGCGGCGGGTTCACTGTTTATCTTATTGACGGAGAGAATTTTGCATCCTTTCAGTTTTCCGATGAGTCCGATGAGTTCGGCGGCACAGTGCCGAACGACACAGTATCGAACGGCACGGCACCGTTTTCATGCGTTCGTGCCGCCGTAATTGCAAACCCTTTCGGAGATTTTATCGCGGAAGGCAGCATCGGTGCGGTGCGGCATGATTTGCAGGCCGTTAAGTCACGAATTCGGGCAGCAGCCTGCGCGAAAGAGCGGAATGCGGTGCAAAGAAACCGGCACGGCAGCATTCAATGCGCAGCCGATTTGCAAATTTCGGAAAATTCAGCCGAAAACAGCAAACACCTTTCCGCCGCCGTTAGCAGAAGGGCGGGCGGCACAGAACCGGAGAAATCGGGGCAAAGGAGGCGTGACATGCGCCCAAGTGAAAAAAAAGCGATCGCTCCGAACTCTGCCCTGCCGCCGAACGGCTTGCAGTCCGCAAAATCTCCCGTTACGGAAGGAATCCTTGGCAAAGCGAAAGAATTGTTTGCGGGAAGCGGAATTTCCGCAGCAAACGGCAATCCCGCCGAGAATTCGAATCCTGCCGTTCACCGTTCCGATCTTGCCGCGGATATCGGTGTGCTTTGCGAAAACTGCGCCCGATCGGATGAAAGCGCGGCCGAAAACCCGTTCCCGCAGCTTTTTCCCAACTCGTATTGGAAAAAACGCCAAAACGACCGCCGTCTGTTCGGCAAAGCTCGCGTTCGCGGCGTAATGTACGGCATCGTTGCCGTGCCGAGTTCAAGCCGCCGTCCTCCCGCAGGTCTTTGCGGAAACCTTCGCCGCGTTCGTTCAAGCAGCGGCAGTTGGTTCTGGCTCGGGATACGCCGTGAATGACTTGCGTTTTTCGGAACAGCGTTTGCTTACTTTCGGCCTTTATGCCGCTTGTGCGAACAGTCGGTAATCATATTTGCCGTAACGGTTCCCTTTACAGCTGTTCCGTCAACCGCATTTTCAAAAAAGCGTTTATTTCCAACCGACAAAAACGGCAGCAAGCTCCGCAGCGGGGAGCTTGCTGCCGTCTGTTTTTAAAATTAACGGTGAAGAAAAGTCCAATTTAAGCCGATGCACTCCGCAGGTTCTCAATCTCACTCGCCGAGCCGTTCAACTCTTCCGCCGTGCAATCCTCGCCAAGCATGAAAATTCCGCGTGCAATGCACATAAACGTGTTTTCATCACCGAACGGCCGCCCGACTGCGGTGTTCAAAAGGCTTTGGACAAGGCAAAGTTTTGCCGTGCGAATTTCCGGCGGCGCATCGATTATGCGGCGAACATCATAATCCTCCGTTCGTCCGCACGGTGCGGCGCAGCTGCTGCAATCCGGAACAAGCCTGTACTTCTCGGCATGGATTTTTTCAACAGCCTCGGGAAGTTTTGACTTCAGCAATTCTGCCTGCGTAATCTCCGCCTCGGTTTCGCCGACCGTATCCGCCGAACAAACCGCCTCGGCAAACTGTTTCAGCAATGAAAAAGCCTTTATCAGTAAAGCGAAAGTTCCTTCATCCGTGCGTGAATTAGAATCCGCCGCGCGAACAAGCCCGACAGCCGCTCCCAAAAGCTTTCCCGCATACGGAACTTTGAGCATTGTTTCAACAGCCGTTGTTTCCCGTTCATCCCTTCCGTTTCTTTTAATCTGCATTTCTTATCACTGCCGCTCCTTTACCGAAAATCCCGCATCGCCTGCCGTATCGGTGATTTTATAATATGCATCCGCGTGTTGAAATCGTGAACACTTCAACAGGCAAAGACTTTCCCGCTGCCGCAGCTGCTTTTTTGACGGCAAGTTCAATGCCCCCGCAGCAGGGAACTTCCATTCTTGCAACCGTTATGCTCTTTATTTCGTTATTGCGAATAATTTCAGTCAACTTTTCGGAATAATCAACGGAATCCAATTTCGGACAGCCGATAAGAGTTATTCTGCCGCTCATGAATCGCTCATGAAAGTCCGCAAACGCATATGCAGTGCAGTCTGCGGCGATCAGCAGCTCCGAATCATCAAAAAAGGCCGCACGAGTGGGCGCAAGCTTTATCTGCACAGGCCATTGACCAAGGCATGAATTCAATTCTTCCGTTTGTTCGGACCTTGTTCCGAATGCAAACACAGGCGTTCTTTTTCCGCCCGTCTTCAACGTGCGCGCCGCCGTCCCCGGACAGCCGCAGGGTTCCGCATTCGGTTTATGAGTCGTTTCAGTCCGTTTGTCCGCAAGCATTTTTAAACGCATTTGATTTTCGCGAACAGCCGCTTCATCGTACGGAACCGCTTCACGTTCAACAAAGCTTATCGCTCCCGCAGGACAAGCCGGCAGGCAGTCTCCGAGCCCGTCACAGTAATCATCGCGCAAAAGTCTTGCCTTTCCGTTAACCATTCCGATTGCGTTTTCATGACATGCCGCTGCACATTTTCCGCAGCCGCTGCATTTTTCCTCATCAATAACAACAATTCTTCTTATCATTTCGAATCTCCCTTCCCGTGCCGCATCTGCTTTCGGGTTCGATTTGCGGTGTGCTGCCCGTTTCGCTTTATTATAGCATAATCAAGGCAAAAAATCCGCTGTTTTCCGTGAATGCCGCCCACATCCTCTTTTGCCGCCCTATTTTGCCGCATCCCGAACTTTTTCTTGCCAAGTCGGCCCTGGAATGTTAAACTAAGGTACTGTATTCGGCGCATAAAGTCAAAAGCGGATTCATGCCGGTTTTTTCGAAACGTTTTCTGTGCGAAAAGTTTTGGGCAGCGTTTTGAAAGCAGTAAAGGAGGAGTTAAAATGGATAAGCGTATAAGCAAAGATGAATATTACCTTTCAATCGCGGCAGCCGTTGCAAGACGATCCACCTGCCTTCGTCGTCAGTACGGAGCCGTGATAATTAAAAACGATGAGATAATTTCCACCGGGTACAACGGCGCGGCACGAGGCGAACCTAACTGCTGCGATACGGGAGAATGCTGGCGCGAAGCCAACAACATTCCCCACGGCGAACAATACGAAAAATGTGTTGCCGTACACGCCGAGCAAAACGCAATAATTTCTGCCGCACGCCACGAAATGCTCGGTTCGGTGCTTTATCTTGCGGGATTTGATTCCAACGGTGAACTTGCCGCGCCCATGCCCTGCGTCATTTGCAGCCGGCTGATAAAAAACGCAGGCATTGCAGAAGTCGTTTCCCGCGGTGCGAACGGGGAACCCGTGCGCACGCAATACAATCAATACTGCTGATTATTCTGCCTGTTATGTTAGTTTTTGCATGAGGTGCACAAATGAGAATAATTAATCCGTCTTTCGAAATCATTAACCGTCCGAACGGGCATGAAGTGCTGCGGCACCTTGAACTTTGCGGACGTATCTGCTATAAATCCGAGGATGCAATATCGGACGAATCCGCCGAGCGGCTTATCCGCATGATGCTTGAACGCGGGCATGAAAGCCCGATCGAGCATTTCAGTGTGAGCGTTCGAATAATTTGCGACCGAGGAGTTTCTCACGAGTGGGTTCGGCATCGGATTGCCAGTTTTTCTCAGGAAAGCACTCGATACTGCAATTATCAAAAATCAAAATTCGGCAGGGAGCTGACATTTATCCGCCCTTATTTCGCCGAAGAGGGTTCAAAACTTTTTGATATTTGGAAAAACTCCATGCAGCAGGCAGAGACGGCGTATTTCGAAATGCTGAAATGCGGCGCAAAGCCCGAGGATGCACGCAGCGTGCTTCCGAACAGTCTTAAAACGGAGTTCATCTGCACGATGAATCTGCGCGAATGGCGGCATTTTTTCCGTTTGCGCTGTGCGCCTGCCGCGCACCCCGCCATGCGCGAAATAAGCATCCCGCTGCTGCACGAATTTCAAAAAATTATTCCCGTGCTTTTTGACGGACTTTGCTGAAGTTTAATTTGAGCTGCATTTCGGATAAATCCCGTTCCGATTCAAGCTACAACTCACCGCCGTTCAGCTTTGTGCTTTGAACGGCTGCTTCGCCCTGAATGCTTCGGGATATATGTTAAAACATATTTCTGATTTTTACCGCAGGGTTTAGACGACCCGTCGTTTGTTCAGCCGTGAGCATATGTCCATCCGTAGAAAGAGTAACATCAAGCACAAATTTGCTTGCTTTGTGTTCATTCTTATTCACCGAAAGCGGTTCGGGTGCGCATGTCGGCAAAACCAAATTTATCGGGTCTGCGGTAAGCTGTACCGGGTCTTTTGTCCGCCGGGGATCAATTCCGACTGCAACTAAATCAAAAGAGCAGCGCAAAGCGCACTGCCCAAGTCATCGTTCGCAGTGCGCCGTTCAAAATATCGCGGCGGACACGGAATCAATAGTGCGGAATATCCGTTTCAAGCTTGGAATAGTCCGGTGTTGCATGGGGCTCCTCCGGCGGATCAACATCCACAACTGTAAGTCTTGTTATGTACCATCGCCCATCAAACTTATCGACAGTGATTTCATAACGGCACGCAACCCAGTTTGGAACCGGATCTGTCGTATCGCTGTTGTAAGCCGTTGCCTGAATGTTCAGAACGCGCTCAACGACCTGCAGCGTTGCCTCTTTTGACCACGGCCAAACGCGGAATTTTTCAATTTCCAACCTGTGATCATAGGAATCCACTCGATAGAGCGAATACTTGTTTCCGTTCACCGCTTCGTCTTCCTGAAGCCAGCTTTCGGTAAAATGCTCTGTCAACTCGGCTTTTGATTTGTTCCCGAGAATGCAGTCGGCGCGCATTTCCATCCCTTCGGTCACAATAATGTATATATTGCTGACATACATTGCCTCCATGAGCGCCGCATAACAAAGCGTTACAACAACCGACGCAATAAGCACAAAGCGCAATATATACCAAATGGATCTGCGTGCAACACCGTACTTGCTGCGATCCGCTTTTTCAACATCCGTGTCGGACAAGATAACGGATTCAACTTTTTTTACGTCCGCATCTGTAAGTTTTTTTCTTTTCGGCATAATCCGAATCGTCCTCCGTGCATCCCACTTATGCGCTGCTTTCGCAGGCCTTTGGGAAAATCATGCAGCCTTTGCTGCAATTATAGTATAGCATAGCAATACCGAAACGGCAAGCTTTTACGGGGCGGCTGTACGCTCAGTCTTCCGTATCCAATGGTGTTTCGGCAGGGTCAGCTCAATTCAGCGTTATAAAGCTTGTCCTTTTCAAACGTGCCTTCAGCAAAACCGGGCACCTGTTTATAGGCGCGGAACAAAGCTGCGCCGAAACGCGACAGCACCTGCGGAATCTGCTGCCGTTCCAGCGGGCAGTCGTCGGAAACAAGCAAAGTTGCAATTCCATGGGCTGTAAGCCAAATATCAAAATAAAAGCTGTCAGCGGTCTGTGCGTCCATCTTATATTTCTCCATCAGGAAGCTTCGCAAAAGCACCTGCGTCTCACGCATCGTGTCCGCAGCGCAATGGCGAAGGCCGAAATCGCCGGCATCAAGAAAAATCAATTTGTACAGATGCTTTTCTTCAACTGCAAATCGAAGGTATTCTTTGCTGACGCAAAGGAACGGAGCCGAATCCTGCAGGCCGAGCAGGATTCGGCTGCGGTAAATCTCCTTTGCTTTTTGCAAAACAGCATTTTTCAATTCATCAATCGAACTAAAATATGTAAAAATCGGCCTTGTTGAAACATTCAATTGCATTCCGACTTCGCGGGCAGTAACGGCTCGAATCCCGCTCCTGCGGGTTATTTCAAGCGCAGCAAGAATAATCTGCTCTTTTGTAAATTTTGCTTTCGGCGGCATTGTTAAACTCTCAATTCATTGTATTGTTATTTAACACAATGCATGTTGCATAACAGTGTGTATTATATTCCGCCGCGCATAAAATGTCAACACCCGAACGCAAAACTCCGCCCGAAGCGGTTCGATGCCTGCTTTAAGCAAAGCATTATTGTGTAATATCGATACCGCTTTTTGTGCTTAAAATATGCACCGTTCCGTTCGAAGTCAAAAAAGTCCGGCACCCCTTTGCAGTCAAAAGATCCAAAGTCTTTTGTTCCGCAGGATTCTTTTCCGAGCACGTTATGACTGCATATTTCATGTTAACTTTTGAAAAAAAGTCCTCAAGCTTTGAGTTGTAAACACCGTGATGCGGCACTTTCAAAAAATCGCAGGGATGAACCCTCCCCTGTGAAATCATATCGGCGATACGCTGCTTTTCAATGTCGCCCGCAAAAAGAAAGCTGTTTCCGAGATGTTCGAGGCTTACGACCAGCGAATCGTTATTATCTTGTTTTTTTGCATAGTCTTTGCCGAATGTGCCCACGATATTAAGCTTTATGTCCGAAACAGTTAAATCAACCGAGTCGGATACAGCTTCCGTGCTTTCGCATTTTCCGGCGACTTTAGCTTCCGCCAATGCATTTTTGTATGACATATAAGCATATGCCGTTGTATCGGCAGGAATATAATCCGGCTCAAAAAGTTTCAAGACTTTATATTTTTTCAGAAGAGCCGGCGCACCTCCGATATGATCCTTGTCATAATGTGTAATGATCAGGCATTCGATGCTGCTGATTCCGAGCGCATCCATAGCTGCCGAAATCTCCGCGCCGTTATCCTCCCCTCCGCAATCAATAACAACAGATGCTTTTCCGTCGGTAATAATGCTGCAATCCGCTTTGCCGATTTTGAGAATTTCAATCTTTAACGAATTTTTTAAGGTTTCATCCGCATCGTTCGCGGGTGTGCATGCCGCGAACAAGCAACAGAACAGCAGTGCGGCAGTTATCAAATAAGCACAAATTTTGGTCATAAATTTTCCTTATTCAAATCAGTTTTTGATAAGCCAAACTTCGTCCAGCCACTCAAGTCTTCCGTTAAGCCAAGTTTGCAGGTTTGCAACGCCAAGGCTGAAATTTTTCTTCCATAATTTATAGTTTGCATCTTCAGCTTTTGAAAGATACGCCGCCTGCTCCGGAATCAGGGACAAAAGCTCTTCTGTCACCGTTGTGCGATAATATGTATACCGTTCCTTCAGCAGCTTGCGAAATTCATCCTGCTGATAAAGTTTTTTTATCCATGGACAGGATGAATTAATAATCATAAAGTCTTCATAGGTTCCGCTGCCCGGGCAATCCGAGGAATCGTTTCGTTCCTCATCCGCATTGCTCCAATTCACGATTCCGTAAGCAAGATCAAAGTCCCACAAAGCAGTCATGTAAAGTTTGTTATTGCCGCGCTCTTTATACATCCAGCAGCTTGTTTTCAAATTGCCGTCTATATTTTTGCTGATTTCCTGAACTATCACAAAATCCACCCATGAATCCTCATCGATATATTCAGTATATTGCTCTGAACCGAATCCCATCACGGAGTTATAAACCTGCTGCATGTAGACATTCAAATATTGCAGCACCTCACGCCTCAGTTCAGTATCTTCAATCTCAGGCTCCTTCAAAACAAAATAATCCTTCACCTGGTTCGCCTGATACGGGCAGTCGAACACCTGGTCCTTTTTGTAATTAACCCTTCCGTGAACGTTCTTTTCAATCAGATAACCGCCGGTAATATTGCCTTCATCCGCTTCGGCAATGTTGATTTTGTTTTTTTCAATTGAAATTCTTTCAACCAAGATATATATGCCGTTGTATTTGCCGTTGAGATAAACATCGACAAATTCGCATTTCGGAACATAATCAATACCAATCAAATCCTGATATGCTTTATAAGTAATATAATTCCGCATCAGGGTTGAATCGGTGTAACTCGCAACAATTGCATATTTTTTTGTTTTCGGAATATCGAGCAGCGAAGCCTTTTCGTCAAGCTTAATTGAGTACGGTTTTTTATCATAACTCCAGGATGAGTTCCCGCGCCCTTTAACCTTGCCGCTGCCGTTATAATTGCCGCTCGCAAACGTTTTTGTTCCGAGCTGCAGTGATATTTCAGCATCGACCCATTCATCCTTTGTTACGGCTCCAAAATCGCGGTCAATGTTTATGTCCAGTCGCGGCAGCGCATCCGCAGTTGCATTCACGCACGCAGCCGTAAGTTCAGTGACGGCAATTCTTGTGCCCTTTTTCACCCTGTATGTAAATCTCACTGAGCCATCCGCAAGTTTCTCGATTTCGGCTGCATCCGAATCATTCCCGAAAAAATATGAATATCTGCTGTTGTATGTCCAGCCGGCATCGAATTTTGCCGTGAATTCCAATGCTGCGTTTTTTTCAAACACAAAGAATGTCTCGTCCGGGTGTCCTTTCAGGTGCATACCGTCGCCTTGAGGCGTTATGTGAACGCCGTCGGAAGTGCGCGGCTCAAAATTCCAACCGTCACCATCATAATGCTTTTCTATCGCCGCTTTAATTACAACACTGTTTGCATCGGCTGTCTCGGTTTGGCTTGCAAGTTTTGCGGAATCTGTTGTTCGGATTAAAGTTGCCATCTGAGCAAGCGGAAAAAGCACAGCCGTAACTGCAAGAATAAGAGCAATTGCTTTGCGCAGAATCTGTTTCATCCGTCCTCACTTTTTCTGAAAATTCAGGTTGAAGTATACTGACTGTTCATGCGAACCAACAAGTTCAGTCGTCCGGCTGCCCGCCGTCGGTTCAAACCCTGCCGTGACACGCACCGTATTTATCCCACGACTTTTCCGATAACCCGCAGTTCATAGGAGTATTTAATCTTTATCGGCTGATACTTCGGGTTGAGTGAAATCAATCTGACGCTGCCGGATTCGGAATCAAGTTTTTTGCAGAAAGCTTCTCCGTTAAGAACAAAAATGCCTATTTCACCGTTTTCAAGTTCCTGCTGATGATGCACGTAAACAATTTGTCCGTCGTTAAACAGCGGCGTCATTGAATCCCCGCTTATGCGAACAGCAAGGGTTGCTGCTTCCGGAACATTTTCGTCAACATCAATCAGTGTGTAGGAGTCGCTGTCAAGAAAAACGCCGGAACCT
>CALAXO010000049.1 GCA_937894955.1 uncultured Clostridia bacterium
GTCAATCGGCGCATTGCAGCTTTTTTGATCGCAATGCTTGCCCTTGTCTGCACAGTTGTATTCCCGGGGTGTTCGGATATTTCCCCCGCCGAAAACGGACAGACCTGTACAATACTCATCGAGTGCGGCACTATACTGCAAAACATCGATATGCTCGACCCCGACAAACTTTCCGTGCTTCCGTCCGACGGGATAATACTTGAAAAAACATCCGTGTCTTTTAACGATGGAGAGACTGTTTTCGATATTCTTTGCCGCGAAACGCAAAACAGAAAAATCCATATGGAATCCAGCTATACCCCTGTTTTCAACAGCGCATACATTGAAGGAATCAACAACCTTTATGAATTTGACTGCGGTGAAGGCAGCGGCTGGGTGTACAGTGTGAACGGAGTTTATCCGAATTACGGTTGCAGCAATTATAAAGTTCAGCCCGGAGACAGCATTGAGTGGCACTACACCTGCAACTACGGCAAAGATGTCGGCGCCGAAGTTGCGGACTGACACAACGGCACATCCGTTTTTTTACGTATGAAAAGAGATTGTTTTGACACAATTCATCCGACAGCGGCAATCATCTATTTCGGGTTTGCTCTTGCAATGCCGATGCTTTTGCTGCACCCCGTGCTGCTCGGAATATCGTTTTTATCCGCCCTTGCATGGACTGTGCAGCTTAAGGGTGCGCGGAACGCAATTCAGTTTTTTTGCAAGTTCATTCTGCCGCTGATGCTTCTGACGGCAATTCTGAACCCGATTTTCAACCACAAGGGGCTTACGGTGCTTTTTTACCTTAAGCGCAACCCGGTGACGCTTGAATCCGCTGCATACGGCGCGGCATCCGGAGTTATGCTTGGGTCTGTTCTGCTCATTTTTTCATGCTTCAATCGCATAATAACCGATGATAAAATCCTTTATCTGTTCGGCAGAATCATTCCGTCGCTTGCGGTTGTGCTTTCCATGGCGCTGCGCTTTGTTCCGCTGTTCATAACACAAGCGAAAAAAATCGCACTTGCGCAGCGTTGTTCGGATGGGGATCCTGCATCAAAAAGCATTGCTAAACGTGCCAAAAGCGGCCTTTTTATCTTTTCCGCGCTTATCACGTGGGCTTTGGAAAGCGCAGTGACAACCGCAGATTCAATGCGGGCGCGCGGATTCGGGCTTCATCCGCGCAGTTTTTATACCGACTTTCGCTTTGACGGGCGGGACACGGTTGTTTCGCTATTTCTTGCGGCAGGCATTGCGGTTTTCGGAACAGCAGCGGGCTGCGGCAAAATCACCGTCTCATATTTTCCGAAATTTCGCATGAACCACGTCTCACCGCTGTTTATCGCCGCATGTATTGCATATGCACTCACGCTGCTGATACCCGTAATTATGAACATCAAGGAGTCCGTTGCATGGCATTGCTTGAAATCAAAAATCTGAATTTTAAATACCCTGAAGCGGCGCAGCCCGCACTCAGCGGCATTAATCTTGAAATACAGCCCGGCGAGTTTGTTCTTATATGCGGTGCGTCCGGCTGCGGCAAGAGCACGCTTTTGCGGCAGTGTAAGCCGGCATTGAGTCAGCACGGTGAAAAGAGCGGTGCAATTTATTTTAACGGAAAAGTCATTGAAGAATTGTCCTTTCGCGAGCAATCCGAAAAAATCGGATTCGTTATGCAGGATCCGGAGATGCAGATCGTGACGGACAAGGTTCGGCACGAATTGGCTTTCGGACTTGAAAGTCTCGGCACGGACAACCGAAAAATGCGTGTGCGCATTGCGGAAATAGCAAGTTTTTTCGGCATCAGAGATTGGTTTGAGAGCTCCGTTTCAACTTTGTCCGGCGGACAGAAGCAGCTGCTTTGTCTTGCCGCAGTCACAGTTATGCAGCCGCAGCTTCTGCTTTTGGATGAACCTACTTCTCAGCTTGACCCCATTGCGGCAGGCGAGTTTTTCAACACGCTCAAGCGCATTAATTCCGAACTCGGAACAACCGTTATCATCACCGAACATCGGCTTGAAAACCTTTTTCCAATGGTTGATCGGGTTGTTTTCATGCGCGGCGGAAGCATTGTTTCGGACTGCTCCCCCGCCGATGCCGCCGAAAAATTGCAGGGTGATGATGAGTTTTTCAGCGTTCTGCCCTCCTCCGTTCGTATTTTTGCAAAAACACGCCAAAACGGACAAAATCTTTGCGGTGCCCCGCTTGAAGTTCGCAGTGCCCGTGATTACCTTTTGAATAATTTTTTGTTAGATTCCTGCCGATATAAAGCTTCAGAAAACCGAAATTCCGTTTCCGCAAAGACTGAATCAGGCCAAAAGGGGAAAAAAACCGAAACAATTATATCAGTTCGGGAAGCATGGTTTCGATATGAAAAAGATTCCAAAGACATACTGTGCGGTATGAATTTCGATGTTCATGCAGGCGAGCTTACCTGCATCGTCGGCGGAAACGGTGCCGGCAAAACCACCGCCCTTATGACGGCAGCAGGCGTTTTTGCCCCGTATCGCGGAAAAGTCAAATACCGCGGAAAGCCGATTTCAACATTTCGGAAGGATAAAAGCTCAGCGGGAAAAATCGGAGTTCTTGTTCAGAACCCGCTCTGCTGCTTTGTTATGGACTCCGTTGCCGAAGAGTTGGAAGCGGCCGCCAAAGCATATAAGCTTCCGCGCTCCGGAATCGAAGAGGTTATCGACATTATGCAGCTTCAAAGCGTCCTTAACAGCAATCCGTATGACATAAGCGGGGGTGAATTGCAGCGCGCCGCAATTGCAAAGCTGCTTCTATCCAAACCCGAAGTCATCTTTCTTGACGAAGCGACCAAAGGCATGGATGCTTTCTTTAAGGCTGAATTCGGCGCTTTGCTGCGTCGGCTTGCGGCGCGCGGAACGGCAATTGTTCTTGTTTCGCATGATATTGAATTCTGTGCCGAATTTGCAGACAGGTGCGCAATGTTTTTTAACGGAACCGTTATTGCGGAGGGCACGCCGCAGGATGTTTTTCTCGGCAACAGTTTTTACACAACATCTGCCTGCCGCATTTCCCGCGGAATAATCCCCGATGCGCTGACGTCGGAGCAAATCATTGATTACGCAAACCGCTGCGAAAGGAAAAACAACGATGCCTGACAAGCAATCTGCCGCCTTGGAAACAAAAAACGAACAATCGGAATCAAAGTCGAACACTGCAAAGCGGTTTAGGGTTGAAAAGGCGGAGCTTCGCCGGCGTATTGTTTCAATCGTGCTGCTGCTTGTGTTCGTTCCCGCCGTTATTGCGGTCGGATTGCTTGAATTTGACGATCGGTATTATTATATCACCGCATCACTCATAATCATATTTTCATTCATTCCGTTCCTTATGATATTTGAAAAGCGACGCCCGCGTGCACGCGAGCTTGTTGTGATTGCCGTGATGACCGCACTCGGTGTTGCCGGACGTGCCGCATTCTATATGCTTCCGCAGTTCAAGCCCATTGCCGCAACAGTAATTATCACAGGCGTTTCACTCGGGTGCGAGGCCGGTTTCATTACGGGCGCATTAACCGCGTTTGTATCCAACATGTTTTTCGGGCAAGGTCCGTGGACGCCGTGGCAGATGTTTGCACTCGGGCTGCTGGGATTCATCTCCGGGCTGGTTTTCCGCAAGGATATCAGAACAAAAACTCAGCGTGCGATGCTGTGCCTTTACGGTGCGTTATCAACCTTTTTCATCTACGGCGGCATCATGGATTCGGCGTATGTCCTTATGGCGGGTTCGGAACCGACTTTGGCGGCATTGCTTGCAGCATATGCTTCAGGGCTGCCGTTCAACCTTATTTTTGCCGGTGCAACAGTGATTTTTCTTTTGGTGCTTACGCGCCCGATACTCAATAAACTGCGCAGAATCAAGAAAAAATACGGATTGCTCACCGGCTGAGCTTCCGCTCGCTGCCTATCGGAAAAAGCGAAAAAATCACCCGCTCTGCTCATTCGAACGAAGCGGGTGATTTTGTTGTTTGATTGATTTTTTGTCAGCTGAACAGTACAAAATCAATCTGTTTTAATTCATGTTTGCGGAATTCAGCTTATATAACACCGATTGCCATGCGCATTACCGTTACGGCATCCGAAAGGTTTACGGTGCCGTCACCGTTGACATCGGCAAAAGGCAGATACTGTTCGGGAATATGAGTCAAATCAAGTGCGTGGCGCATGATTGCGACTGCATCCGCAATGGTAACTCTGCCGTCACCGTCAGTATCGCCCATGATACCGTTTGCAGTGTAAACAGCGGTTACGGTGCTGTTTGCTGAAACGTTCTGATAGGTTCCGTCCCAATGGCTGAAGGTGTAACCTTCATGCACGGGCGGGGTAGGCAAACTTGCAGAACCGCCTTCGGGAACGGAAACTTCGGAAATTACGCTGCCATCAACGCCGTCAACAAATGTAACGGTATAGTAATTCCCGGTGTTGACCGGTTCAATCTTTACGTTGTCAACGTATACGCAGTCATCGTACGCTGCACCGTTGTAATTCTTTTCATATTTCCAACCGACGGTGTAACAGTCGGAAACAGGAACCTCGAACCTTACGGAGCTCCAATCGTTCTGACCGGAAGCCGCTTTTTGTGTGAGTCCGTTAAGCGTGAGGCAGACCCTGTCCCAACCGACTTCACTGCTTGTTTTCCAATCAAACGAGATTATCGAACCTGCTTCAAGATAACCCATGTCGATCGTAAACTCTGTTTCGGTCGTGTTCATTCCTGCAATATCACTGCGCACGCAGTTTCGGCCGCTGTCGGTGACAACAACCCAAGGATGAACAGAGTCGTTTACAAAGCTTCTGTTCTCACCGGGTGCGTTGACTGCCGCATTGAACTGAGCGGGGTCGCTCGGCGCAACGGGAGGAACATAATCTTCAACATAGGAAACGTTATCGACCCATGCGGTAACGGCATCCACAACTTCGCTGTCATCACAGGCAATGAAATCCCAAGAGAAGTAGTAATCTCCGTCTTCGGGGATTATGTATGCGCAATTTTCCCAATTTGTTGTACCGTTAATCTGCTCAACGATCGCCTGATTGATGCGGAAAACGAGCTTATCAATGCTGATCGAACCGTATTCGCCGCCGATGGGAAGCCCCTGCGTTACAACTTTCCAATCAAAGCAGACTGCATCGCCCGCTTTTGCGTTGCGAATGACGGTATAGAGCACCTGATGACGCTCCGCCCTGCCGACTGTTGATTTTACGCTCAATCTGCCGTTTTCAGTTGTGTCAATCGCCCACGGATTGAGGGGATCGTTCATGAAATGCAGCGTGCTGCCGGCTGCGTTGACAGCTGCATCCAGTTCGTCGGCCTGTTCGCCGGGATCATAGGGTGCCGGCTGAGTACCCGTGATGGAAATGTTATCGATTGAGCCGCAGTCGCTGCCGCTTGATGCGCTGGTATCCTTTGAATAAACCCAACGGAAGATGTAATTTCCGTTTGCGGGAACGGTGTAAGTCTTTGCTGCCCAATTTACGTTGCCGCTGATTCTGTCAACACGGGTCTCATTGACATAGAAGCTGAGCCAATCGTAATTGTTTTCGCTTGAAACCATCCAGTCGAAGGAAAGCACCTGCCCGGCGGTAAGGCCGTTAAACATCGCCTTTATCGTTGTGGAGCTGTCATGTGCATCCTGCGTTGCGGACTGCATATAAGTTCTGCCGTTGTCGCTGCGAACGACCCATGGGGTGTTGCCGTCGTTCATGAAGGTCAAATTGCTGCCCTGTGCATTCAGTGCGGCATTCATTGCCTCCGTATCCGGAACTTCGGGAAGGCTTATCTGAACATTGGGAACGGGGAAAATGCTCGTGAGCGAATATCCGAATCCGCCGCCGATCACGCCGATTTCTTCGGATTCGCCCGTTTGGGGATTGATTCTGAGCAGGATGCCGAAATTGCCTGCGGGGATGTTGCGGAAAGCAACACCGAAAAGGCAATTGCCCTGCGGATAATACGTCACGGCGGTGAGCTGTTCAACGCCGGGGAAAACGCTCTGTCCGAGTTCGCGAACGATGCTGCCGCTTGTGTTGATGATGAGGCCGTGTCCGCCGTTATGTGCAGTGGTGTAGAACTGTCCGCCGCCGATATATGCAAACTTGTTGATGCAGGCAACTTCAAGTTCGGAAAGGTTTGCAATCTCGGTCAGTGCGCCGTTGCTGCGATTTACGGTCATGATGAGCTGATCCGCCGTTGCATCCTCCTGCACCATTGCATAAAGAGTGTCGGTATCGGCTGCGTAAGTCAGGTCAACAACGCTGTAATCCATGTGGCTGCCGCCGACTTTTGTCGCGCTCCACGTTGATGCGTTGGTGTCAATGGTGTAAAGATCATCGGCAGTGGGAGCATCTGCATCTCCGGTGTAGGTGTGTGCAAAAGCATAAATTGTTGTTCCGATAATCTCGGCTGCAAATGAAAGCTTGCTGCCAAGGTTCAGTTTTGACTGAACAGCAGAAGGATTTTCGGAATTGAAGCCGATAAAATTATAGGGCTTTGAAGGTTCTGCCACGCCGTTTGTAAGTTTCCAATCGGCAAAACCAAACAGCGTCACGCCGGTGTTGTCCGTCGGCTGCTGTCCGTTTTCGGTGGGTGTTTCCGTCGCTGCGGCGGAAAATGCTGCGGGCATAACGGTAAAAACCATCAGAAACGCCAGCAGTGCAGCGAAAAGCTTTTTCATGGTACTTGCTCCTGTTTCGTTTTGTGCATGTTTGTCTTTGCAGGCAGCCATGCCGTATAAATTATATCACTGCAGCGCGGCAATAGCAATTGTTTTTTGGACATAATGCGGTGAATTTTGAAATTTTCCCGCATAAGCGGCATGGTAAGTTCCGCAGATGAAAATAAAGAGCGGGCGGCACTCTGCCGCCTGCCCTTTTCTGCAAGTGTAGGAAAACTTTACAGTATATATAAATGGAAATGGAATTTGTTGTTCAATCGAACTGTGTTACCAAGGCAGATCGTTATCGAAAATCTTGTAGTTGACTTCCCTGCCGAGCGCATCCGTCATTTTATAATCTTCGCTGAACTCGATGTTTGTTATCACCGGTTCGCGATTTTCGGTCATCTGTCCGTACTCGATCTTCAGCAGCCCGTCGGTAAGATAGTGAACAGTCGTTATGGGGTAGCCATCGGCGTCATATAGCTCAACGCTGGCAGGGTCGTAACCGGTAGCACTGTCAACGAAACGCCTCATTATCGTTGCTGTTGAATCGACCGCTTCAACAGCGGCAATCGTATCACCGACCTGTATTGCCGAAAAGTCGTCATGTGAAAGTTTGTCTTTAACGACAACGGCGACTCCGACCGGGAGGAACATTTCGTTGACATCCGACAGCTGCAGATAGAGCCTGTACCCGGTGTCGGTATCATACATTACATACGAGGAATGCTCATCCCTTTCGCGAATAGCCGCACCGGGATAGACCGCAAGGGTTGGGCGAATCGTCATGCTGCCGCTGTTGAGACCGTCATAAAAGCCGAAGTCTCTTGCCAGGAAAATATAATTTGCATCAAAGAGCAAATCTTCCTCCTGATAGACCGGCGGAACAAGCTTCTTCTGCTCAGACAGCGATTTCTCGTTTTCTTTTATGTATCCGTAGTAATCGGTGGCTGCCTTGCAGCTCGGATCATACTTCTGCATTTTCCTCGCCCCGTTCTTTGCGCTGACGGCGGCATATGCCGTGATTCCTATCGCAGCAGCAAGAAGTACGCACGCGACTGCAATTATCATCCTTCTTTTTTTCATGCTTAGTTCTCCTTTACCAATTGATTGTTCTTATGTCCTTAACTTGATAGTAAATCCCACTATCGAGCTTTACGTTCACTGAGCTTTGATTGCTTCAAGCCAGTCGAAAGACAGTGCAAATCCCTGTTCTGCCGTTTTCGAAACAGTTTCGCCGTTGGCTGCATACAATGCCTGTGTATTGTTCAAAAGCCAAGCCCCGTTTTCAACAATTTGGCTTCCGCTGAGGAAGAAAACATATTCCGAACCGACTTCAATTTCGGGACTGTCTTCATATTGGTAAACGGTATCCTCAGTTTCTCCTCCCAAAAGCATTACTTTAAGCACATCTCCGCTGCTTGCTGCACCGGAGTAGCTTTCCTGCACGCGAACCTCATAGACTGTCACAACAGTCTGCTCGTTGTCCTGCCCTGCTTCTGCGGATTCTGCGCCGCTTTCCGGAATACGAAGAGACATCGATTCATATCGCTCGGACAGCACCGTTCCGTATACGACATATTCTGCGTGAGCCGAAAGATCATCAACTGACGTATATTCCGGATAATCTGCGGAACAGACAATCGTTTTTTTATCCTGTTTCTGTGAAGCACTGCCGCCTGTTTGCAGGTTGTCGTTTGTTTTCCCTTTTGAACCGCAGGCAGCCGTTGTTAAAACTAACATTGCCGCCAGAAGCACAACACACAGCGTTTTGAATGGTTTCATGTTTATTTGCCTCCATTTTTATTATATTTCGCAACTACATTCGCTATATCGTATACAGTTGGAGAAATCATTATATTTCGGTTTCTTGTGTACTTCATTATTGAATCCTGCTCCGTTACAGGATTGTCTGCAAGCCAAATCGTATGACCCAATTCATGCACCAAAACGCTCTGTATGAAATTCGCTAAATTTCCTGTCGAAGCGTCCCTTGTTATTGTTCTTGAATTCAACTCAATCTTAAATCTTGTTAACTCACTCCCCGACCTTTCTAAAGCATACGTAATGCCATAAGCATCGTAATCATATTGGCTAACATAAATTCTGTTTGTCGAGCTGCTCGATGTATAAAAGTTTATCGGCGCGGATGAATTATTCCAATTATATCTTGACTGGTTCACCGCCGCTTGCCATGTACCGTTAAAGCTATACGGATAGACATATATCGACTTGCTTGCCGTCCCATATGGAAGATACTGTCCTTCTTTGTACATGATATGTAATTCAGGTTTGTTGGGCGATGCTGCATCGGACGAATAAAACGTTGTCCAATGTGATGTGGTCGATTCTACATCGTCCCTAAGAACAAAACCGTAATTTTTATACGTGCCAGCATACCAACTTCTTACAATGTCAGTTACATAGATTTTGTACCAATCATTTGAAGCTTGATACGTGCCTGAGGATACATTAACCGTGTTATATCTCGGTCTGTTTTCCCACGTTAATGTGCTCGGAGTCCAGTGTTTGGTTACGCGATATGCCTTAACCTCCGGAGTGCTGCCGCTGTGATATTTTATGTTCATGTATGCCGCCGATATGCTATCAGCCGTTATAAAGGACGGAAGGTCGAATTTAATGTACGTTCTTCTGAGTTCATATGTCTCATCATGTCCGGTTCTGAGCCAGTTCTGCATATAGTAGTTGGCTGTTGGATAGCGACTTGATACAAACGTATCTTTCGTTTTGTTCGCTCCGGTTACCATCACAGAGGGATCAATCAGTACAGGAAATACCCTTTCCGTATCATCAAGATAATCTGAAGTGAATGCAACTTTAATGGTTGTTTTTTGGTCACTTACTTTCTCGACGATATACTCCATTTTGTCAGTAAATTTACCTGCCGAGTCCACAGCAAACAGTGATCCAAACTCGAACACCTGCTTCCCCTGTCGGTTATATACGCATAACCTGTCACTGTTATTCTTCTTTATGGTGCAATTCGATGTGTCAAACTCGAACCAATACTCTGACGGCGCACTTGAATTTTTCAATATAATGTATTCCTTTACGCAATCATTTTGGACCGAATAAACAAGATCTGTATGTTCCTGCGCTTCGGAATATGTTATGCAACTGTCGGATCGCAAGTCAAAATCTTTAAATTCGTATGCGTTTCCTTTTGTTCCTGTCCTAACAGTTTTTGCTGTTGAATCAACCAGGGAAAACGCAAGCGTTTCATCGCCCGACTTTATCAGCAGACTCGGTTTTTTATCCGAAAAATAGACCTTAACTGAGTTTGCAGCATTTGTGAACTTATATAAGTTCGCGTTGTTTCTGTATTCAACAGGTTCAACTGTATTGTCGATTTTCGTATAGTTGCCGTTTTCATCTTGAAAATACTTGTCCTCTGCATAAACAACGCATTCGTATGTTCCATCCGATAACAAGTATGTGTCAGAATTTGGCTTCCTCATTTCAGGAACTTCGGTTACGCGTTGTTTCTCGTCCCGACTCGAACTGCTGATTTCATCAGCCGTTAAAAACGCGGGACTGTAACAAGTCAGCATCATTATAATGCTCAGCAAGATTGCTAACGCCCTTCTCATCATTATTGACCTCCCCACAACATCCAAATTTAAGATATATGAGCTATCATCAGCTTCATTATAACACACAATATTCATTTGTCAACGGCTTTGCGCATTTTTTTAAAAAAATTTTTCGGTATTTATGCGGTAATTTTTTCGGCATTCGGACAAATGCAATATCTCCGCCGACTCAATATATTAATAATATCCCGGAGGGCTCCGATTTATTCGGATTTGAACACATCGTTTCGCCTTCCGCGACAGGATGCGGCAAAAAAAGCGGCGAAACGGACTTGCCGCCGCATTCCGACTGTGCTAAACTAACAGCAGTAATCTGCGGAGGAGGAATCCCGAACATGGACAAACCGAATAAGACCGACAATGCGGAACAACCTGCCGAAGCAGCGGATACAGAGGGCGGATTGACAGCCGAAAAACCGCGCAGCAGACACAGAAAAACTTCGATTGCACACATTGCAACCGTGTGCGGCAGTGTTTACACCGGCGGCAAAACGGCAAAAAGCATAAAAAAGCAGGCTGAGCAAAGCACTGTCTCGCCCGCTGACGCTGAAATTATCGAAATGCCCGAACCTGTCGGTTTGTATGAAGCGGATTGCCTCCGTAAACCTGAAGACAGTGAAGACGCCTCGCCTTACGATCCGCTTTCGGCAGTCTGCCTGAACGGCAGGCGTTCCGTTGAGGAACTGATGGAAACATGTAACCTGTCGGATATTGACAGACTTCGCGGTATCGTTGTTTGTGAGGAACGTCCCTTAAATAAGAAGCGCGAATACGCAAACAGGCTTACCGAGCTTTTGGGAGGCACGCTGCATATGCTTCCGCCCGTTCGCAGCGGCAATGATGTTTGGAAAATGCTGTTTGATGAGATTCCTTCGGTTTTTGTCGTCAGCGTTTCCCTTCCCGATGTCGATGCGTTCGCACTGATAAACACCCTTCGGCAGAGCAAGCTGTGCCGCAATGCACGTTTTTTTGTCTGCGCACCGAAAATGTCAAAGTCTCTTATCAGAATCAGCTGCAATGAAAAGATTGCCGGACTGCTTTCATTTTCTGCTCCGGTCGAACAAACGGCCGCGGCCATAATCGAAAAATGTCTTGACTATGAAAAAAAACGCGGCAAATCGGATCTTGAAGCACTTGAACAGGCAATTAATAACCCCGCATTTTTCAGCGAGATGGACGAACAGAAGCGGCGATATGCAATGGTGACCGATTCCGTACTTCTGCCGCTCGGACTGCAAAACGAGCATCGCGGTACGGAATTTCTGCGGCTGCTTGTCTGCATGCGCATATTCGGAGTCGATGCGGATCTAAAACACATGTATGAATACGTTGCAATGTATTATCACTCCACTCCGGCTGCGGTTGAAAGAGCAATTCGCTATTCCGTCGAGCGTGCATGGGAAGACGGAAATCTCTATATGCAATTTGAACTTTTCGGCAACACAACCGATTCTGCAAAGGGCAAGCCGACAAATGCCGAATTCATCGCTACCGTCGTTCAGCATATTCGGAACAGACTTCAGCACGGCAGCGTGGTTCCGAAAGCATTTCCGGCGTGTGAACACGACGGGCAATGACTGAATTCTGCCTTTTTTTTGCCGCAGAAATTCTCCATTGTTTTAACTTGTGTTAATGTTTTTTTAATAATTTTGCGTTATACTGTATGCAGGCGGACCGGCAGGATTCGGTTCGCAAATTTCGGCTCGGAGGCAACGGAAAGTGCTTGAAATAAAAAAAGTTTCCAAACAATATAAAACCGGTGATCTTGTTCAGAACGCATTGAGCAGCGTGAGCCTTGAATTCCGCAGCAATGAGTTTGTTGCGGTTTTGGGTCCAAGCGGTTCCGGCAAAACAACTTTGCTCAACATCATCGGGGGGCTTGACCGCTACGACAGCGGTGACCTCGTTATCAACGGTGTTTCCACAAAACAATATACAAGCCGCGACTGGGATACTTACAGAAATCATACTGTCGGGTTTGTTTTTCAGAGTTACAATTTGATTCTGCACCAATCCGTGCTTTCAAACGTTGAGCTTGCACTGACACTTTCCGGCGTATCCAAGCAGGAGCGGCGCAGGCGCGCATGTGAAGCATTGGAGCAAGTCGGACTCAAGGGGCAGGAACATAAACGGCCAAACCAAATGTCCGGCGGACAGATGCAGCGCGTTGCCATTGCACGCGCACTTGTTAACAACCCCGATATTTTGCTTGCGGATGAACCCACCGGTGCGCTTGACAGCGAAACCGGAACCCAAGTTATGGAGCTGCTGAAAAAAGTCGCAAAAGACCGCCTTGTTATAATGGTTACACACAATGCCGAGCTTGCGGAACAGTATGCAACGCGAATTGTAAAGCTTCATGACGGTCAGATCTCAAGCGATACAAACCCCGTGAGAGATGACGAACGGACTTCAACTGAAGAAAATGAGCGTGATGCGGGCAGCTCCTTTGATAAAAAGCAAAAGGAAAAACGGACTTCTATGTCCTTTTTTACCGCGCTCTCGCTGAGCTTAAACAACCTTTCAACGAAAAAGGGCAGGACTTTTCTGACCTCTTTTGCGGGTTCGATAGGTATTATCGGCATTGCACTGATTCTTGCGCTTTCAACCGGAATTCAGAACTATGTCAATGCAATCCAGAAAGATACTTTGACATCCTATCCAATCACCGTTGAACGCGAACCGAATGATTTCATGAGCATGCTGACGGCAGCAAACGAAAAGACGGACGATGAAACGCTGAAGAACCGTGATTCAGATTCCGTTTACTCCGATCCTCGGCTCTACAAGATGCTGAACGCAACCGTTTCGGACGGAGATGAAGTAAATGACCTTGTATCGTTTAAAAAATATATCGATTCCGAGCTTGATGCTTCAACCGCAAAGACCGATCTTCGTGAACACGTAAGCTCCGTGCGGTACGGCTACGGGCTTACTGTCAACGCGTATGTTATCGGCACGGACGGAAAATATCACAGCACGGATATGACCTCCGCTTTGTTTGCCGATGATGAAACATCCGAAGGCGACAAGGGCGTCAGCATGATAAACATGATGACATCCCGAATGGGAAACATGAATCTTTGGGACGAAATCCTTTCCGGAGCGGACGGTGCGCTCGTTTCAGAGCTTGTTTTGAATCAATATGAGCTTGTTGCAGGCGAATGGCCGAAGAGTGCAAACGATATTGTTCTTGTTATTGATAAAAACAATGAAATATCCGATGTTGCTTTTTATGCGCTCGGACTTATGGACACCGCCGAAATCACAAAGATTTTTAACTCCGTTCTTGCCGGTGAGGAAATCGTGACGGATACACGCTCCGCAAAGTTTGAAGAGCTTATCGGCACCGAATTCAAGCTGATATTGAATTCAGATTATTATTCAAAATCGTATTCGGCCGACGGAAAAGGCGGTTCATGGAAATATATCGGCGATGACGCTGCCGCTATGGAGCTTGTTATCAAAAACGGGCTTGATCTGCAGCTTGCCGGAATTATTCGCCCGAATGACAACACGGCGGCTTCAGTAAACGGAGTTTTCGGCTACACTTCCGCCCTTTCCGACTACATAATTCAGAAAACTAACGAAAGCGAAATTGTCCGCGAACAGCAATCTCCGGAAAATGCGAACCTTGACGTTTTAACCGGGCTTCCTTTCACTTTGGACTCCGAAAACGAACTGTCAGCAGAAAAAAAGGCAGAGGAAGTTACCGCTTACTTCGCCTCCCTTACGGACATGCAGAAAACGGAAATCTATCAAAAAATCATTGCCGAACCCGAGCAGGCGGAGCTTGATTCAGCCGTCGATGAATATATGGCAATGTATCCGACGCGTGAATCAATGGTTCAGCTTGCGGCGGCAACATACGGGTTTGATACAGCAACCGCGGAGGAATATCTTTCCGACTATACGGATGAAGAGCTGCGGAATTTAATGCGCGAACAGCTCGTTTCTGCCGTAAAAAAGAAATATGCCGATAAAGCCGAAGCCGAAATCATGCAGATTATTTCCGAACACTCCGCACCGAATGATCTTTTCGGCACGGCAGGGTATGCAGCGGTTGCGGATATTTTCGATAAAACAATTGCAAACGACACGCATGTTGAGAAGCTTGCGGAATACTATGATAAATTCATGCCGTCAAGAGTTTCCGGAACAACGCTTGACGAAACACTTGAAAAACTCGGTGCAGTCGATCCCGATTCGCCTAAAACCGTTAATTTGTATGCTGCAACATTTGAAGATAAGGAGGCTATTGCCGACAACATTGCGGAATACAACCGAAATGTAGCCGAAGATAAGGTTATTGAATACACCGATTATGTTGCGCTGCTTATGTCCGGAGTTACGACAATGATTGATGCCGTTTCATACGGACTTATCGCTTTTGTCGCAATTTCTCTTGTTGTATCCTCAATTATGATAGGCATAATTACCTATATCTCCGTGCTTGAACGCACGAAGGAAATCGGTATTCTGCGCTCCATCGGCGCATCAAAACGCGATATTTCATCCGTGTTCAATGCAGAAACTCTGATTATCGGTTTCTGTGCGGGTGTAATCGGAATAATCACATCAATGCTGCTGTGCATCCCGCTGAATCTTATCGTTCGGTCACTCACCGGCATTGACACGCTGACGGCTGTCCTTCCGTGGCGTGCCGGCATAATACTGGTTCTGATAAGCATGATTTTGACACTTATTGCGGGCATCATACCCTCACGGATTGCGGCGAATAAGGATCCCGTAACAGCGCTGAGAGCGGAATGAAACAGAATAATTCACATTTTGTCTCTTGCTTTAAGATGAAACAAAAAATATCGCGACTTTCATAAATTAAGTCGCGATATTCTTATTCTGTGCCGAGTTTTGTCATGCGGAACACGAAATCACCCATTGTTGTTAA
>CALAXO010000050.1 GCA_937894955.1 uncultured Clostridia bacterium
CACTGGCTCGGTTATTCCGAACAAAACTGTACCGTAACGTTCATCGACGGCCTGACGGATGAAATAATTTCACAGGCAAACATTCCCGTCGGCGGTTCGGCAGTCCCCCCGATTCCGCCCGAACACGAAGGCTATGAGTTCCTGATGTGGGACGGCATATATCAGAATGTTCATCATTCCGGAAATGTTTATGCGCGATATGAGGCAATTGACCCCAACATCCGTCCCGGAGATGTCGATACGGACGGCCGCGTTTCGGTCGCCGATGCACTGGTGACTGCGCGCGTTGCGCTCGGCCTTATCGAACACGACGGTGTTGCGCAGTACGGAGATATGGACAACGACGGAAGAATAACAATTGCCGATGCACTGTTGATTGCACGAATTGCAATAGGCGTTGCGTAAAGCGTTAACGAACGACAGGGAGAAAACGATGTTTATTATAGTCGGGCTGGGCAACCCGGGCAGGGAATACAGCAAAACACGTCACAATGTCGGATTTATGACGATCGATAAAATAGCGGAAAGGCTGAATATTTCCGTAAATAAAAAAGGGTTCCGTTCCGTGTACGGCGAGGGGCGGCTCGGCGGCACGCGCGTTGTGCTTGCAAAACCGGAAACGTTTATGAACAATTCCGGCTGGGCGGTGAGCGATCTTTTGAATTGGTACAAACCGCAGCATGACGAACTTGTTGTAATATACGATGACATAGATCTGCCCTGCGGTGCGCTCAGAATCCGCATGAACGGTTCGGCAGGAACGCATAACGGGATGCGAAGCATTGAAAGCCTGATTGGGTTTGAAGACTTTCCGCGAATCCGTGTCGGAATCGGAAAGCCCGCACACGGACTTATCGACCATGTTCTCGGTGTTCCGACCGACGAGGAAGCAAAGCTTATTGACGGTGCAATGATGCAGGCGGCGGAGGCGGCAGAGCTTATCATTGCCGGAAAGTCTGAAGAAGCGCAAACAAGATTCAACTATAAGCCGCCTAAAAAACAAAAGGCGGAACGAGACACTAAGCCTTCAAAATTCCGTTATGTTCCGCAGACGGAACTGTCCGCGTTTTCAAAGGGTGAGGAAGTGTTTTTTGAAAACACGGGCATGGATCCGAATGCCGTTAACGCACCAGATTATCCTTTCGGCATTGAACAAATTAAGGATGCAGAAGCGCGGCTTGCACGTTTTGCGCCGCTTATCGAAAAAGCATTCCCCGAAACGACACCGCAGCACGGTATAATCGAATCACGGCTTGAAGCGGTTCAGAATTTCCAAAAGCAGCTTTTGAAGCGCGGCGGCTGTTCGGAAGCTGTTCCGGCGGGCAGT
This sequence comes from uncultured Clostridia bacterium, assembly GCA_937894955.1. Taxonomy (GTDB): domain Bacteria; phylum Bacillota; class Clostridia; order Christensenellales; family CAG-138; genus PeH17. Next base: position 1,328 of record CALAXO010000050.1, read on the forward strand.
CTGTTTATAAAAGAGGATTCGGAACTGCCGGTTGCAGGTTCGGTGAAAGCGCGCGGCGGTATTTACGAAGTGCTGAAGCATACCGAAAAACTTGCGCTTGAGCACGGACTTATAACAACCGAATCGGATTATTCAACCCTGCTTGGAAAGCGCGATTTCTTTTCAAAGTACAAAATCCAGGTCGGCTCAACGGGCAACCTCGGGTTAAGCATAGGCATTGCAGGTGCTGCTTTCGGTTATGATGTTACCGTTCACATGAGTGCGGACGCAAAACAGTGGAAAAAGGATCTGCTGCGCGAAAAGGGTGTCACCGTTATTGAATATCAAACGGACTATTCCGAAGCCGTGCGGCAGGGAAGGAAGCTTTCCGATGCGGATCCTATGAGCTGCTTTATTGATGACGAGAATTCGGCAGATCTTTTCATGGGCTATGCCGTTGCCGCATTGCGGCTGCGGGCTCAGCTTTCGGCACGCGGAGTGAGCGTTGACTCCGAACACCCGCTGTTTGTGTATTTGCCCTGCGGAGTCGGCGGCGCACCCGGCGGGATTACGTTCGGACTAAAAAAACTGTTCGGCGATGCCGTGCATTGCTTCTTTGTTGAACCCGTGAACGCACCCTGCATGCTTGCGGCATTTGCAAAAGGCGAATGCGTCCCGGTTGCGGAGTTTGGGCTGAGCGGCAAAACGCAGGCGGACGGGCTTGCCGTGGGCTGCGCATCAAAGCTTGTTTTCGAGGCGATGCGCAAAACTTTGGACGGCGAGTTCACCGTTTCCGACGGCAGACTTTTGCCGCTGCTGCGGCTGCTGAACGGTTCGGAAGGCATTTTCGTTGAACCCTCCGCTGCAATATCCGCCGCCGCATACATGGGCATGATGGGCGAAAGCTGCACGGATTACCTGAAAAAACACGGACTTGACGAAAAAATGAGCAGAGCGGCGCATATTCTTTGGGCAACGGGCGGCGGACTTGTGCCGGAGACGGAGCGAAAGGAATTGTGCGGAGGCGGGGCGAAACGCTGAATACAGTGCCGCCGCAATAACAGCCGCAGTCATTGCGGCATATATTCAAACCTTTACAAAATTTTAATACAGGAAGAATTCTGCCTGATGCGTAAACGGCGTGCGGGGGGAAAATCAAATTTATAAACAATTGAGGAGAGCCGGATGAAAAATATTGACAGGCACTCACTCATTTCTGCGGAGGGTAAAAACTATGTCAAAATATTTCGGTACGGACGGATTCAGAGGCGAAGCAAACAAAGTGCTCAATGTTGAACATGCATATAAAATCGGCCGATTCCTGGGTGCATATTACGGACAGGAGCATAAATGTTCCGTTGTTATCGGCAAAGATACAAGACGTTCGAGTTATATGTTCGAGTGCGCATTGACGGCGGGACTGACGGCGAGCGGCGCGGATGCGTACCTTATGCATGTTACAACAACGCCGAGTGTTTCGTACATCACGCGCACCGATGATTTTGATTGCGGCATCATGATAAGCGCAAGCCATAATCCCTATTATGACAACGGTATCAAGCTGCTGAACGGGGACGGCGAAAAGACGGAGCAATACGTTATCGATGAAATTGAGCGTTATCTCGATGGTCAAGGTGCGGATATTCCGTTTGCGACCGGAAGCGATATCGGAAAAGCCGTTGACTATGCGGCGGGACGCAACCGCTATATCGGTTATCTTATCAGCCTTGCGACCCACTCTTATAAGGGTATGCGCATCGGTCTTGACTGCGCAAACGGAAGCACATGGATGATGGCAAAGAGCATTTTTGAAACTCTCGGTGCGGAAACGGTCGTTATCGGAAATCAGCCGAACGGGCTGAACATCAACAACGACTGCGGCTCGACTCATATCGAGGGACTGCGCAGGCTTGTGACCGAAAACAGGCTCGACGTGGGCTTTGCGTTCGACGGCGATGCGGACAGGTGCATTGCGGTTGATGAAACAGGCAGAGTAATTGACGGCGACCTTATCCTTTACATTTACGGAAAATACATGAAGGACAGAGAAAAACTTGTCAACAACGTCGTTGTAACAACCGTGATGTCCAATTTCGGACTCTATCGCGCATTTGACCGTGCCGGCATCAACTACGAAAAAACAGATGTGGGCGACAAATATGTTTACGAATGCATGAGGAAAAACGGGCATTTGCTCGGCGGCGAGCAATCGGGGCATATCATTTTCAGCAAATATGCCGCGACGGGTGACGGACTTTTGACGGCGATAAAGCTTATGCAGGCGATGCTTGCAAACAAACAGCCGCTTTCCGTGCTTGCTGCTCCGGTGAAGATTTATCCGCAGCTGCTTGTGAATGTGCGCGTTTCGGATAAGGAAGCAGTGCTTAACAACGATGCCGTCAGAGACAGCGTGCGTGAGGCGGAGGCCGCTTTGTGCGACAACGGCAGAGTACTTTTGCGCAAGAGCGGAACGGAGCCCGTTATTCGTGTCATGGCGGAGGCACAGACGGCGGAAGAATGCCGCGAGGTTGTTGACGGCATAGTCAACACGATAAAGCGCGAGGGCCTTGCACAGCAAAAATGAGCAGCCTTGCCGTTCGGCGGGGCAGTGTTTTAAAACGGTTTGATACTTTAAATTCGAAAGGCAAAAAATGTACAAAACAAATGAACTTTTTGATTTGTCCAAAACTCGTGCGGCGGATCTTTTGCGCGAATGCGAGTATCCGTGGTACGCGTTGGACAAAATCGGCGAAACCATTCTCAAAATCGGTGCAGCCCTTTCGCCGGAGGAATTCTCTCACCCTAAGGAGGGCGTTTGGATCGCAAAGGATGCAGTCGTTTACCCCACGGCATGGATAAACGGTCCGTGTATAATTGACAGCGGCGCGGAAGTGCGGCACGGTGCTTTCATCCGCGGCAATGCGCTTGTCGGAAAAAACTGCGTTGTCGGCAATTCGGTGGAGCTGAAAAATGTTATTCTTTTTGACAACGTTCAGACTCCGCATTATAACTATGTCGGGGATTCGATTCTTGGATATAAAGCGCATATGGGCGCAGGCTCCATAACATCCAACGTCAAGAGCGACAAGACTCACGTTGTGATTAAATCCACCAAAGAAAGCATTGAAACCGGGCGGAAAAAAGTCGGGGCAATGCTCGGGGATTTTGTCGAAGTGGGCTGCAACAGCGTGCTGAATCCGGGAACGGTCATCGGACGGCACAGCAATGTATACCCCGTTTCCTGCGTGCGCGGGGTCGTGCCGGAGAATTCGATTTTCAAAACCGGCGGCATTATTGTTAAAAAAGCGGAACATTCGCTGATTGATTTGAAAGCATCCCGAGGAGGCACGGCATGAAAAAACAGCGTTTGCTGATTGAATGCGCAGAGAACGGAAGCAAAGCGGGGCGGCGGATTTTATTAAAGCTGCTTGTAACGCTTATCTGCGCCGCAACGGTGTTCGGTTTGTTCGGCGGCTGCGGAGGGAGCGGAGAAAATGATCCCACGGACGCGCCGACCCCTGCGCAAACGGTTCGACCGACGGCGGCTGCCGGGCCGACGGAAACGCCGATGCCGACGCGTGCACCGCTTGTTTACAGCCCGGACTATCATAAGACAACGCCGCTGATGACAAAACTTGTCGGTGAACAGGTGATTAAAGCCGCCCGAATGGTCATAGATGCGTTCCTGAAGGGAGAAACAAGCGTGAAATTCGGATTCGACAGCTATGAACCTGCGTTTGCGCTGAATACGGTTTTTGCCGTCAACAGCATGTGCCCGCCGTTCACCGCATTTGCGCTTTGCGATGACTATAGGGATTTTGATGCTTCAACCGGTGTGTTGAAATGGAAAATAATTAATGTTGAGCCGAGCAAACTTGACGAAAAACTGCAAAAATTTGAGTCAACCGCAATCGACTTCATGTCCGTGCTTCGCGAGGGCGATAACGAAACCGAGCGTGCGCTGCTGCTGTATTCAAGGCTGACCGCACATGCGCAATACGACTATGAAGCATACGAAAACCCACAAAACCTTACCGAGGATGAATACAACTATCGAACGTCTGCTTATTCTGCTATGTGTGACGAAATGGGCATATGCTATTCGTTTGCAGAGGCAATGACCTTCCTTTGTGCGCAGGCGGATATTGACTGCATTGAAGTCAGCTGCATCAACGATTCCGTTGCGCATCAATGGAACTTGATAAAGCTGGACGGAGAATACTATTATTGTGATGCAACCTGGGATGTGGGCGGAACTTTTAATTACTTCGGAATGACAACCGATGAACGCATAAAGGATTCCGACGGGATAAAGGCTGAGGATATGCGCGCGCTGTCCGTTTCCCCCGGGGAGCTTCTCGATGGGAATGTTCCCTCCGATACCCGTTTTGCCGTGCTGCGCGAACATGTCACTTCAATGCCCGTCACCGTTGAAATAGACAGAGTGAACGACCGGGCGGTTTTCACTGTCGGAAATGAGAACTACAGCATTTCGTGCGGAAATTAAACCGCAATATAAAAAGCTTTTGAATAGGAACGCCGAATACCAAAGAAGAAAAAACAAACGGCAGCGAACCGGGTCAAGGCCTTCGGCAAATGAAAGCTTTGGCTCGGTTCGCTTTTAAGCCGCGCATTACCAATCACGCGGAAGTTTACCCTTCCCCCCTCGCCTGAAGGATTCTTTTTTCAAGGAAGGCGATGCAATAATACATCAAAGCGGCAAGTATGCAGAGGATCACTATTGACGTCATAACAAGATCCAATTGAAACACCTGTCCGCCGTAAACGATAAGGTAGCCGAGGCCGGATTTGGAAACAAGGTATTCGCCGACGATGACGCCGACCCAGCTCATTCCGACGCTCAGTTTCAGCGCACCGATAATTGTCGGCACGGAAGCGGGCAGAATCACTTTCAAAAAGGTCTGCATTTTGTTTGCACCGAGGGTGCGCATAAGGAGCTGCTTTTCGGCAGAAATTTCATTGAAACCTGCCAACACCGTCATTATTGTTACGATCGTTGAAATCAGCAGTGCCATCACGATTATCGCTTCCATGCCTGCGCCGACCCAAACGATTATTATCGGACCGAGCGCAATTTTAGGCAATGCGTTCAGCACAACCATATACGGGTCAAGAATGCGGGAGAGTGTTTTGCTCCACCACATCAGCACTGCAATAAGTGTTCCGACCAGTGTTCCTACAGTGAACCCGGCGATTGTTTCAAGCATTGTGACGCCGATATGAACAAACAGCTCCCCGCTTGCATTCAGGCGGGCGAGCGTTTTTAAAACACGCAGCGGTGCGGACACAATGAAAGTGTTCACGATGCCGAGATCCCCGAAAAGCTGCCAAAGCCCGATGAATGCAACTAAAATTGCCAGCTGCATTGCAATGATAAAGCGGTTGTGCCGCTTCAGCCGTCGAAGATAAGCCACATGTTCGTCGGACACTGCGGGCAGCGGCGCCGAAGGTTTTTCCGCTGCATGAGATTTTAATTTCGAACTCTTTATATCTTTCATCGTTCTTTTCACGGTTCAAACTCCTTTCTGCGTATTCGCATTTTCCGCCGGCATCAGCTGCTGACGCTCTCCCGCAAGGCGGAATTCCGACCAGACAGCGTCATAGTATTCTCTGAAAAGCGGGTTTGACCGCCGTTCAAGCGGCGTGTCACTGCCCATGTTGATTTCCACCTGTTTGCGGATTCGTGCGGGGCGTTCGCTCAGGATTATTACCCTGTCGCTCATGCAGATGGCTTCCGAAATATCGTGAGTTACAAGCACGGCCGTGTACCCTCCGCGCTTGATGATGGAATGAACTTCATCCGCAAGCAGAAGCCTTTGCTGATAATCCAATGCGGAAAAAGGTTCGTCCAGAAGCAGCAGCTCCGGCGAAAAAGCAAGCGTGCGTATAAGTGCGGCTTTCTGCTTCATTCCTCCCGAAAGCTGACGCGGATAATAGTTCTTAAATGCTCCCAATCCGTAACGGTCCAGCAGCTCCGCAGCGTATGCATGGGTTTCGGCATTCAGCCTTTTTTTGACTTCCAACCCAAGCAGGGCATTCTGTTCAATTGTGCGCCAATCAAAAAGATGATCGCGCTGAAGCATGTAGCCCGTGCTGTTTGCACGCGGATCGGGCGGTGCACCGAGAACCTCCGCCTTGCCGGAGCTTGGCTGCAATATTCCCGCAAAAATGGACAGAAGGCTCGTTTTGCCGCAGCCGGAAGGCCCGACTATCGAAACAAACTCCCCCTTGTGAACGGATAAACTTATACCACCCACCGCCTCGGTTTCGCCGCGCGGCTCGTGATATATTAAATGCACATCGTCAAGCTGTGCGATAATGCTGTTCATAATACCCCTCCGGAATCATTAATACAGTCAGCGGCACTCCGAACAACCCTGAATCGGAGCGGCCTTGAAATTGCGCTGAATAATTCACTTACAGCACCAGTGTATTCAAATGCGGACAAAGCTGTGACCGAAATCGGATATGTCAATGCCGGCTTGAATCGCTGCTTCGGTTACTGTTTATTTTTGAATCGATTTGATTTATTTGCGGTAACAGAAAAAACTTGTGCGGCAGGCATTGACTGCGGCGCAGAAATGCGATTCGGGCAGTCAACGGCTCGTCAAAGGAGGAAAAATGATTATCAAACCCTTGGATAAAGAGACGTATGCGGGCAGAAAGTTCACGGCGCGATACAAAACGAAAGGTTTTTACGATATCCGCCCCTCTGATTTCGGCTTCCGAATTGAATATGTTCCGTTCGGCGAAACGGTCGAACGTTCGTTTGATGACGAGATTTTCAGCGAGTAGCCGGATAAACCCGTTGCTTTCGGAGCATTTGAAAACGATGTGCTTGCGGGATATGCGGAGGGATTCCTTGAAGAATGGAACAATCGCTTCCGTATCAGCAATATCTGCATATTCGATTATGCCGCGCGCAGCAAAGGCGTCGGAACACTGCTGATGAACGCAATTTCCGATGCGGCAAAAGCTTCCGGCGCACGAATGATCGTTCTTGAAACACAGTCCTGCAATGAAAATGCAATTGCATTCTACCGAAAGAACGGATTCGAGATTATCGGATTCGATTTGTATTCCTGCTCGAACGCCGATCCGGAGCGGCACGGAATTCGGATTGAAATGGGAAAAATACAGAAATGATGCCGGTTGAGGTTTGCGTTTGAAACAAAAAGCATTGTGTGCCCGAAGATTCCGCCCGTATTGATATATCTGTAATTTAGTGGTATACTCCGCATGTACATAATTGGGATTCCATGCACAGCAAACGGTGCGTGAATTGTATGTATAATTTTCATGCTTAAAAGCGGTTGTATCTGCTTTTGCTATAAAAAAGTAATTTACGCATAAAGACAGAATATGATGCTTCCGGGATGATACAGCCGCATTACCGTAAATATGAATGCGTAAGCGAAAAACGACTTGAGAGTGTTAATTGTTCTGTTTGCATCATGCGCAGAGGTGTATAATATGGATAACCATACAAAAGAACAGCGTAGAAGAAATATGCAGGCTGTTAAAAATAAAGATTCAAATATTGAAAAAAAACTCCGGCAAGAACTTTGGGCAAGAGGACTGAGGTACAGAAAAAACTGCCCAACGGTGTTCGGAAAGCCTGACATTGCTTTCATCGGAAGGAAGATAGCGGTTTTTTGCGACAGTGAGTTTTGGCATGGTTACGATTGGGAAAACAAAAAGAATAATATCAAAAGCCGCAGGGACTTTTGGTGGCCTAAAATTGAAAAAAACATGCAGCGAGACAAAAAAGTCACGGAACAACTTACAGCTGAAGGTTGGCTTGTAATAAGATTTTGGGGAGACGAGATAAAGAAACAGCCTATACGCTGTGCAGATATAGTTGAGGAGGCAATAAGAAAAAGATGAACAGATTCAACTCATGCGACCTGTTTGCAGGCATAGGCGGAATCAGACTGGGGTTTGAAAGAGCGTTTGGTGAAGAGATTAAAACAATTTTTGTCAGCGAATGGGATGAGAGAGCACAAATCACATACCGCGCAAACTTTACCGATGCCTTCGAAATTGAAGGTGATATTACAAAAATTGATGAAAAAGCAATCCCTCCTATTGACATTTGTTTGGCGGGCTTCCCTTGTCAGGCATTCAGTTTGGCAGGAAAAAAACTGGGTTTTGAGGATAATTACAAGGGGTTATGCCGCGGCACTTTGTTTATGGAAGTAGCAAGGATCTGTGATTTTCATAAACCCAAAATAATTTTTTGCGAAAATGTTAAAGGACTTGCAATTCATGATAAAGGCAAAACGTTAAGCATAATTTGTAAGACTTTTGAAGATTTGGGGTATAAGGTTTTCAAACAGATTTTGAACAGCAAAGATTTCGGCGTGCCGCAAAACAGAGAACGTATCTATATCGTTGCGTTCAGAAACGATATTGCGCCCGAACAATTTAGCTTCCCTGAGTCGACGGACGATACGAAGAGGATAAGAGATATTGTTGAAACGGATCCGGTTCCTTCTAAATACTACCTGAGTGAGGTTTATCTTGAAACTTTACGTAGGCATAAGGCTCGGCACGAAGCCAAAGGGAACGGATTTGGATATGAAATACGCGAATGGGATTCTGTTGCATGGGCAGAGAACGAAACCTGATAATTGACAAACGTCAAACCGACCTGGCCCCTACGACTCATATTCGCGGCGAAATCAACAAGGAAGGAGTCAGGAAAATGACTCCGAGGGAGTGGGCACGTCTCCAGGGATTCCCGGATACTTTTATCCTGCCGGTAGCGGACGGGCACTTGTATAAACAACTCGGTAACAGTGTTACGGTAAGTGTCATTGAGGCAGTTGCAAAAAAAATAAAGGAGGTACTTGATGATGAGTAAAGCAAACAGGGGCGAATGGGGTGAGCCCTATGCAGCGATTCGTATTCTCGTTGAAGGAAGACTGTATGTTGCAGATTCAGACGGCAAGCGCAACTTGGAAGAATGGATGGATATAATTGATCTTATTCGTCGTGAAACAGCTGAACGAACAGTTAAATACGAATTCAAAAAGATGAGTTGATGATATCAATTGCAGTAAATGAAAAGAGCGTTTTAGATGTTGCAGCTTCGGAGTTTATTGCTTTTGCAGATCGACTTGCTGCAGAAATTCGCCTGGGGAAAGGCAGCACTTTTAATGTTTCAAGCAATATAACTGATTTTTTGAAGCGCATTGAAATGTTGCATATAAAAGCAAAAAGCATTTATAAAAGTGATGTTTTTCTTACTATACATGACCCGAGGGCGTCCGTAATCCGCAAAAGCATAGGATTTTCAATTAAATCCGAATTTGGACACAATCCGACACTGTTTAACACGGCAAAGGCTTCCGCTGCAGTGTACAAAGTCAGCGGGATGAACGACGAATTAATGGCCGAAATTAACTCTATGGTTGACGCAAAAGGGCATGCTGCTGTTTCGGAAAGATGCGATTTTATTGCAAAAAACAATTGCAAACTTAAATTCATCGGATTTCCTGTTGCAGCAAGAACGGGAATTGCCGCATTTGAGGAGAATCTTGATCTGCCGGATCCCAGACTTCCTAAGATTATTAATTATATGTTGTGGAATCATTTTTTTGAACATGAAACTCGAACTGACTTGGAAATTATCACAAAAAACATTGTGCTAAAAAATCCTTGCGAAATTTCAAGACCCGAAATCAAATATGAATATATAATCAAATCGTTTCTTTACGCTGCTTATTGCGGAATGACGGCTTCAACTCTATGGAACGGCGACAGTAAAGTTAACGGTGGTTTTATTAAAGTCAGTGCCGACGGTGACGTTGTTGCGTATTATGCATTGGAATCAGATGCATTTAAATCATACTTGTTTAAGCATTGCTATCTGGAGTTTCCGTCAACAGATGAAAAACATGGAAACTATGCTAAAGTCTATAAGGAGAACGGTGAGTATTATTTTAGACTGAACTTTCAAATCAGGTATAAGTGATGAAGATAGACAGCTTGTTTTCGGGAATTGGAGGTATAGATATTGGATTTTTGCAGGCCGGATTTACTGTTGCGTGGGCAAATGACTGCGATCCGCAGGCGTGCAAAACGTATCGGTTTAATTTTCCGAATGTAAAACTTTATGAAATGGATATATGTCGGTGCAACCCCACAGAACCGGATCATGTTGATGTAATCACAGCGGGATTCCCCTGTCAACCTTTTTCCATATGTGGAAGTCAAAACGGTTTTTCAGACAAGAGAGGGGTGCTTTTTTTCGAAATAATGCGTATTGCGGATATGTTGAACCATCCTATACTTTTCCTCGAAAATGTCGCAAACATTACAGACCATAACGATGGTAAAACATTCAATATAATTCATAATGAGCTTTCTGAAAGGGGTTATTTTATTCGGTATGCAATTATGGATGCATGTCGATACGGTATCCCTCAACATCGCACCAGAATGTATTTGATTGCCTTTAAAAATGAGAGGGATTGTAACGCATTTTTGTTTCCGCTCGGACAGGACTGCGAAAAAAATATTTTTGATTGCATTGATAGGACGCATAAGCAGGATGAAAAATTCTACATTGAGGAAGGCTCAGCGACATACATGCAGCTGATTTCGGCAATGAAAGATCCTGCGCAGATTTACAGGTTCTCTGATTTTGGTGTTCAATCGGGAAAGAACGGGATCTCATTTACATTGAAAGCAAATATGGGAACTTGGCGAAACAGAATACCGTACATCAAAGATGATTACGGAATTCGAATGATTACTCCTCAGGAATGCCTTGCATTGCAAGGCTTTCCTGAGAACTTTGTATTTACTTCCATACCGATTGCAAGTGCTTATAAACAGTGCGGGAATACAGTTGCTGTCCCTGTGATAAAAGCAATTGCAAAGGAGATGCTGAACACCTGCATGTGAAGTTGCAGCAGAGTTTTGATGCCGATGTTCACGAAAACCTCAGCCTGTTCGAATAATCTTTTCGACGGCTTCGAGCCAGGTTTTTCCGTTTGAAAGGCGGACATCAAGCGAACACACTTCAACGGTATAGACATTTTGCGTTGCGGAGGACTGCACGGGGGCGAATTTGCCCGCCGCGCTCAGGCAGAGCAGTTCATTGCCGTCGGAGCCGTGATAAATCATAACGTGTCCGGGAAAGAAAAGAATGACACCCGCAGGCTGGCTCAGGATTGCCTCACGCTTCGCTTCCGTTGAAAGGGAAGAAACATCCGCTGCGTATTGCTCCGGAAGCTTGGCAAGGTCGGATGTGTTGCGCGGCAGCATTATGCCGAAACAGCGGTAGATTTCCATAACAAGCGCGGAACAGTCCCGTGCGCCGAGCATTCCGCCCCAACCGTAAATTTCTCCGCGCGTTTTGTCCGCAAGCCGAATCACATTGCTGTATGTAAACGGCATATATCCGATATGAACATCCCTTGAAATCGGAACAAGAGCTTCAATGAATTTCAGACTCCCGTCCGCCGCGCGGGAGGGAACGTTCACAATATAGTTATCATATGACATTCTTCCGCGAACGGATTTGACCGTTCCGGGCTTTTCCGCAAGCGAAAGCCGCATTCCCATCGTTAATTCAAGCTCCGAAACCAACGGCTCGTACGGATCGCGGCAAAGACGGAAACTGCTGCCCGTTACAACAAGAAAATCGTTTTCGGGCGCAAGCAGGGACTGCCATTGTTCAAAGCTGCTGCACAACGCAACGCTGTCGGAATTTATCCAACCGGCATAAAAATATGCTGCAACAAAAAGAAATTTCCCGTCGGCGCTTTTATGCAGCACGGCGAGAGGCTCGTTTTGCAGAACAACTGATTCCTGAAGAGTGTCACCGAAGCGGTCGTTGGGCTTTGAAGTCACGCGCTGCGCAAACGGAACGGAGCGAAGGTCGCTGCGCTGCACACAAAAACCGAAGCGTACATCCGAATTGCCCTGAACGGCATCCAATGCACGGTTGTTCAGAATCTCATTTCGCTGCTGAGCGGAGAGCGGCGTTTGCCCGACATAGCCGTTTGCGGAGGGCAGATTTCCCCGTGCGATAAGAGCCTTCAGCCGTTCGGCCGAAATTCCGTTTTTAAACGAAGCAAGGTCAAACAACCCTGCTGATTCGCCCGGGAATTGCAAAAATGCAGCGTTCATTGCGGAAATCTGCTCCGCTGTCAGAACGGTTTCACTGTCGTTATCATGGTTCGGCGCAGCTGTAATTGCGGGAACGGTAAACGTCGGGAATTCGGAAACCGCCTCCGTCGGGCCGGGTGCCGGCGTGATTTGCGGAGTATTTTTCGGCAGGGGAGTTTCCTGCACACCGCCGCTCGTGCATCCGCAGACAAGGCTGCATACCGCAGCGATAAAAACAATGATTCTGTTAAAAAAAGAATTCGTTCGGTTCATATAATTCTCCGTTCCTGTGCAGAGTTTGACCCGCGCAGTTACTTTTTTCGTGAAAGCAGTTGTTGAAGCTTTTCAACAAAAGCCTCTGTGCAATCGTAGTTAAGAGAATAATAAATGCGTTTTCCGCTCGTGTCAAGCTTTATCAGCCCTTCCGCAAGCAATGCGTTTATATGGTGCGAAACCGTGGCGGGCGTCAGCCCGAGGTTCGCCGCAAGTTCCCTTCCGTATTGCGGACCCTCCGAAAGGCGTGCAATGATATCAAACCTGCTTTTGCTGCCCAAGGTGTTCATGATTGAAGCAAGTTTTGCATTCATATCTATATCGGTGCGGTAGTGTTTTTTGAGCACTTCATACATCACTCCGATTCCGCCGAAAATTTTGCTGTTATCGGCGGATGTAAAGCTGAATATGATGACATAAAAATACGAAATCAACGGATAAATATCATATCGTTCGACAGCCTGAGAACCCGGTTTCATCATCGGCAGAAACAGCTCGTTTTCCTGTTCCGCCGATTCGATATGCCCGTAAGCCCTGCGGTAAAGCGCAGCAAGCGGCTCAACAAGTTCGCGGCAGCGGCGGAACTCTTCCGCAACGGGCAGCAATGCCCTTTCAAGCATATCCGCATATTTTTGGGGATGCAGAACAAGGTCAATGAGCAGCAGTTTGGATTCGTTTGACAGCTCACTGCCCGCAATTAGCTCGACTGCGCGAACAGCGGTAAATGATTCCTCGGGGGCATCGCCGAGAATGCGCTGTGCGATCCTGTCCGGAATTTCGCAAAGCCCGTTTTGAATATTTTGAAAACAATTCTTTTCGTCGCTGAAACATTCAATGCCGCAGATCACTATGTTTGCCGTGAAATAATCGCCCTGAAAAGCAGGGTCGCCGCTTCCGCTGCCGAGTTCGCCGTAAAGCGCGGCAAGTTCGTCCTCGGACACGGTCACTGCGGCGGCAAGCCTGGATTCAACCTCGGACAAAATCTTTATATAACGCTCCATGGGAAAATCAGGCGGCGGGTTGAGCGCATTCTTTTTCTTAAAATATTCCTCCGCCGAAAATCCTGCCTGTTTCCCCGCAAGGAAAAAATGCGCTTCAAGCAGCGGCAGCGGTTCAAAATGCATCATTTTTATATATCCTCCGTGCATGTTTGATGTTCATTTAACTTTTGCATCCATTTTAGCATATTTATTTGAAAAAAGCTATTGACAAATCAAATTTAAAGGTATATGATTGAAGCACATCTTACTTGCGAATTCGTCAGGCAGAATGTTCTTTGCGAAAAATAGCAATAAGTTCAAGGGCTTTTCCGAAAGACCCTGCCGTACGGTGCGCAAAATAAGTTAGATGAACGCAAAACATTATTAGCGAAAGAAAGGAAACGAAACATGAAACGAACACTATCCCTCCTGATTGCGGCGATGCTTGTCGTATGCTGCATTGTTTCCCCCGCGTCCTCCTTTGCGGAGCAGTGTTTGGCGCGGAACCTTCCCGCAATGCGCGGCAGCTCCGCATCCGAACTCGGCATTGCGGGCAAACCGCTGCGTGAAGCGGATGCCTCCCTGCTTCAGGCAAACGGTGCGGCGGTCAAGGACGCTGCCGATCTTAACGAAGCACTGAATGTGCCGGGCGGCACGTTGGAATTTGTAACCATGGATTATCCCGATTTCGGCCTTTATCCGTGGGTCGTTGACGGTGATCACGCAAAAGCGGGAAACAGCGGTGTTGACGGAAGCCAGACAAGCTCCGGAATGACCCAAAGTCAGGTTATGCTTTCAGGTTATTTTAATGACGGGCAAGCGGTGAGTTTTCGTTTCCGCGTAAGCTGTCAGTCTGCCGAAAACACTGATTATTTTGCGGTTTATGTTGATAATGCGCTTGCTGCCGCATGGTGCGGCGAGGTTGACTGGCAAAGTTTCAGCTTTCCGGTAAGTGCGGGCGAACATCAGATCGCATGGGCATATACAAAGGATGCAGACACATCGGAAGGCGAGGATTGCGCATGGCTGGATGATGTTGAAATCACCGAAGCAGCCACATACTCCCTTGTGCATTCGCCGGAGCTTGATGCCGTGCTGAACGCTGCGGGCGGCGCACTGGAATTCTTTACACCGGAAGAACCGGCTGCGGGCTGTTATCCTTGGACGGCGGAAGCAGATTATGCGGTTTCAACAAACGAAGGCGTCTCGTCCGGTGCCGTTCCGTCGATTTCCACTGTGCAGACAACCGTTAACGCAGCTCAGGGCGAGGTTCTTTCGTTCCGCTGGCGCATCAGCAGCGAAGAAAAGATGGATCTTTTCCGTTTCTATATCGATGGTGTGCGCATGTTGAATCGTTCCGGAGAAATTGGCTGGAATTATTATATTGCAGAACTTGAACCGGGTGAACACGTGCTCAGATGGGATTACGATAAGGACAGCAGCGGGAATATCGGCGAGGACAGAGCATATCTGGATGAGGTTCGCGTCGGCGCTCCCATTCCCGTGACGGGTGTTGAAGTAATAGAGACGCTCAGCGTTCCCGGATGCCGCAAGGTGAAGCTTGAGTGGAACGTTCTTCCCGGAGATGCATTCAACCGCGGAGTAAGCTTCTCTTCATCCGACGAGAGCATTGCAACAGTTGACGAAAACGGCGTTGTTTACGGCGTCAATCAAGGCAGCGCGATTATAACCGTCACAACTGCCGAGGGCGGTTTCACCGATACCTGCACCGTAACCGTCACGGAGCCGATTTATCCCGTTGAGATTTACGGATTTATGTACGCTCAGATGCAGGACGATACAGAGGGCTATTACCGCGACATGTACGAATGGTGTTCGTTCATTGATACCGAGCCGCAGGATGTTACCATGTACGGACAGATGCCGGAATTTGAATATGACCTTGTGCTCTGTGCTGCTCAGGTCGGAAACATCGTGTACGGATATGATATTGACGGACGGTATTTCAAAATGGATTTTGAAGCATTGCAGCTCGGCATACTTGATGTCGAATACTTTGACTGCAATGTTACCGGGGACGAAAGCTTCTATCCGAACGAAATGGCATACGATTACAGCACGGGCAAAATGTACATTATAAACGAGATGACCGCGCTTTGGGAAATCGACATGGAAACGGGTGATGTTGACCTTGAAAGCGGAAAGGCGATCACCGGTGAATATCCGAATCCGGGTGTTGATGACTATAAATATGCGCTCGGTTTTGCAATCGACCTTGAAGGCACGGCATACATAATGCTTGCGGGAATGGGTCTCGGCGTCGGCGGCAACGGCTGTGCAAGGCTTGCAACCCTTGACCTTGAGTCCGCGGAATTTACCGTCGTCGGACAAACAACGGCAAAAGCGTATCAGGAACAGAGCATGTGCTTTGACTACGCCACGGGCAGGCTCTACTGGGCGCAGTTCAACACGATTTACGGACTTGAGCCGATGGATCTTTATGTTGTGGATACCGAAACCGCGGAGCTTGAGCTGTTGGGCAAAGTCAGCACATACGGCGCGGAAATTTTGGGCATGTTCATTCCGTATAACGGCGGCACTCCGGGCCCGGAATATGATGCGGGCGATGTTGACATGAACGGCACGGTCGAGGGGCGTGATGCACTGCTTGCGGCAAGGTTCGCTCTCGGGCTTCAGACCCTTTCCGATGAGCAGATAAAGCTTGCGGATGTTGATAACGACGGTTCTGTCGGCATTGATGATGCGGTGCTCATCTGCCGCATTGCGCTGGGCGTTGCATAAGCAGCTGCGTGAAATTTCGTTGATTAAGTAAAAAACTATCGTTCAGCCGTACGGAAGATTTCCTCCCGTGCGGCTGAATTGCGCATACATGTTCAAACCCTTCAAATTTTGACTTTTTTGCGGCATAATTGCAGTTGCGGAAGAATCGTGATATAATACACGGGTAGTATTGCGAGGTAGCGGGTTTGAAAGTCGTTTTTTTCGGCAAAACCAATGAGGGACGCGAACTGCGGAGGCTGTTTTTGTTCAGCTTTGCCGTGGCTTTTCTTGTTATGACCGTTTGCAGCCGCTCTTCCTTCCTCTACCCCATTAACGATTGGGTGGATTCCCAATGCTTTTTCACGACAGGGCGCGCAATGTTCAACGGTTCGGTGCTTTATCGCGATATTTACGAGCAAAAGGGTCCGCTGCTTTATTTTGTTCACGGGCTTGCGGGGCTTGTTTCGGAAACGAATTTTATCGGTGTTTATCTGATTGAAATAATATGCGCAGGTTTTTTTCTGTACTTTGCGGCAAGGTTCATGCGGCTTTGGGTCGGGGAAAAACAGGTTTATTTCCTTCTTCCCGCCGCCGCCGCGCTTATTTATTCCTGCACGGCATTCAAATTCGGCGACAGTGCGGAGGAACTTTGCCTGCCGCTTTTGATGCACAGCCTTTTTCTTACCGTTCGTGCGGTCAAAGCGGATGTGCCGCTTACTGCCGCACAAAAATTTGCGCTCGGCTGCGCGGGAGGCTGCGTTCTTTGGATAAAGTTCACAATGCTCGGTTTCTATATCGGGCTTGCGCTGATGTTTTTTATAGATGCGGCACGGCGGCGCAGGCTGCACGGTCACGGGATTTTGCGCGTGGCAGGAAGTTTTTTAACCGCATCCCTCGGCTTTGCCGCAGTCAGCCTGCCCGTGCTTGCGTATTTTGTGTTCAACGGTGCACTTCGGGATTGCTGGCTGGCATATTTCTACAACAACATATTTGTTTATTCAACTGAAGGTTTTTTAAAAACAGGAATTCTGAGAACTCTTTGGAAGCTGCTTTTTAACATCGGCAAGGCTTTTGTGACAAATCCGCAGGTTTTGATTTTTGCTCTGCTCGGTATAGTTTGGGACAGGCGAAGTCCCGAAAACGCATATATGCTTTCCTGTTTTCTGTTCACGGCCTTTTTCGTTTATATAGGCGGGCGCGCCTATCCGTATTATGCGTTCATTCTGACGGTCTTTTCAATATACGGCTTTGCAATGCTGCCCGGTGTTTTGAACAAATTGTGTAAGGTCGGCAAAAAACGCAGTTTATCTGCACGGCATGAAAAAAGGGCGGCTCTTGCCGATTTTGCAAAAACAAAGCGGGGGTTCCGCTGCGCCGTTGGGTTCTGCCTTGCGTTCTGCACGGCTTTTGCACTGCTTGCAACGCCTAACAGATATCTGATGTCGTACAAAAAAGAGGAGCTTCCGCAGTATAAATTTGCCGAAAAAATAAAACAATCCGGGGTTGAAAATCCGACCTTGCTGAATTACGGCTTTTTGGACGGCGGCTTCTACACCGCAAGCGGAATCCTGCCGAATTGCAAATTTTTCTGCATGCTGAATATACCGCTCGCGGAAATGAATCGCGAACAGCGTGAGGCGGTGAGGATGGGCAAGGTTGACTTCGTCGTTACAAGAGATAAAACGCTTTCCGCGTATAACTATCGGCTTATAAGCAAAGAAAAGTTCTATCTTGAAGGAAAAGTTCGGGTATATTATCTCTATGAGCTCATTCCGCCGAGCGAACGACACACTCCGCCGCAGCTTGCACCCGTGCCGACATACGGAAAACACTGAGGGAGGAACCCGATTTTATTGCTTTGATTCTTTTCGGCGAATTTTCTTCGGTCAACTCGTTGACAGTCCTTTGCGGACGTGCTATAATTACAGTCAGCGACATAAAATTCGGAGGATTTGCGATATGAAGCACATCAACACCATTAAGACCCGCGATCTTTGCGAGAGTGCCAAGAACGGCGGCTGCGGCGAATGCCAGACTTCCTGCCAGTCTGCCTGCAAGACCAGCTGCGGCATTGCAAACCAGGCTTGCGAAAACAAAGACAAATAAGCTTTACGGGTTAAAAAGCGATGATGCCCGATGTATCGGGAGCGTTGCTTTGTTCAAAGTTTCTTAAACCGAGGTGCCGCCCTTTCGGGGCGGCATTTTTGACATTATAATAAGCTTGCAGAAATGCAGCGCTGAAGGTAAGTTTCCTATGATTCATCAATATAAACTCGGCGGTTACAACATCGTTTTGGACGTTTGCTCGGGCTCTGTCCATGTTGTTGACGATATCGCCTATGACCTTATTGCGGGATACGAATCAAAAACCCGCAGCGAACTTGTTTCGGAAATTGCCGAAAAATACTGCGGCATCGAATGCGGAAGTGCGGCCGATGCCGCGACGATTTCCGATATTTACGAATGCTACGACCAAATAACCGAACTTAAAAATTCGGGCAAACTCTTCGTTGAGGATACGTTTGAACCGATGGCGGGTGCGCTGAAAGCGGCAGCATCCGGCGTTGTTAAGGCTTTGTGCCTGCATATTGCGCATACCTGCAATCTCAATTGCTCCTATTGTTTTGCAAGCCAAGGGAAATACCACGGCGAACGCGCATTGATGAGCTTTGACGTCGGCAAACGCGCGTTGGATTTTTTGGTTGAAAACTCCGGTTCGCGCCGCAACCTTGAGGTTGACTTTTTCGGCGGTGAGCCGCTGATGAATTTTGATGTCGTAAAGCAGCTTGTTGAATACGCACGCAGCATTGAAAAGCAGGCGGGCAAGAACTTTCGTTTTACACTGACGACAAACGGAATGCTTATTGACGATGATGTTATAGATTTTGCAAATCGGGAGATGAGCAACGTTGTTCTGAGCCTTGACGGACGGCAGGAAGTTCACGACAGGTACCGCGTGGACTATGCGGGCAGGGGCAGCTGGAAAACCATCGTTCCGAAGTTCCAAAAGCTTGTTGAAGCGCGAAAGGGCAAGGGATATTATTTGCGCGGCACGTTTACTCACGCGAATCCCGATTTTCTGGAGGACATAAAGGTGATGCTCGATCTCGGCTTTTCCGAATTGAGCATGGAGCCTGTTGTGACAGGTGCGGGCGACCCCGCCGCGCTTACGGAACAGGATAAACTGACAGTGCTTAAACAATATGAACAGCTTGCCGAACTTATGCTCGAGCGCGATGACGAGGGTAAACCGTTCACGTTTTATCATTATATGATCGACCTTGCGGGCGGCCCGTGCATATATAAACGCATATCGGGCTGCGGTTCCGGCACGGAATACATGGCGGTCACTCCGTGGGGCGATCTGTATCCCTGTCATCAATTTGTCGGGGATGATAAATTCCTGCTCGGGAATATTTGGACGGGTGTTACAAACACCGCCGTGCGCGATGAGTTCGCCGCCTGCAATGTTTATGCGCGCAAGGAGTGCCGCGATTGTTGGGCAAGGCTCTATTGCTCCGGCGGCTGTGCCGCAAATGCGTATCACTCCACGGGTTCAGTTCGCGGCATTTATGAATACGGCTGCGATCTGTTCCGCAAAAGAATGGAATGCGCGCTGATGGTTGCCGTTGCCCGCGAGATCAAGGCGGCGGAGTCCGATGAAGCAAATGCATTCGCGTGATGTTTGCTCAAAACACTTTAACAATGAAAACACCGATATGCGATTTTGTAAACAGTTACGCAAAGAGCGATGCTGCACGGCTGCATATGCCCGGACACAAGGGTGCTTCTGTTCTTGGCTGCGAAAGTCTTGATATAACCGAAATTACGGGTGCGGACGAGCTTTTTGCACCTGACGGCATAATTGCGGAGAGCGAAAGGAACGCAAGCTGCCTGTTCGGAGCTGATACATTCTATTCGGCGGGCGGGTCAACGCTCTGCATACAGGTAATGCTGTATCTGCTTGCGGCCGATTTTTGCGAACGGCGGAACGGCGAAACGTGCAGGTTCGATTTACCCGATGAACAGAATGCTTCGCCGCTCATCCTTGCAGGCAGAAATGCACACAAGGCGTTTGTGAATGCCGCTGCGCTGCTCGGCATTCAGCCCGTATGGCTCCGCCCTGCGGCCGGAGGGACGTATCACAGCTGCCTCATCACTCCGCCGGATGTTCGCGCTGCGCTTGCTGCCTGCCCGCGCCGTCCTGCGGCGGTCTATGTTACAAGCCCGGATTATCTCGGAAATGTTCTTGATATTGCAGGTATTGCCCGCGAATGCCATGCTGTCGGTGTTCCGCTTGCGGTGGATAATGCGCACGGCGCATACCTTCGATTCCTGCCGAAAGGCGGAACCGAGCAGCTCGATTTTTCGGCATTTCCGCTGCATCCGACGGAAGCCGGTGCGGATATTTGCTGCGATTCGGCGCATAAAACTTTGCCCGTGCTGACGGGCGGCGCATACCTGCATATTTCCCGAAATGCGCCGAAAGGCATGACGGAAAAAACAAAAGCGGCCTTTTCGGTGTTTGGGTCAAGCAGCCCATCGTATTTGATTTTGCAGTCCCTTGACGCATTTAATGCATCGGCGGAGAAATTTTGCGCCGAGCTTGCGGGTTTTCTTCAACAGGCTGCGGAGCTTAAAGCGAAACTGACTTTACACGGTTTCAATGTGTTTGAATCCGAACCGCTGAAGCTCACGCTTCGCCCGAAACCGTTTGGCTATACCGGAGCGGAGATGGCTCATATGCTGGAAAATGACGGCATATTTCCGGAGTTTTTTGACAATGATTTTATAGTCTTTATGCTGTCGCCGCTGCTTCCCGCCGTGCATTTCAAAAGGTTTGGCAATGCGCTTTTGAATATTCCGAAAAAGCCGAAAATTGTATCGGAACCGCCGAAAATCCCGTTTCCGCCTGCCGCGGTTTCCCCGCGTGAAGCTCTGCTGAGCCCGTCCGAGCTGCTGCCTGCGGAGGATTGCCTCGGCAGAATCTGCTCAATTTCCACAGTCGGCTGCCCTCCCGCAATTCCCCCGGTCATGCCGGGTGAGGTTATAACGCGCGAGGTTTTGGAGTGCTTCAAATACTACGGCGTCGGAACATGCCGCGTCGTCCGATAAGCGTTATTTCTCGGGAAATAAATTGTTTCGGGAAAGGCTTTCGGCAAAAAGCGGCTTCTCGGCGGCATTTCCCGGGAAATATTGAAACTATTCGTATTCGT
>CALAXO010000051.1 GCA_937894955.1 uncultured Clostridia bacterium
ACCGACAGCGTTGCTCTGCGTGCAGAGGGCTTCATTCGCGAGAGCGGCGATCTTGCAGGCACTGCGCCTGTTGAAATCGAAGGTCCCGAAGGAAGCATTCAGCTTTCGGAAGGCCTTATCATCGCAAAACGCCATATTCACATGACTCCCGAGAATGCGGCGGAAGCAGGTCTCAAAGATAAGGATGTTGTCAGCGTTGCTGTTAACACCGACGGACGCAAGACCATTTTCGGCGATGTTGTCGTTCGCGTCAGCCCCTCCTTCACCCTTGCGATGCATATCGACACCGATGAAGCCAACGGTGCAAACGTTCCCCGCAGCGGATGTCAGGGTCATATTGTGAACGTTGAGTTCTGATTTAACCATCAAAAAAACAATACTGATTATAAATCAGCATAAGCAAAAGCACCCCCGCCGGGTATTGCCCGGACAGGGGTGTTTTATTCGGAAAAAGAAATGAGGCTCGTTATCGGTTACGATTCTTCAGCTGTATTTCAGTCGATATCGGCGGGTTGCAGAACCGGAACGGCTCTTTGCACGTTCAGCTTAATGTATTTACAGGTTTTACAGGTTGAATAAGCGGTACCTTCAACCCAAACATGCGTACCCTTGCTGACGTTAAAGCACTTGGAGCATGTGCGCCAGTGATGGGTTTCATTTGTGCTGTAGCTGCCGTAGGAATGCCCACCTTCATGCTTAACGGTGATTTTGCCAATATTCGTACTGTTGTAATTGGAATTATTGAAGAAATACTCCATAATCTGTTTTCAATTATAACCCTTGTTCTTGGCAAGGTAATTCGATGTTTCCTGCCAGAACCTGCCGCTGGATTGGTATCCGATCAACGGTTCCTGTCCGTTTATGTCGCAGTTGAAGAGCTTTTCTTTGCCGTTCTTAATGCAGCAAATACGAATGCCATCCATTGCGTTCACGGCGGAACGTATTGTTTTTTGATTTGCTTCAGATGCACGGTTAACAGTTAACAATGATACATCACCAAATCTGACATCGCAACCATCCTCACTACGATATTTAATTGAGACCGCCCACCAACCGAGCATTTTAACCGCAATGACATTTGCATAAATTGCCTGTGTTTTATATCCATAGTTGCCGATTTCATTGCATACACCCAAGAAAATGTATTCGTTAAAATCCATTATTTCGGGTCGTTGATCTTTTTTTATGACGCATATCGTTGCGGGTTCGGGAATATAATTCGCAAAACCATAGCCATGAACGGACTTCAATTCGGAATCCTCTTGAGGAAAAGGATAGCTTGCCCCTGCATACCAATGGCCGTCCTCTTTGACAAGGATCATGACGCGTTCGCATTTGCCTGTTTCGAAATAGTCGCTCGATTCATCGGCAACAAGATTCAGAACAACTTTGTAACAGGCAACGGCATCCTCCTGCTCGTAGTATTGATGCAGTTCCTTATAGAAGTAGGATGCATATTCGTTGCTGAGCGGGCTGATTTCAAGCACTTCCGCACTGCTGACGGCGGTTATTCCGATTTTTTCTTCTGCATATTTGGGGTCGGTCGCAATTTGCATATGACCTTCCCTTATGCTGGGTGCAAAGCACTCAACCCATCCTGCCCAGTCTCCATAATCGACTGCATTCCAGTAGTCGCGAACCGCTTGAAGCTGTTCAGATTGAACGTCCTTAGTTGTTTCGTCTGCAATTGTGTGCACACCGAATGAACAGAAAACGGTGGCAATTGCCAACATAATGCCGATAAGTTTTTTCATGAGTATTTCTCCCTTCTGTTATTCAAACCTTATGCTCTCTGCAACGCGCTTGGAAAGGCTTGCAGAGTCCTCGTA
>CALAXO010000052.1 GCA_937894955.1 uncultured Clostridia bacterium
TGAAAAGCATCAATGCCGTCAGCAAAACCGCCGTGAACAAAAGCACAAAACCCGACACACTGCCGAAAAAGGCAAGGCCGATTATTCCGAGCGCAACGGCAAGCATAAGCATGTCTCGCGAAAGCCTGTCAAACCCGTAACTGTTTTTCATTCTTTTACCCGCTTTCGCCGCAGCGAAAGTACCCCTTTCTGAGATATTTTTCTTTTTTGCATTTGACTTTGCGGTTCAAATCTGCCGCGCAAACGCTGATTTCGGTCGTTATTCGGCGGTTTGGCTCAAAAGCAGAAAAAAACCGTTCGGCGGGATTTCGACTCCGATACGCCCCGTGCCCAAATCCTTTTGAAGACTCTTGCCGTCGGCAAATGCATCGAAATATTTATCCGCCGTGTGGACATTCAAGGCATCCGGGCCTTCGCGGAAATTCTCTGCACCGAGCTCAGCGCAAACGGCATGATCGGCGCGGTTGACAAGTGTGAGCGCACTCTCTTCACCTCGGCACCTAAACACGGCGAATACATCGGCACACGGGGCGGCAAATGCCGTTTTCCCGCTGCTCATTGCAGCATTACTGCGGCGGAGAGCCGAAAGCCGCATGACAAAGCTGCGTATCTCGGTATCCTCCCTTCCCCACGGATAGGAACCCCTGTTAAACGGGTCGGAAAGGCCCATCATTCCCGCCTCATCACCATAGTATATGCACGGAGGCTGCGGCATTGAAAACATGAGCGCAAACGCCGCATAAAGCCGACGCTTTCCGCGCACGACAGCTTCGGGTTTGTATTGATATTCCGCCTGCTGTTCCCTCGTCAACGTATCTTTGGGTGGTGCATCGCTGAGGCAGGACAGGATTCTTTGCGTGTCGTGACTGCCCAAAAGGTTCATGCAGGCACCGTAAAACGGTTCGGGATAACGTTCCCGCTGCCCGGAAAGCGTTTCATACAGCGCATATGCATCCGTCCTGCACGTCAGAAAATCGCACACCGCATCGCGAAACGGGTAGTTCATGACGCTGTCCAACTCATTCCCGAGAACAAACTTTCGCAGCCCGCCTCCCGAGACCTTGTTTGAAGCATCCTCCCAAACTTCACCCAGAAGCACACCGTCCGAATCAAGCTTTTTTAGCGCTGTGCGCAACTTTTTTATAAATTCATCCGGCAATTCGTCCGCAACATCCAACCGCCACGAAGTTATACCGCAGCCTGCCCATTTTTTGAGCACGTTTTCTGTGAAGCGAACATAATCGGGTTGAAGCTCATTCACCTCCGGCAGGGTTTTGAACCCCCACCAGCATCGGTACTCATCCGGGAAATGTTCGAATTCGTACCATTTATAATATGGCGAATCCGCGCCGCTGTATGCACCGCACGAGGGGTATGTTCCGTATTTGTTAAAATAAACACTGTCATCCCCGGTGTGTGAAAAAACACCGTCCGCCATTAAGCGGATGCCGTATTCCGCCGCCGCTTTTGAAAGCTCGGTTAAATCATAATCACTGCCGAGAATCGGGTCAACGGACAGATAATCGGAAGTGTTGTATCTGTGATTGCTTGCGGCTTCAAAAATCGGATTCAGGTAGATAACGGAGACTCCGATTTGCGCAAGGTAGGGAAGCTTTTGTTTTATCCCGGCAAAATCGCCGCCGTAGTAATCACACGGGGAATAGAATTCCTCCCCGGCACAAGGGCTGTGCAGCACGGGTTCAAACCAGTCTTTATGCCTGATGATTCGGCGGCCGAGTTTTTCATGGTATTCAGCCCTTGAAAACGCGGGAATGCAAGTGCCCCGTGCCGAGTCGTTCAAACACTCACGGTTGAACCTGTCCGGAAAAATCTGATAGACAATTCCGTGTCTGAACCAACTCGGCGTTTCAAAATCGCGCGCAAAAACCGTTATCTGATAATCGGGAGGTGTCTTCCATGCAGGATAAAACTTCCCGATGCCGCTGCGGGTTTCGGGCGCACCGTAAAACAGCCGCGTCGTTTCCCCGCCTTCCCGTTCCGGGGCAACATCAATGATGAAATAATACCATATTAACTGTGGTTCGTCAGGAGCGGTGAGATTGAACGAAAAGCAAAAGCCCTCATCCCCTTCAAGCGGCAGCGAGTGCAGCTTTTCGCGTGAACAAGGAGAGATTTTTCCTGCCGGAACGAGCAGTTCTTTCCCGTCGGCCCACAACCGCAACGATGCACGCACCCGCACCGCATCGCACCCGGAGAAATAAATGCACAAAGCCGCTTCCCCGCGGCATTTCAATGCGCCGTGCGGAAAGCGGCAGTCAAGCAATCTTGAATTGTGATATGCAAAAAGATTCATTCGTCAGACATTGAAACGGAAAACGATTATATCGCCGTCCTGAACAACATAATCCTTGCCTTCGGAACGAACGAGACCTTTTTCCTTGCAGGCCGCCATGCTGCCCTGTTCAATGAGCGTTTCATAGGGCACGACTTCCGCACGGATAAACCCGCGCTCGAAATCCGTGTGAATTTTGCCCGCCGCACCGGGAGCTTTTGTTCCCTTTGTTATCGTCCATGCACGAACCTCGTCCGTCCCCGCGGTCAGGAAGCTGATGAGCCCGAGCAATTCGTAACTCTTTTGAACAAGCTTGTCAAGGCCGCTCTGCCCGATGCCGAGATCCTCGATAAAAGCCGCCTTTTCTTCATCGGTAAGCTCGGAAAGTTCCTCTTCAACCTTTGCGCATACGGTCAGCGCAGCCGCACCTTCTTTTGCAGCTTCGTCATAAAGCTTCTGCACGGCAGGCGGTTCATTGCCGATTTCATCTTCGGCAATATTCGCGGCATATATAACGGGCTTTGTGGTCAGGAGGAAAAGTTCGTCCGCCGCAGCGCGTTCATCGTCCGTAAGATCCATGTTCCGCACGGGTCTGCCTGAATCCAAATGCGCCTTAATGCGTTCCAAGAATTCAATTTCGTGAAGGTATTTTTTGTCTCCGCTTTTTGAATTTTTCTTTGCTTTGTCAATGCGGCGTTCAATCGTTTCAAGGTCGGCATAGATAAGCTCCAAATTAATCGTTTCCATGTCGCGAACAGGGTCAACCGAACCGTCAACATGAACAATATTTGAATCTTCAAAGCAGCGGACAACATGAACTATCGCATCCACTTCGCGGATATGCGCAAGGAATTTGTTTCCCAAGCCCTCGCCGCGATATGCGCCGCGAACCAGACCCGCAATATCGACAAAACGTATAGTTGCGGGAACAAGGCTCTTCGGATGATACATCTCGTTCAATACTTCCAATCTTTCATCGGGAACGTTGACAATGCCGACATTGGGTTCAATTGTGCAGAACGGGTAATTCGCAGCCTGTGCACCCGCCTTGGTAATAGCGTTAAAGAGTGTGCTCTTGCCGACATTGGGCAAGCCGATAACTCCGAGTTTCATTATGTTTCGTATCCTTTCATGAAAAAGCCGAATCACCCGCCTGTGCATATTCCGCCCGCAGGAAGATTCGACTTTATTATACCATCAATGCCGGGTTTCTTCAATATCCCGAAAATCAATTCCAAGTATTATTTCGTCGCAGATGTTTTTATGAAAATCGTCGTCGGTGCGGCAATTCGGCCGAAATCGAAACCACGATTTGCAATTGCCGTAACACATCCCTCCCCGCCTGCGTATTATGGGGGTGACGGCGGGAAT
>CALAXO010000053.1 GCA_937894955.1 uncultured Clostridia bacterium
AGTCGAGTTTGGATACTGCGTTTGTCGTTTTCCGTTCTTTGCTTCGTTTGCAGCAGCAATTCGTTCGGTAACTTCGTCAATCTGTTCCCCGACGAAGTTGAGTACATATCCTGCCGTTTGAGGAATTCTGTCAAGCAAATCTATCAAATCTGTCGTGCGGCAATTCAGCATTCGAACAAGGCAGTTATCGGGATAACGGATGTTGACCAACGGGAAAACCCTTCCCGCTTCATCCGTGACGGCACCTGCAATTCCCATGCAGTTTTGACAGCCTTTGTGCTCCTTTATCGGGCAATGCAGCAGCTGCATAAGCGGAGTTCTGCCGTGTATGCCGATAAGCATTCTGTCGGCAAAAGCAGAATGCTCTGCAATTGACGCAAGCTGCGCCCCGGTCAGTTCGGGCGAAGGCATTACATAATCATACCCCAGTTCTGTCAGGCATTGCATTGTAAAGCTGTTCATTGCGTTCATGCCGATGCCTGCAATTCGAATTACTCCACCGCTCAACGGAGCATGTGTTTTGCATATTTTTTCGTTTTGCATTGCATCGAGCTTCGTCACATCGTTTTTGAAATAATCAAAGAAAGCGATTTGACCGATATTATTTGTTTCAATACCATCAAAAGCACCCGATTCAGAAAATAACCTGAAACATCGATGCTGTTTTTCGGTGATGATGACATTAGGAAGTGCGAGAATAAGTTTCTGCCCGTTTGCAAACTTTGCTCTGAGCTTCAGAAGTCCGCTGATCTGCATTTCGGCGTCACCAAATGTGCACGGTTCAAACGCAATAAACTCCGCTCCCGCTTTTGACGCAGCTTCTGCAGCCCTGACATTTGACACCCGTGCATACAGGAATCCCGTCGAAGACACTCGCCTGCCCGCCGTAATACGGATGATATTCCGCACATTTGCCGCCGCCGTTTCATCAAACACCGGAACATTGTTGCGTACATGATGCATGTTGAGCATTTCGTTTATGCAATCCCTGCGCAACGCATTCAGCTCCGCGGCCGAAATATAGCAATCAGGATTCATCTGCACGATGCATGTTCCTGCAATGAATGGAGTATTTCCGAGTTTTCTTAATCGATCCGCATATAATTCCGCCTGCTGCGGCTTGCCTGCCGCCTGCACAACAGCACCCGACATCGAAGCAGCGTGTTCCCCGTCGGCAATGTTCAGCTGCGCCGCGTTTCCGACGGACAGCGTAAGCGTCATGTCAATCTTGCGTCTGCGATTCTCTCCTTTTATGCTTTGCCCGGCAGCAGCCAAAGCCGCTTTATCCGGTTTGCTGCTTCCGATTCGATCCGTTTTAACAGAATCGCTGTACAGATGCGATGTATTAAAGTCGCCTCTGTTAAAAAAAGCAAAGAGTTCCTGCTTCAGCGCTGCAATTGTTGATGCATCCGCACCGTCAAGTGCCGCACGATAGCAGCGCGTTACCGTTGCAACATATTCAGGTTTTTTCATTCTGCCTTCAATCTTGACACATGCCACGCCCGCTCTTTGCAATGCATTCAGGTGTTCAATCATGCAGATGTCGTTCGGAGACAAGCAAAAGTCTTTATCGAACGGTCGGCCTAAAACGCTTGCGTTCTTTCTGCAAGGCTGAGCGCATGTGCCTCTGTTGCCGCTGCGCTCACCTGACATTGAGGAATACAGACAGCTTCCTGAAAAGCTCATGCACAATGCACCGTGTGCAAAGGTCTCAAGTTCAATATCGCAGTTATCCGAAAGATATTTTATCTGGGCAAGGCTTGTTTCGCGCGCAAGCACCGCACGGGTCAGTCCTGTGCGTTTGCAATATCGAAGCCCGCCTAAGTCATGAATACCCATTTGAGTGCTTGCATGAAGTGTGAGCTCCGGCAGGTTACGGCGAATGAGTTCAGCAAGCCCAAGGTCCTGCACAAGCACAGCATCAACCCCGATTCGATAAAGCTGCTCTGCAAAAGCGAGTGCATCGCAAAGCTCACGATCGAATACGAGCGTATTTAATGTAATATAAGCACGCACTCCGCGTTCGTGACAGTAATCAACGGCGGAAATAATCCCGTCACCTTCAAAATTATCTGCAAAACGTCGTGCGTTAAAGCTGCCGCCGCCAAAATAGACGGCATCTGCTCCGTTTTGTACAGCCGCAGTCAGTGCTTCCCTGCTGCCGGCGGGTGAAAGCAATTCCATCTTTCCGAAATAATCCTTTTACAGCCGCATGTAGTTCGGTGTTAACGGCGCATCAATTAATGAAAAAATCGTCCTCTATCTCAGCCGCCGACAGGCGTGCCGGATTCCGCTGCTGTCTCGGCAGCGTTTTCAATTGTGCTGCCTGTGCTGCTGTGAGCGGACGCAGTAGGCAGACTTCTTTCTGCGGTTGTCATCTGCTGGCCGTTTCGTGCAGACGCTATCCTTGCGGCGGGCGTATTTATACGCGGCATATTGCGCAGCTGAGAAATTTTTGCATCCAGGGCCTCGTAGTTTTCCTTGGCTCTTGCAAGCTCATCCTCTAATTCAAGCATTGCAAGCAAAGTGCAGCGCGTTGCGCTCATTTGAGGGTAACGCTTTTTATAGTTTTCAATCCTTGAGTTGATTCTCTTTTCAAGTTGTTTGACGTAATCAACGTCATCGTCAGTCATTATTCGAAAACTCTGTCCCGAAAGGCAGAGGTTTATGTGGTTTTTGTCCATAGCAGTTCTCCTACCGATAGAGTCAGTCAACATAGATTATACAGCATATTTGTCCGATTTGCAAGGACGGGAGTTCAATGATTTTAATCACGTCCTTATGATATTTTCAACATTCTCGCCGCATTGTTACGTCTGTATAAAATATCTTTTTTGCGTCGATATAAGCACATGTTCATGTTATACATAAATCCAACATGGACAGATGCATTGCATTGATGCAGCGTTCCCAATTTGATGTTTTAATGTTTTTTACATTTATGCTCATTTTTCATATTCTTCGATGCATCGACTGCAGTCGTCCGCAAAATATTCGGCGGGTTGGCTCAACAAACAGCCCGCGTATCAGTTTATGAACAGAAGATAAGAATATTTTGTCAGTCGGATGCTCCGGAGCGAACCGTAATGACCGGAATGCCGAGATACTGCGATTCCCTTCTCAATCCATAAGATTAACTTTCAACTGCATGTTTACTGATTGTATAAAATGCATTAAACTGTATCGTTGTGTGTTTGCCGTATTCACTCAAAAAATTAATGATGCACCCCCGTCCGTTTTCAATCCGCGGAAAGAAAACTCGGTTAATCGGTCTGTTCCCGACAGATTTACACTTATTATCTGCTCAAGCCGTCCCGGTGACTCTTCAATGAGCGATTCCGTGAATTTTGTGCCGGAAGTGTTCACAATTGCCCTAAATGCGTCAGTTTTACTCGCAACAATATCAAAGCCTTTTGAACACTCTGCTCATTTGTTACACCAACATTCAGTGCATGAAACCTCGAGTGTTCAATTGACGCTGCATGCAAATCACAGCCGAAAACACGGAACCTGCGTTCCGGCAACAGTCTTGCAGATGCCACCCCCCCCTTCTCTTCGTTTGAGCTTTTTCGGTTCTATCTTGTGGAATTCGTGGATATATGATTTTTTCATCTTCGGTATGCAAATAATTAAAAAACCTCTCTTGCCGTGCAAAAGAGGTTCGTCTGGCGTACCCGATGGGATTCGAACCCATGACCTACAGAGTCGGAGTCTGTCACTCTATCCAGCTGGGCTACGGGTACACGCCTGGTACGGTTTATTGTAGCACATTGAAGCGGAATGAGCAATACCCAAAAAACTAATATATCAAATCTGTCGATGCTGATGAGTTGCGTTTTTCCTTTTTCAAACGGACCAATTCCATTCAACCCAAATTCTGTCAAAGAATTTTCTGTCGCAACTCACTTAAAAAGCACTCAAATCTGTTATTCACAGTATCAAAACCTGTTATCAGGCTTTCGGTAACCGGTTTCAGCATCAACTGCATTTAAAATCGGCTTTCCGTCAAGCAGATTTCGAATATTTGTCGCTGCAATCTCAATTATTTTGTCATGCGTCTGTTTAAGATGATAATAGCCGGAAACATGCGGTGTTATCAATGCGCCGGGGCAGTTCCAAAGCGGATGCCCTTGAGGGAGCGGTTCCGGATCGGTAACATCCAACCCGGCCTTAATGCGGCCGCTGTTCAAAACGCGGACAAGAGCATCGGTATCCACGGCATTACCCCTTCCGACATTGAGTAATATCGCACCGCGCTTCATTTTGCGCAGCCGTTCTTCGTTCATCAATCCGCGGCTTTCTGCACTGTTCGGCAACGCAAGCGCAACAACGTCCGCATCCGGAAGCAGGTTATCCAGTGCTTCAAGAGTGTGCAGCTCATTCACAAAATCCGGTTTTGCGGCTTTTGTGCGGCGTATGCCGATGCAATGCGCACCAAGTTTTTTGCAGCGTTTTGCAAATTCTCCTCCGATATCGCCAAGCCCGACAACAAGAACTTTTGCGTTTTCCATGCCGGTAACGTTTCCTTCATCGCGCCAAAGCCCCTTATTCTGATTGTCGCGATAGACATCAAGCTTTTTCATAAGCATCAAAAGCATTCCAAGCATATGTTCGCTGATCGCAAGTCCGTATGCACCGCTTGCGTTTGCAAGCTCAGCTCCCGCAGGAAGTTTACCCGCATAGGCATCCGACCCTGCCATGTTAAGCTGCAGCAGCTTCAGCCGTGTGCATTCCGGAAGAATATCGACAGGAATATTGCCGACAACAACATCTGCGGACTTAATCATGTCGCAATCCAATTCAAACGGATCTTTTGCACACCTTTCATCGGCTCCGTGCAGCACTCGGGCAAATTTAAAATTGCCTTCCGGGCAGGAGGCCTTAAGTTTATTGATATGTTCCTGCATAACAGGCATTGCAACATAAATATTCATAAAAAACATGATTCCTTTCGAACCGAGTCGTTCACTCTCCTCGGTGTATTTTACTCGATTGTCGCAGAAAGTCAATATGCTGCCGAACAATGTATATATTTACAAAATGGGGTTGTAAATATGCTGCTGCAGTGTTAAAATGCTTTAGCTGTACGGTGGGATGAAAGTTCATCCTTCCGAAAAATATAAAACAACGGAGGGCTGTGTTCAATGAGCGGCAAAAATATCCCAAAAATTAAAATCAATCCCAAAACATTGCTTATTGATGTTCTGTACGATATAATCGGCAGCGTTCTTTACGGTGCGGGCATGTATACTTTCGCCTTTTCTTCAAATTTTGCACCCGGCGGCGTTTCAGGTCTTGCAATTCTTATCAATCATATAACGGGCGGCAAAATTCCGATCGGACTATGCACCATCATTATCAATATCCCAATCATTCTTATCTGCATACGAACTCTCGGCAAGATGTTTTTCCTGCGGTCGATAAAGACGATTCTGATTTCTGCCGTTATCGTTGACTATATCATGCCGCTTCTGCCGACATATACGGGAGAGCCGATTTTGGCTGCAATTTTCGGAGGAATACTCGCAGGTGCCGGGCTTGCATTCATTTATATGCGCGATTCATCAACCGGCGGTTCAGACTTTGTCATTCTTTCAATTCGCAAAAAGAATCCTCAGCTTTCGATAGGGAGCATATCCCTCGCCGTTGACGGCGTTATCATTATGCTCGGCTGGATCGTTTACGGCAACATAAACGCCGCCCTGTACGGCATGATAATGACCATCGGATACAGTTTGATCGTTGACAAGCTGATGTATGGCATCGATTCCCGCAAACTTCTTATCATCGTCACTTCAAACGGAGACAATGTTGCAAGGCGCATCGGCGAAGAAATTGAACGCGGTGTCACCGTTGCAGACGGCAAAGGCGCCTACACCGGCAACAGGAAACAAATCCTGTTCTGCACATGTTCAAAAGCCGAAGTTTTCAGCATTAAGCGTATTGCGCATGAGTGCGACCGCAAGGCTTTTGTCATGATAACATCCGTTGATGCTGCATACGGCGAAGGATTCAAGGAACACGACGACTGATTTCCTGCCGGGCATTCTCTTTCAATTACTTCCCGGTTTCGGTTGAAAAAGCATCGCTGCGGGGTTATAATACCGTTGGAATCATTTTTGAAGGGATGCCGTCTGCCATTATATGAGCACGGCAAAAAGAGGTATAAAAATGCATTTTTCAATCGAAACCTTTAAGCAGGAAACCGCAGCGGTTATGGAAGAACTCTTCCGTAATTGCAGTGAAGGACATTACACGCTCCGCAAGGGAGACATACTCGTCATCGGATGCAGCACGAGCAAAGTGATGGGTTTTCATATGGGAACTCATTCAACAGAGGATGCGGCGCAGGCAATTATGGAAACAGTCCTCCCCTATGTTCGCAGCAAGGGACTTTTTCTCGCATGCCAATGCTGTGAGCATCTCAACAGAGCAATTGTTGTTGAACGCGAATGCATGGAAAAGTATGATTTTGAACAGGTTTCAGTGAAACCGGCACTTCACGCCGGCGGAGCGTGGAGCGTTCAGGCAATGCAGCAGTTTGCCGATCCTGTCGTTGTTGAGGATATAAAGATGCGCGCCCGTGCAGGAATAGATATCGGCGGCGTTTTCATCGGAATGCATATGCATCCGGTCTGCGTTCCGATTCATAATGAAAACACAAAAATCGGCTGCGCAAATGTCACCATGGCACGCAACCGTCCCAAGCTCATCGGAGGCGAAAGAGCACAGTACTAAAAGTCCTGCAGAAAATATAAACGTATTTGCACGTAAAAGAGCAGTGCTGCATCGGTCAAACCGATAATCTTTGATTCAATTATCAAAAACAAGTGTCAGCCCTGCTCTTTTTGTTATCAGAAAAAAGTGTTAAGCATCCGAGAATCAGAGCTTTTGAATCTGTTTATATATGCGCTGCATCCGTACGTCTATTGCT
Source organism: uncultured Clostridia bacterium (assembly GCA_937894955.1). GTDB lineage: Bacteria > Bacillota > Clostridia > Christensenellales > CAG-138 > PeH17. The sequence continues at coordinate 6,935 of CALAXO010000053.1, forward strand.
GCAATTTCATCTGCGCAGTTGAACATTTCACGGCTTATGTCTTCCGGAATGTTCTTGGTCGATTTATAACGCAAATCGTGTTCAAGGCTTGCCCAAAAATCCATTGCCACAGTTCGGAGCTGAATTTCCGCACGCGCATACTCGGTTTTCGAGGACAGGTACACCGGAATCTCAACGTCAAGATGAAGGCTGCGATATCCGTTAAAATTAGGATTCTTTATATAATCCGTGCGTTCGATGAGCCGAACATCCGATTGACGCAGAAGCATATCTTCCATATCATAAACATCGTCAATATAGCAGCACACAACGCGCACACCTGCAATGTCGTTAAGGTTCTTCTTTGCGGATTCGATACTGGTTGGAAAGCCGCGCTGAACAAGTTTGTTGTACATGCTTCGGGTCGATTTAAGTCTGCTCTCAATATGATGAATCGGATTGCGATGATGATGAACCCTGAACTCACTGTTTAGAATTTCAAATTTCAGCCGCAGCTGCATCATGGCGGCGGTATGTATATGCTGCAATTCGCGCAGTTCGCCGATATTTGCAAAGATGTTGTCAAAGGATTCCGGTTCCGGCAGCCGTTCATAAGAGCTATCATCAATGTAGTTAATTTGCATATGGTTTTCCCACCCGGTAATCGCGAGTGTCCTTTCATTCAGCTGCAAAAGCAAAGCAAGCTTTTTTTCGAACTGAATTATACTATGCCGCAAATATAATATCAATACCCAAATTTGAATCAACGGTGATAAAAAAGAATGCGCTCACTTTCAGAATTCGGTCGTTTATATATTTTATTATGTGCTTGCACAGCAGGTTCAAAAATGATATAATAGATTGGAGCAAAAATATGCCTTAAGTTTTGCAATGCAGATTTTTGTGTGCCGGATGCGGCCTTTTCGGGCAGCAGGTTTTTAGCTTACATTCCATTCAGATACGGAGGTTACCATGACTCGACTTTTCAAACTGTCCATTGCGCTCGTTTTGAGTACCGCAATGCTCCTTTCGGCGTTTTCCGCGTTTGCGGCAACGGATGACGAACTCACCCTTGATATCCGTCTTATGCAGGAGTTCTATTCACAACCTTACCACAATGAGGATATCAGCAACGGCACCGGGATACTGTCCACATTCTATCAGAGTCCGACGGAATATGATCCGGACAGCATTGAACAGCTCATGCTGATGAACAACATGACGTGGGAAAACAATTATTTGCAAACATTTACTAACTATGTTACACCATACATTCCGAATCCCTGTTTTCTCGGTGCGGACGTTTTTCTCGGAGAAAATCTGATTCTTTCCGAAACACAGGTGAGCGAAATTCGTCTGTTCATGGCGGGAACTCCGTCCATACATGCAAATAATTGTCCGAATCTTACTGCGTTCAGCTTTATTACTCCCGTGTGCCGCGCAAACGATATTGAAGTCGTCGGCGGAGCTCCCGTTACCGGGTTCGATGTCAAAGCAAGAATTTCATCCGTTCGTGTTGACCTTGCCGGTTTTGAAAACACATTTACCGTCAAGTGTCTCGGACGCGGCTATCTCGATATGGGACGTGCAGGACGCAGTGTCGTTTTCCGTTCATCGAACAGTTATGACTCAACAGTGTGCAGGTATTTTTGCCGCGGTGAGTTGATTGGTTCTAATGCCGAAGGTGATTTTGTTGTTTATGCGGAAGACGGCATTTCGAACGTAACCATGGTTTGCGGCGGCGACATAAACGCCGACGGAAACATTTCACTTCCCGATGCATTGACAATAATGCGCTCCGCAATGGGCATTATACCTCAGCTTGAGCTTGATGATGCGGATATGAATGCAGATGATGCTGTTCGGCTTGATGATGCAATTGTGCTTGCCCGTCTTTGCCTCGGCATAGAATAGCGTATCGACCTGCCTGCATTGATGTGCCGCACGGAAACGATGCTTCCTCCGTGCAAGTATAACTTAAGTTCAAGATTTAATGCTTTTATGAGCCCCGTGAGCCTCGGCATCGGGGCTTTTTGAATACCGAAGCGCATACCTTCCGAGAGAAAAGTATTTATATATTAGTTGTTATTTATGCAAAAAACATGCATATCTGCTTTACAGTTGCAGCGGGTTGTGCTACAATTACTGAGGTATTATATTTCTTTATTTTTTGGAGTTATTTTATGGTCAAAATTTGCTGTGACAGCACGGCGGACCTTTTAAACGAGGTTCACGGAACAAATCTGTACAGTCAGCGCGGCGTTACCGTTATTCCGCTCTATGTGCAGATAGGCGATGAGGAGTATCGCGACGGTGTGGATATCACGATGCGCGAGCTGCTCAAACGGTGCAGCGAAGCAAAAACGCTTCCCAAGACAGCCGCTCTGAGCGTTGAAGCTCTGCAAAAGACATTTGCGGAGATGACAGCGGACGGCAGCGATGTTATTTTTATCACAATCAGCTCTCACTTTTCATCAAGTTACAGCAATGCATGCATTGCTGCAGAAGCTAACGACAAGGTCTTTGTTGTTGATTCGCTCAACCTATCAAGCGGCGTTGGACACGTTGTGCTCGAAGCTTGTGACATGGCCGAAAAAGGTCTGAACGGTGCAGAGATTAAAAAAGCACTTGATGAAGACATCATCCCGAATGTTGAGACCAGTTTCGTTTTGGACAGGCTGGACTACATGGTTCGCGGCGGACGCTGCTCGGCCGTATCCGCTCTCGGAGCAAATCTTTTGCAGCTGCATCCCGGTATTGAAGTCGCAAACGGTAAGATGCGTGTTGCCAAAAAATACCGCGGTTCATGGGAACGCTGCCTCAAAAACTATATCAAAGAGCGCCTTGAAGGGCGCAGTGATATTCGCAACCACCGCATTTTCATTACTTACACGGAAACTCCGGATGAAATCGTCCGGGAGTGTGTAAAGCTTGTGCGTGAAATTGCGGACTTTAATGAAGTCATTCCGACGACGGCCGGCTGCACCGTTGCAAGCCATTGCGGCCCGAGAACACTCGGCATTCTCTTCATCAGGAAATAAAACCGGTCAAAAAAGCGATTGATGCTGAAAGGAGCATGAATATGAAAGCATATCTTGAACAAATGGGTATTCTTAACCCCAAGGCTGTTTATCGCAACCTCGCACCCGCTGAGCTTGTTGAACATGCGCTCGAGAGAGGCGAAGGTAAACTTTGCAGCACCGGTGCGTTTGTTATCAACACCGGAAAGTACACGGGCCGCTCTCCCGATGATCGTTTCATCGTTGACGAACCTTCCGTACACAATCTTATTGACTGGGGCAAGGTGAATGTGCCGATCAGCAGTGAGAAAGCAAATGCAATCTATGTTAAAATGTCTGCATATATGCAAAACCGCGAAGTTTTTGTTGTTGATGGTTTTGTCGGTGCGGATCCGCAATATGCGCTGCCCGTTCGCGTTGTCTGTGAAAACGCAGCAAGCGCATTGTTTGCAACCCAGGCATTTGTTCGCCCGTCAAAGGAGCAGCTCGATACTTTCATTCCCGGTTTCACCGTTCTCTGCACGCCCGGATT
>CALAXO010000054.1 GCA_937894955.1 uncultured Clostridia bacterium
CGGCAGCCCCGCAGAATGGGATTCATATTCGGCTTTTCATTCGGGTTCGGTGTTTCGGATAAAGGTGATATCAGCCTTTTTCGGGTCCGTCCGAATTCTCCGGTTCGGGAGTGAAGAACTGATGCTGATTCCATGCATTGGAATATTTTACAAATTTCCATGCACCGTCAACATATTGAAGCTCAACATCAAACCCGCTTGTGTCGCTTTCGGAAATAAAGCATTTGACGGCAACCGTGCATGTGTCCGCATCGGTGCTTTCGCCGTCCTTAAGAGTGAAGGTGAAAATCTTTCCCAAGCCCATCTTGTAGGTGTCGTCATAGGTCTTGTAAAAATCACCGTCGCCTTTTGTGATATAGCCCCGGGCAACAAGATCCTCATAGCTGAGCTGAACAAGGTTCGCTCCGCTGTTTGCACAGTATTCTGTGAGATAGGAAGTAATTTCGGAAGGGAGCTTGTCAAAGCTCCAGCCCTCGATGAAGAAAGTCAGATATTCGACTTTTGAATGGTTGTCATCCTTGGGGCAAACATTTGCAATCGCCGTGAACAGAGCAGCTTCCTCGCGCGTCATATTGCTCGGCACAACAAATTCCTTTTCTTTTTTGCAGCCGGGAAGGCTCACAAGCATCAAAGCCGCAAGCAGCGCGGCAAACATAGTTTTAAAAACTCGCATTCGTTTCCTCCGTGCGTCAGATTCCCGTTTTCATCGGGGTAAGCCGCCGATTGCTGTATGCGGGCATCGGGAACGGCAGGGCATAACCGAACCTTTTTCATAAAATGAAAATGCACTGAATCGGCATTCTTATTATAATGCCCCATGCGGGAATATGCAAGCAGTTTTTAAAGGCGGGCGGCGGATGCTGCAATTTGCGATTCGCTCACGAATGCTTTGCGTCCCTTTCCCGAATGCTTCATGTCACTTTAATTTGCAGGCGTTCTGTGCTATACTTGCAGTACTTCGGCAGTGAATGATTGATTCGGAGGCGGATATGGAAAAAACGGAGATTAAAAACGGAAGCGAAATTTACGGCATGGTCAGGGAGCTGCTGTGCCTGTTCGGTGCGGATTCCGTTTAAACAGTGGAATTTACGGATTCGTCGCACGGAGATTCGGATATCTGCCACAATTACCTGATTGACAGGAAGTACGTTCTGCGCATCAATTCGGCACACGTTATGACGGACGGGCGATTGGAGGAGTTGAACAGGCTGACAGAACGCTATCGCGAATTCGGAATGCATGTGCCGAAATTCCTGAAAGCGAAAGACGGCAGGTTCATTGTTGAGCGGGACGGAAACATATGCTATCTTTCCGAATATCTGGACGAAACAGTTGCCGACGACGTGAAGGACGGATGCCTTGAGGAGCTGCGGACCCAAAGAAGAATTTTCATTGCCCGCTTTGCCGAGAAATACAGAAACGTGGACTTGACGGACACGGTGTCGATGTATTCGATATTCGACCTTTCACCCTATGATAAACTTGGCGGACTTGAAATCGACGAAAAGCAGGATAATTTCAATCACCTGACGGCGGATCTTCAGAAAGCGGGAGAATATGCCCTTGCCGAAAGATTGACGCAGGAAAACGAAAGAATCCGCCGCGAATTAAAATCGTTTTACAAAGAGCTTCCGCGCTGCGTTTTCCGGGGAGACGAGAATTTCTCCAACCTGTGCGTGGACGAAAACCGCCGAATTTCGGGACTGTTTGATTTCAATATCTCCGGAACGGAAGTTATCGCGAATTACCTTGCAAATGCGGCCATGAATTTTTTTATACCGATGAAATAATGCAGAGCCGCAGTGCGGACGAGATTTATCGGATGCTTACAAAAGCCTATGCCGAAAACACGGAGCTTATCCGTAAATATTATGATTTTGCGCCGCAGGAGTTCCGCGCCTATCGACTGTATTCAAAAATCGTTATGTACTCCGCCTACCGGAACACATCCGTTTTTTCGGAGTATTTGGCGCAGGAACAGTGCGCGGAGAAAGTCGTTTGGCTTCTGTGGAAAATTGCGGAGGAGGATTTTCGCGCCTGACTGCGGAACGAAAGAAATGCGGTGGCAAGTCGGCAAAAACACAGGTTCGCTTGGACTTAATCCTCCCCTTCAACATCCGTCACAACGCCGTTTTCAATCGTGAAAACGAATTTTTCCGCACGGACAAGCCCGTCTGCATCGGTTTTTACTGCACCGACGATGATTTTTTCGGTGATTGAATTATCATATGCGGTGGGTTCGCATAACCCCGACGGGGCAATTCTTTCGTCCGCAAAGCTCCCGAAAAAATCGCAAAGCTCCGCAAACGAGAGAGTTTCGGCAAGCTCGCGGGACAGCAGGGCATCGGCCTCATCATCCCTGCCGAGCCGAACGGCCTGCATCAATGCAAGTGCAGTTTCCCGCGGGGAGTTCGGCATATGCGCCTGATTTGTGAAAAAGCCCGTTTCCGGCGGCAATTTGCGCAGTGAACCGCCGAAAAACTCATACCTTGTTCGCTTTTCATGTCCCAAAACGGTTCCGAGCGGCTCAATTGCAGAGAGGTATCCGTTTTCAATGCGGCAGATTTCCCCGGCAAGAGCGGCGGCAACCTCGATTTTGTCGTTAAGAGCAACAAGTTTTTCACATCGACAGCTGCATTTAAAACCGAGCACGGGCGTTTCGGCTTCCGAATTTTCGCATCGGCGGCAGCCCGAGGCATGAATAACGAGCAGCCTTTCCCTTCCGATGTCCAAAACATGCGCTTTTCCGTCCGTGCCGCCGCAAACATACCAACTTCGTTCCTGCCCGCTCTCTTCAACGGAGATTCTGAGGCCGCAGTCACGAAACAGCGCAACCCTCCGCTGCCTGCCGCTCCCTGTCGGAAAATCAACGCTCCCGAGCCGTGCGGGTTCGGGTTCCGAGCGTTTTTTTTCGTTCAGCAATACGCACAGCTCAAAACAGTCCGCATCCCAGTGTATGCACTGAGCCGCGCCGTTGGTGAGCCTGCCGCCTCCGTCGATTTTCAATACCGCAATTTCCGAATCGGTCTCGGCGGGAAGCACGGCGGCAATAAAAGGCGGCGCCGCCCCTCCGCCCGCCCCTTCGGTCGGAATGTCAAAAACTTCTCCGCAAACTCCGGAGCGAAAAAAGCCGCTGCCGGCAACAAGCACAATTGATGCGGCGGAACGGAGCTTCCCCGCCGTTTTTTCGATTCGGTCCGCGCTCTCCGCTCCGCTGCGGGCATAAGCGTTCACAACAAGTTTCATCTCATTCCCTCAAATTCCATTCCCTTAAATCTTGTTCTCATAAATCGGAAGTATTTCGAAAAATTCTGCATGCTTTGCGGACTCCCGATGTCGGTTCAAAAACTCCGAACATATGTTTCCGCTCAAAAAAACGATTGGTTGTTTTTAAGCCGAAAAACAATCATTCGGAGCATCGCATTCACAACGGCAGATAATAAACATTATGCGGCATTGTGCGGTTTATCGCTGCTTTTCCGCATTTCGCAAAAAGTTTGAATGTTTTCCGGCGTATTGTTATTTCGCTCGTTTTTTGTTATAATCCATAATGCAGAGGTAAGCGCCCGAGCAGCATATGCCTCTGCGGACACTGATTCTTGATGCAGCAGGGTGAACACATTGAAAAAGACCGAACAAAAAAGCGGCGGACACGGTTCGACAGGCATTTTAAAACGTATTTTCGGCAGTTTCCGGGACGGCTCGGCAGAGGAGTTCCTTTCGGACATGCGCTGGATTTTCGGTTACACAAAAAGATACAAATGGTTTGTCGTTATTCAGACGCTGTTCGGTGTGCTCAGTGCATCGCTGAGCCTTGTTTCCGCAATCATCAGCAAGTACGCAATAGATATTGTTATAAACAAAAAAATCGGCTCACTCTGGCTGCTTATCGCTGCTGTTGCGGCAAGTGCTGTTGCGGGGCTTGTGTTTTCAAGCCTTCAGTCGCGTGTTTCAGCAAAAATTGCTCTTCGGGTGAACAACGATATGCGGGCGGAACTTTTCGACAAACTTATGCGGGCGGACTGGCAGTGCGTTAAAAAATTTCAGAGCGGCGACATTCTGAACCGCTTAAACGGGGACACGCAAACGGCGGCTTCAATTGCAATAAGCTGGATTCCCTCCGTCATTGTAACGGGCTTTTCCTTTGCGTCTTCGTTCGTCACGATTCTGTTTTACAACGTGCCCATGGCATTTATCGCTTTGCTCAGCGCGCCGTTTCTTGTTGTCGTCAGCCGCGGGTTAATGAAAAAATCCCGCCTTTTTCACCGCCTTGTGCTTGAAAAGGAAAGCGCGCTCATGAGCTTTGAAACGGAGACTTTCTGCAATTACGACACGGTCAAGAGTCTCGGCGCGGCCGAAGCCTACGGCGAGCGATTCCGATGCAAGCAGGAGGAGTGCAAAACGGCAAGCCTTGACAACAACCTTTTCCTTATCCGCGCAAACATCCTGCTCACCGTTTCGTCATATGTCGTTTCGTTTGCAACCTTCGGATACTGTCTGAGCCTTATTTGGCACGGCGCAATATCATATGGAACGATGACATTCTTCCTTCAGCAGAGAGCGCGTATCACGGCGGGGTTTTCTTCATTCATAAAGCTTGTCCCGCAGCTTTTGAACAGTGCCGTTTCCGCGCACCGCGTCCGCGAGCTTTCGGATCTTCCGCCGGAGCCGCAGGCCGAAACTCCCGAACAGGCTGCGGAACTTGCTTCCCGTCCGCTCAGCCTTCGCCTGACTGACATAGATTTTCATTACTCCGATGATGCGGCTGTCAAACCCGTGCTGACGCGCAGCTCTTTTTCGGCGGAACCGGGCGAGATAATAGCCGTTATCGGCGCAAGCGGACAGGGAAAAACAACGCTGCTTCGGCTGATTCTCGGGCTTATTCGACCTGAAGGCGGGCTTGCGGAGCTTGTGGATGACAGCGGCAGGGCTCACACCGTTTCGGCCGAACATCGCAGGCTGTTTTCCTATGTTCCGCAGGGCAACACGGTTTTTTCGGGAACAATTGCAGAAAATCTTCGAGTTGTCCGACCGGAAGCCTCCGATGAGGAACTGACGGCCGCACTGGATGCCGCATGTGCGCTCCGCTTTGTAACAAGAATGGGGGGCATAGACGCCTGCATCGGGGAAAAAGGACACGGCATAAGCGAGGGGCAGGCACAGCGACTCGCCATTGCAAGAGCAATTCTGCGCGATGCACCGATACTGCTGCTTGATGAGGCAACCGCCGGATTGGACATTGAAACGGAGCAGCTGATAATCCGCAATATAATTGCAAAAGGAAGCAGCTTCAACCGCAATTGCGGGGCAAAAAAGACCTGCATCGTTGCAACCCACCGCCCGAGCATACTTGCCCTTTGCGACAAAATCTTCCGCGTGCAGGATACGAAAATAACGCTTATTTCCGCAGAGGAAGCGGAAAACTACTTCAAAGGCGTGCAGTGACGCCCGCAAGAGGTTTATTCGGTGTTCGTCCGAATATTATAATTTGCACGAAAAAATTGAACAGGAAATAACAGCATGAAAAAACATTTGTCTTCGGCACCTTCAATCAGAGTTCGCCGCCGCAGGGGTAACGCGCCCTCCGAAAGAAAAACGGCAATTGCAGCGATTCTTGCAATCTGCGCCGGTATAATCGCCGTTTCGGCCGCGTTGTGCTGCAAGGCAGGGTTTCCCGCATGTTCGGCGCAGCGCACTCCCCCGCCGCAGAACACATTCGTGCCGACGTCAGCTTCACTCACGACGACAACTCCGGGGCCAACGTCAGCTGCACTTCCGACGGCAACTCCGCTTCCGACGGCAACTCCCGCACCGTATACTTTCGTTTCCGTAAGCGTTTCCGATGCGGCGAAGGGACAGCTTGCACTTGTAAATTTTGAGCATGATTTCCCCGCTGCGGATTCAACCGAGGTTGTTCCGGTAACCGCCGCAGGTTCGCTTTTGACCGCACGCAATGATTTAAGTCTTGCTCAGCCTGCACTTTCCGCGCTCTCCGCACTTGCGGAAGCTTTTTCGGAGCAGACGGGCGGCGACAGGCTGCTGCTTACAAGCGCGTATCGAACTCTTGAATATCAACAGGGGGTTTACGATGATTATGTTGCGGCCTACGGTCAGGCGGCGGCGGACGCTTATGTTGCCGCACCCGGAACGAGCGAACACCACACGGGGCTTGCGGCCACATAAGCGAGTTTGAATGGCTGAAGGCGCATTGTGCGGATTACGGTTTCATCCTTCGCTATCCGCCGGGAAAGGAGAACATAACGCATGTTGCATATGAACCGTGGCATTTTCGCTATATCGGCAAGGAAAATGCGGCAGCGGTCCGCGCTCTCGGCATAACATTCGAGGAGTACATCGAACATCTCCGCGGGTTCACCCCGGAGACGAAATTGCTGCATGTTCCGAGTCTTTCCGCCGCAAAGCCCGAGGATCTCGGTTCGGCGGAGTTTTCCGCTCTTCCCGATTCCGGATACGTCATATACTTTGTTCCGACGGATGAAAACGCAGGCGCGGAGAGCGTGAATATTCCCGTGCCCGCGCGGTGCAGGAGTTATTTTATTTCCGGTTCGAATGACGGCGGGTTCATTGTTACGGCGGAACTGTAAGCAAATGCGGGTTCGGCAATTCACTGCATGAAAAAATGATTTAAAGAGAAATCGGTTTAAGGAAAGAATTTGAAGACTGCGCCGCCGGTCGTGCGGAATCCGAAAATGCCCCCGGCAGAATCCGTGCCGAGGGCATTAATGTTGTGTTCGAACGGTTTGGTTCAGTTGCTTAACGGAAGAAAGCGTTTTACTCTTCTCCCTGCTTGTAAATCGGCATATCAAGCAGCATATCGAACACGGGTTTCAGCTTCTCCGAATTCCCGCTTGTGTGGAATGCGACTTTGCCGCAGCCTGTGAAATTGCCGAGATTGCTTTGTTCAAGCACCCTTCCGAGCTGCCGAACGGTTGCCGAATTGCCGTCAAACAGGCGGCATTCTCCGCCGAAGTGTTTTTTGAAATATCTTTCAACGGCGCGGGCAATAAAAATGTAGTGAGTACAGCCGAGAACAATGCCGTCCGCTTTCATGCCGTGATACGGTGCAAGATATGCGTCAAAAATGTCGTCAAATGCATCGTCGGCGACGATTCCGCTTTCAATTCGCGCAACAATGCCGCTTATTCCGAAATTCAGCACGCGCTGCGGGTCGGGCATTCGCTCCTGAAGGGCTCGATACCTTGCAAGCCGCGTTGTTGCGGCTGTGGCAAGCATGAAGATTTTGCCGTCCCCGGGAATTTCGCAGGCGGGCTTTATTGCGGGTTCAACACTTATGACGGGAACGTCAAGTTTTTTTCTGAGAACGTTTATGGAGGCACTCGTTGCCGTGTTGCAGGCGATAACAAGCGCTTTAACGCCCGATTGCAGCAGAAAATCAGCGGAATTCTCTGTCAGGGCAAGAATCTCTTCCTCTGTTCTGTCGCCGTAGGGAGCATTAAGGTTGTCCCCGTAGTATATAAAATCTTCCGTCGGTAAAAGCATTCTTGCGTCACGCAGCAGACTCACGCCACCCATGCCGGAATCAAAAATGCCGATTGGTCTTGCATCCATGCAATTATACGCTTTCGTTGTTTATAATGTTGTTTTTGAAAGTTCAGCGAAACCTCGCTGTTCCTCATCCGCAAGGGAAAGGAAAATTGCAGCGGCAAGCATGTCCGCCGCGCCGCCGCAGCTTATGCCGCGCCGAATAAGCTCATCGTCAAAATCAAGAAGATCCGTCTCCGTCAGCATTGTTCGCTTTGAAAGCAGTGAGTCGGCACGCCGTTTAACAAACCGTGCGCCCGTATTGCCGCCGCGCTTGAGCGCGTTGTTATCCTCCAGCTCGGCCATGATGCCCAGAAGAGCAAATGCCCACGAATCGACCGAACCCTGTCCGTTTGATTCGATATTATACTCTTTATGCAGGGATTTTGCAGCAATTGCAAGCGGAAAACCCGCTTTCGCCTGCTCGATCGCGCCGCCTACGCCGTATTTGCGCCGCACAATTGCACCGTTGGAACCCGAATTGCGTTCGTAATCAAATGCTTCGGCAAGTTTTCCCGCAAGCTTTGCAATGCGCTCGCCGGCATTTTCCCGCAAAGGCAAATGCCCTTCAGCACCCGCTGCCGAAAGCGCAGCCGCGCACACCGCAAGCCCGAGAGAGAATATTGCACCGCGATGCGTATTTACCCCGCCTGTTGCCTCGAGCATTGCTTTTTCGGCAAGGATGCCTGTTTGCTTCAGGCGAGATACCGCACCGTTCGGAAGAATGTTTTTGCCGAACGCTGCACTGCCGGAAAAATCGCCGGAGAACCCGGAAGCTGCGGTGAAAACGGCATCAAGCGCAATTTTTGCCATCTGCGCAAAAAAAGGTCGAACAGTTTTTGTGCTGAGCTCAAACAGGACAATGTCCATGTCATCGTTTGCGCCGCTGTTGTTTTCGTCAACAAGTCCCGGTTTCGGTGTTGTGTGAACCTCGCGGATGAGTGCATGCGCCGCAAGTTCGGAATAATGCTGCGCTGCCGCATTTTTCAAAAGTTCCGCCGCCGCCTTTCGGAGCTCCTCCGCCGAATGTGTTCTGCTGCGCGCACATGCCGCGGCGGGCTGCCCGCAGATTAAGCATTTCCGCGGCGCATTGCGGGAAAGCTTCAGCCCGTCCGTGCCGATGATATCGATATCAAACAGCCGCCCTTCGGGGAACTCGTTTTCAATGCTTTCCGCTTGTTTTTTCAGGCTTTCTGCCGCCGCGTCAACCGCAAGCATCGCTTCAATTCCGGTTTTTTCGTCCGTGAAGGCGAACCCGCGTATTTTGCCCTTAAAACTGTTTGCGGCGGCATTCAGCGCACGGAAGAATGCCCAATCGATGAGCGCACCGCGCTTGACGGGGCCGGCAATATTCATGTTTATGCAAACAAGGGGCAGCCCGCAGCGGGCGAGCATATCCCGCTGCTCCGCCGCACGCTTTTCGCGCCGTTCCGCCATTTCAAAAACGCCGACATTGTTCGTTTGACTCTCTCTGTCTCTGTTCATTGCTGCTCACGAATTGCCTTGGCCTGCATCAAAATTTCCGATAACGGTGCTTGAGCCGTCTTTAAAGGTGATAAGCGTGAACCTTTCGCCCGCAGAAACGGCTGCAACATTGTGGAAACCGGAAACATTGCATTCGCCGAAAGTATTGCTGCCGCACGCAACAAGTGTTCCGTCGCTCTTAAGCCCGACGGTGTGGTATGCACCGGCTGCAACCATTGTTAAATCTTCCCATTCGGAAACATTGCACTGCCCGGAGTTGTTCGCACCGCACGCAAGCGCGGTTCCGTCGCTTTTAAGCCCCGCAGCGTGCATATAACCCGCACTGACGGCGGTGACACCGCGCCAATCGGAAACATTGCATTGCCCGCTGTTGTTATCCCCGATTGCAATGACGCGTCCGGAGCTCAGAACGCCGTAGCTCGTGTTGTTCCCGGCGGCAATGCAGACAACGCCGGCCCAAGTTTCCGTTATGCGCTGTCCGTAATAGTTCCATCCGCAGCCGACAACCGTTCCGTCGCTTCGCAGCCCGAGCGAGTGGTTCAGCCCGCAGGCGACCTGGACGATATTGGTCCACGAACCAACGCCGGTGCGGTCATAGGAAGATTTTCCGGCAGCCGCAACGGTGCCGTCCGCCCGCAGGCCGAGAATGAAGTTTTCCCTTCCGACAGCGATTGAACGTATCCCGCTCCACGAGACCGTTTCGCCCTTCCAGCCGGAACCCGTGAGCGAAACGGTTCCGTCAAGATTCCGCAGCGCATAAAAATCCTTGCCGCCGGCCGCAGGGGTGCTTTGGAGCATCTTCAGAATTTCCGCAATCATATCCGCCGATTGTTCATAGCCTTCGGACACGGAATTGAGCAGGGTCAAAGCCTCGAGATAATTGTTCTTTTGATACGCTTCAACCGCCTTTTCATATCGCGCCGCATCACGCTCGGCAATGACTTCGTCCGGCGAAAAACCGTCGCTCATTGAATAGCATTCGGTTGCAATTTCGTATTTGCCCGCTTCCATTGCCCGCTGCCCCGCGCTTTCCCACGCGGAATTTATCTTTTGCAGCAAGTCAGCAAGCGCATCGTCGGAGCAATTGTTTTTTGCGCCGTTGAAACACTTGTATGCCGATTCAATTTCGAAATTTTGAAGGAGGTTCTCGCCCTGAGTCATATAAATTCGGCATATGTTTGACTTTGATTCATCGGAACAGAGCGAAAAACAGCGCATTGCCTGCGGCATTTCACCCGCACTCAGAAAACTTTCCGCCGCTGCAATGCGGACTTCATCGGTTCTTGCTGCAAAACCTGCTTTGTCCGTTATGCTGTCAAAGCAGATTTCCGCACGGTTGTAGTCGCCCGCCGCATACGCATTTTTTCCCAATTCAAAAAAACACTCGTCCTGCCTGAGCTGCTCCGCTTCGGGCATTCCCGCGCTTTTGAAACAGGCATATGCCGTTTCGGCATCTCCGCGTGCAAGCGCAGCTTCACCGGCAGAACACCACGCATGAGCCGCTTTCTGCGCCGAATCACGCTTCCCGCCCAATGCGGAAAACTTCATCGCCGCACGCAAATAATCCCCACTTTCATAAAGGGACTGCGCTTCGTCGTATTTCACAACGGGTTCAACAAACCGCGGATAAGCAAACAACACAAATGCGCCCGCCGCTGCGATGAGCAAAACGGCAATGCACAGTATGTTTCGGATTTTTTTAAGGTTCATATAAAAATACCGCCCTTTTCATTAGTTGGGAACGGGAAGACGAAAATCGGAAACCGCGGATTCGGTCCCGGCGGCCGAAACGTGCATTCGGGCAGAATTTCTGACTTATGATTTCCGATGATTTCTGATTTCCGGCTCCCAATTTCTGACTTTTATGTATTCCATGGTTGTTTCCGGCACGATTTTTGACACAAGCTCCAAATTGCCCTCGGCCATTGCCTTTCGAACAAGGCTTGCGCTGATTCCGCCGATTCGGGGTATTTCAATGACTTCGACTCCGTATTTCGGCAAAATCTGTTTCATGCGTTCGTTATATGCGCGTGTCACGGCGCAAAACGGCTCCGTACCGACAAAACGTTTTGTTATGCCGAGAGCAGGGGCAATTGCGGAGCCGAAAAGCGTCAGATCAAGATCGGCATTGATGCGTCCGGCATCGGCTTTGTCTTTTATAAAATACGTCGGGAAGGTTGAGTGCGAAATGATATAGTCCCCGCTTCGGTGCAGGATAAGATTCTTTATGTGTTTCGTGCCTTTTTTGACAAGTTCGAACCTTGCTTCGGCGGGAAACTCCGCATTTTCCGAGCTGTTTTCGCTGAGGATGAAAACGTGAAGGGAATCAACCTGCGCCGCCGCCGTTTCCATCAGATATTTGTGCCCGAGGGTGAAGGGGCTGCAGTTGGCAACGACCGCACCCTGAACCCCCCGCCCTTTTTCAAGTGAGTCAAGGTAGTTTTTCAACCCGTTGCGGCTGTTTTCCATATAAACCGCGCTGTCGGTCGCTGCGAGGCGGAAAAAGCCGAGGCTGCGGAACAGGTATTCGTTCTGCGGCTTTGTGAAAAGGAAGAGTTTTCGCCGTCCGCAGGTGTATGCATGGCGAACAAGTTCGGAAACTATGCTCGCCGCGCCCCCTTCGCCCTGCATGGCTTCGGACACGGCAATGTATTTCAGCACGCTGCCGCAGAGCGAGCCGGTGCCGACTACGGCATCGGTTTCATCGTCAAGAAGCAGCACGGTGTATTCGGCTCCGCCTTCATAGGTAAGCCCTGCGGCAGAAAGAAATTCACAAAGGCTTTCAAGCCTTGCTCCGCTTATATTCGGTATTGTCATCATCGAAAAACTCACGGGAATGCTCCTTTCCGCCGCCCGGATAATGTTTGGGAATTTGAGTGCGCAATGCGGTTATTCCGTAAATTTATAATCGGTGCTGTTTGCTGCACGGTAAGCTGCTGCCTGCGTGCGCGCTTCAACGGTGCAATCCAATGCGCCCTTGTCAACTGCGCTTACATATGCGCTTTCAACGCCCATTGCGGCAAGCGTTTCGCGGATGACCTGCTCGATCCTGTCGCCGTATTGCTGCTTAACGTCGCTTTCGAGCGACAGTTCGATTCCGCTCGTTTCCTTCGGTTCGATTCGAATGATAATGTCGCTGGATTCCATCGTTCCCGCAACACCTGTTGTGATGATTTTCATAGTTATTGCCGTGGCTTTTGCAAAGACAAAAGCTTCCTTTCGTTTTTTCGGTTGATTGCTTTTATCCGGAATGCCCGAATTTCGGTCAAGATTTCATCGAGTTGAATTTGCCGGCAAGACTGCTCAGTTTTGCTGCAAGGCTGTCATCCTCGGCCGCTGCCGCGGGCTGCCCGTCGGCCGTGCCTGCGCCGCTTTGGAATCCGCCGGATTCCTTGGAGAACTTGTGCCCGTGGCGGTAAAGCCGCCTGTTGTCCAGTGCCCACTGCCTGTCTGTGAATTCTCCGGTGTTCACCGCCGAAAGGGCGTCAAACATTTCAAACAGCCGCGCGTCAAGCGTGTCGATTGCGGAAACGATCTCAGCCTCCGGGAACATCGGCATCTGAGGAGAGCCGTATTCGGGAACTCCGTGGTGCGAAAGCATGATATGTTCAAGCAGCACTGCGGTTTCCCGCGGGATGTTGAGCTTTTTTGCCGCGCTGTTTATCATTGCCATGCCCATTGAAATATGTCCGAGAAGCTGCCCCTCCGTTGTGTACGTCGTTGCAAGTCCGACGGTGCCGACTTCAAGCTCCTGCGTTTTTGCAATGTCATGCAAAATGACGCCTGCGTAAACAAGGTCGCTGCAAAGCTCCGGATAAATTGCGCCGTAAACCGAAACAACCTGCTTTGCCGTGTCGAGCATGGTTGAAGTGTGGTACATAAGCCCGCCCCTGTGCGCATGGTGCAGCTTCAGCGCGGCAGGATAATACAGCATACGTTCGCGGTTCTCCGTAAGAAGATACTGCGTGAGCTTTGCAATGTCGGCATCGGCAAAGCCTCCCGCAAATTCGAACAGGCGGTTAAAAATTTTTTCACCGTCTATCGGTGCGGAAGCGACAATTGAGGACATATCAACATGATCGGCTTCCGTTATGTGGCGGATTCGGTCGATCTTGAGCTGCTCCGTGTCTTTATACAGGTTTATTGTTCCGCGAACCTTGACGACCTCTCCGGCGGAATACATTCCGTGGACGGAGCTTTGATAGTCCCAAAGCTTTGCGTTGATCTCCCCGTCCGCATCCGCAAGCATAATATCAAGATATTCCGCACCTTTCACGTTCACCTTAAGCTGAAGGCTTTTAATGAAGCAAAAACCTTCCACCTGGTTTGCCGCGTGATTGATGATGTTGGACAGCATTCTCATCCTTCCCATTTCAGTGCCTCTTTCGTAGATTATCAGTCGTTGATTATATTCGTAAAGTTTCGGTAAGTCCGTTCAATTCCGTTCCGCCGTGCGGTGCGGAATGCTCATTTGAATCTGTAGGATTTGCATGCTGTTATCCGCATGTTGTTTTCGCTGTCCGCACTTGCGGCAGTAAGCTCGATTTTTCCGGCGTAAGCACCGTTTTCGGCGAGCTGAACCGTTACAACCCGATTACCCTCATCGTCCGATTCAACGCCGATGATTTCGGCCGCAATGTCAAGGTCTTTGCCGACCATGAAATAATACTTTCCGTCGCGGTAGTAGAAATTGAGCTTTGTTGACGGGCGGGAAGAACGCGTTCCGAGCTTAACCCCGAAAAGCATTTTTATAATATCGTCAACCTTTTGGCCGTCAACGGAGCGATAGCCGCTGCTGTCGGCAGCGGTTGTTTCAAGGCTGTCGCCGTAGGCATAGATATAGAAGGCAAATTCCTCAAGCTGACGGAAGGATATTGCAGTATCTTTTGAATTGTAATCAAATTCCATCAGATAGAACGCCCTTGCCGCATCACACAGCACGGTGCACTGTTCGGCCGTGAATCCGTTTTCATCCGCTTTGTTGTTGTCGTTGTTTTTACAGCCGGCAAAAGCAAAGGCCGCAAAAAGAGCCGCAAAGAGAATTGCCCGGATCTTGATAATTGTTTTCCTGCCGTTGTTCATAATATTCCGTTTTTCCTTTTTATGTCGTATTGCGGAATCGGCGGCAGCCTTTGCAAACGCCCGTGAATTGCGAAGACAGCTGTCGATGCTTTCCCTGCACCTATTTTATCATATTTGCCGTGCTTTCGCAACTTTTGAAATGTGTGTGTGCTTTCGGCACATGTTTCAGAGCCGGAGGCGGGTGCCGTCCGCTTTCAAATAAAAATACTTTATTGCTTCAAACATTGGATTTACAGCAGCAAATGCTTCCGTTAATAATTGTTCTCCGAGAAAATTTTGCCCCGCGCCGCGGGGATCATTCACTGTCCGTTCTTTGTTTTCAGCTTTTCGGCAAGGCGGCGAATGAATTCATCCACGACTTCTTCGTTTGTTTTGTAGTATACTTTGCAGCCCTCAAGCGTTGAGGTCGTGAGCCCGCTTTTTTGCAGTTTGTTCATGTGGTGCGATACGGTGTTGGGTGAAAGCCCGAGCATGTCGGCAAGCTCCTGCCCGTAGGATTCCCCCGTACTCAGCTGCTGCATTATCTTCATGCGGTTTTTGTCGGCAAGCGTACGCAGAATTTCGTCACAGTCGATGGAAAGCCTTTCGCGATAGGGAACATGCATCATCGGACGGACGCCGATGCCGACGTAATATGCCATAAATTCCGAATCGGCAGGGTCGGCAACGGTGAAGAAGTTCCCGTTGCCGATTATCAGCGGATAAACAACGCCTCGGCCTGTTATGAAGTCAATATGAAATCTGCCGCAAATATATTTCAGAATATCGTCAATATCCGAATAATCGCAGCTGAAGTTCCGAAGAACATCCGAATAAACCGCGGAATTGTCCGCAATCAGCTTTACGGCGGGGCGGACCGTTTCGCAAATATCGCAGACATATTCGTTGTAATGTTTATAAATCTTTATTATTCGCCAGCGGGATTCCTCCGTCAGCGGAAGCTGTTCGAGAAGCTCAAGCAGCCCGTCGAGAGTCGGCTCAAAATCATTCAGCGAAACGTTGAATGTGGTAAGCTCTTTCATGATGCCGGAGAGCCTTTGCTCGTCCGTTTGGGCAAGCATGGCGGATTTTACTTCATCCAAACTTGTGAAACTTCGGCGGAACGAGTTCAAAAAAATGAGTATTGCAGGGCAGGTGCTTGTGGCGTCGCTTCCGTCCGTGAATTTAAAATAGCCGAAAAACTCCGAGATTCGTTCGGGCAGAACAATGCCCTCATCAAGAATTTTTTCAAGTTCAAATGCGGGGTCGAAAAAATCGGTTACCTCGCCCGCGGTGGTGATGCGCTTTTTCAGCACGCGGTCAAGCACCTGAGCCTGGGTTTCACCGTTTGCTTTCATTTTAAAGTAATAGATTGCCTCAAGCAGCGGATTCACAACGGCATAAGCTTTCATAACAAAAACCTCCCGACCTGTCGATTTTCTCTGTCAAAGGAACACTGAGCAGCCGTGCTTTCGGCAGACATGTTTCGGAAAACGGAAGATTTTTCCGTATGTTTGCCGGATCGTTCGTCGGACAGCAACTTTGAATCGTTATTGAATATCATCGAAAAAAACCGAACAACCTGCTGCCGTTCGGCAAAAAACATTGCCCGTCTGCCTGTTTAACAAGAAAACGAAACCGACGGACACTTATTAGTATGCATTTTTTTTTGCCGGTTGTCAATAGCAAAAGGCAACGTTTAACATATTTGTGGAACAAAGTGTGCGATGACTATTGACTGCCGGCGATTTTCGTGCTATGATACTGAATATACAGAGGCGGAAGATTGTTTCCGTACTTTTTTCACCGAACAAAGCTTACGCCCTGCAACAACAAACATGGAGGAAGAGTATGAAAACAATGAAAAAGCTGCTTGCAGCAATGCTCGCAGCTGCAATGCTCCTTACCTGTGCGGCGTTTAATCCCTTGACCGCAGCGGCAGAAGGTGCAGCAACCGGCAGCAGTGAAACGACCCGCTGTTGCGGAAATGATGACTATCCCGCAAAGTCTCTCGGCGGAAACTATTCGGGAATGCCGCTGAATATCGGCAAAAAGTCCGATGATTCAACAAAGGCTGCATCACGCGGCGGTCAAACGATTCTGGCATATGCCCGCAACAAGTACACGTCGGACGGTGACTACCTGCCCTATGCGGCATGGGTAAGCTTCAACACCGATGATCCCGAAGGCACGTTCACCGAGCTTTCCCGCGGCGGCGTTGAATTTTATGCAGCCGCATACGACGGCGAACTTATTTACGGCTTGGATATTGACAACAATTTCTATTCCGTAAACCCCGAAACCTTTGAATCCACACTTATCGGCAGCATTTCCGACAGCGCGAATTCAATGACCTATGACTGGGAACACGACACTTTCTACATTGTCAACGGCAACCTTCAGATCCGTGAGCTCCGCAAGGACGGTTCTCTCGGTTCCGCAATCACGCCCGCAAACGTTGTTTGCATTGCCCCCGTCACCTATGTCGGCAACGGCGAATTCATGAGCCTTGACTTCAACACCCGCAACTACGTTCGCATTGCGGCGGACGGCAGCACCACTCAGCTTGCCCATTCGGACGGGCTTCAGGGCTGGTCCTCCTCCATGGTTTACAACCGTGAGGACGGCAAGTGCTACATCTGCTACACCAACATGCAGAACGGCGACGATACTTCCAGTGTCGGCTTCTGGGGCAAGCTTTTCGCAATCGACCCCGTGACCGGTGAAGGCGAATACCGCGGCTTTATCGGTGAAGATTACGGCACCTACGTAAACGGCATGTGCATTGCGGATTTCCTTGCACCCGAACCTCCCGCAGAACAGGGCAAGACCGTTGTCAGCTATGCCCGCAACAAGTACACGTCGGACGGTGACTACCTGCCCTATGCGGCATGGG
>CALAXO010000055.1 GCA_937894955.1 uncultured Clostridia bacterium
CTTCTGCCGAAAGCGTCAGTCTGCTTTCAACGGCGGAACGCATAAAAGGCATCGCCGTGGTATGTTCCGTTATGGACGGCTCAACCGCCAACGATTTAAAGCTCACGACGGACGAACTTTGCAAAAAAGACAGCACCGTGCCCTGCGTTGCGCTTTTATTTGCGCCGAATGCAAACGGAACCGATTACTGCATGGCGTGCACGGAAGATGCGGCGATAAAGCTCAGCATGCGCGAACTCTGCACCGCTGTCAATTGCACCATGAACGGAAAAGGCGGCGGCAATCAGCTTCTCGCACGCGGTAAAACGACCCGAACCGTGTGCGGGAGCGACTGCGATATGCTCCGCCTCTATATCGAAAAGGTGCTGAAAAGCTGAACCTTTCCAAATCAAACAATGCCTGCACGACAGAAATTCAATGCCGAAAACAAGAACCCGAATGCAACACTTTCGGGTTTCTGTTTGTTGTTGCTTGATTTTGTACCTATGTACCTATACGGACGTTTAACTCAAATGCAGCCGTATAATATCGCATCTCGCATCTGCACCGTTATTTTTTATAAATTCCGGAAAACGTCCGATTGTTTCAAATCCGAATTTTTAATAAAGTGCAACAGCACACCTGTTGTCGGATATCACTTTGAGTGAAATGATTTCCGCTTTTGTCAATGCATTTTGTTCTCGTGATACTCCGGCACAATTGACTTCACAATGACGCGAATATCCGCCGCGCTCCCCGTGTTTTCCGCATTGCAGGCTTTCCTCAGGCGTTTCATGCCCTCTGCAAAAGCCTCCTCGTCAAACACTATGGGTTTTGCAATATATATAAGTGCATTGTCAGTCTTTTTGATGCCCTCTTCATCCAGGAGCAGTTCTTCGTAAAGCTTTTCACCCGGGCGCAGGCCGGTGTAGACAATTTGAATATCGTGCTCCGGCTCAAAACCGGAAAGGCGTATCATGTTCCGTGCAAGATCATCGATGCGCACAGGTTTTCCCATGTCAAGAACAAAAATCTCTCCGCCCTTTGCATATGCGCCCGCCTGAAGAACAAGCGAAACCGCTTCCGGAATCGTCATAAAATAGCGAATTATGTCGCGATGCGTGACTGTGACAGGGCCACCTTTTTCAATCTGCTTTTTGAAGAGTGGAATTACCGAACCGTTTGAGCCGAGAACATTGCCGAAACGCACGGCAACATACTCCGTTTTTGAATGGTTATTGATATTTTGAACGATCATTTCGCAGATGCGTTTGCTTGCGCCCATCACATTCGTCGGGCGAACGGCCTTATCGGTGCTGATAAGCAGCATTCGGCGAGCTCCGAATTCATCTGCCGCAAGCGCAACATTCAGTGTGCCGAAAACATTGTTTTTAACAGCTTCATTCGGGCTTGTCTCCATCAAAGGAACATGTTTATGCGCCGCTGCATGAAAAACAAGCTCCGGACGATATTTCGAAAAAACACCTCGAACACGCTGCTCATCGCGAACCGAACCTATAAGAATAATCAACTTGAGTTCGGGATGCGCCGCACGCAGCTCCTGTTGAATATCATACGCATTGTTCTCGTAAATATCGAAAATAATCAGCATTTTGGGAGCGTGCGCGGCAAGCTGCCTGCACAATTCGCTTCCGATTGAGCCGCCTCCGCCCGTAACAAGAACCACCCTTCCTTCGACATAGCCGCATATATCGGTAATGTCAACGCGAACCTGTTCACGCCCGAGAAGATCCTCAATTTCAACATTGCGGATTTTATTGATGCTGACCTCGCCGTTTGCAAGCTGAAAAATACCCGGAAGGGTTTTAAGCCTGCACGGAGTGTCCTTGCAGATATCCAAAATTTCGCTGCGCATGCGGATGCTTGCCGACGGCATTGCCATAATAATTTCGTCAACATCGTATTTTTTGACCGCGCCGAGAATGTCGCCGCGTCCGCCGACGACCTTTACGCCGAGAAGATATTGCCCCCATTTTGACTTGTCGTCGTCTATAAGGCAAACGACTTTGTTTTCGGAATGTGTGCTTGCGCGGAACTCCCGCAAAGCGACCGTCGCTGCCTGCCCCGCGCCGATTATCATTGTCCGCCTGCAGCTGTTGCTTGCCCTTCTGTATTGACGTATGAATCTGTATGAGAAACGCACGCCGGTTATCATTATTGCAAGGAATATTCCGTTCAGCACGGGATGGCTGCGCGGAATGCCGAGATGCATCAAATGCATTCCCACACAGCCGCCTGCATCAACAATAAAACACGCAAGGATTATTTTTAAAAATTCGTCTATTGAAGCAAATTGCCAAAGGCTTGTATAGAGCTTTAACAACGCAAAGACGACAAGTCCGAACGCCGTGTAATACGGTGCGAAACGGAAAATATTGTTTAAATACTCCGTTTCACGGGCAAGTTGCTCAAAATGGAATTCAAACCTGACCCAAAGTGCTGTAAAAGAAGCAATATTAAGTATCAGCGCATCGCTTATCACAAGCAGCGCAATTCGAACGGCCTTTATCGGAGTCATTCTCTGCACGGAGTATTTCAATGTGCTTTTAACGCGAAATTTCATTAATTAACAAACCTTTGTTTTCTTTTGGCAAGAACCCACACCAATCTTTATTATAGTTGCAAAAGGCATCAAAGTCAACACAGGACGGACGTATAAATTTTATTAAATCAGATATATTATGTTCGGTTTGCCTGCTTCCGTGACTGTTTGTTATCCGCGGGTTTCATATACGGCATTTGCAGTTTACCGCAGCAATGTATACGGGCAATTTCAAAAAAATGTCCGTATTAAAATTTTTGCGGTCCGGCAGGCATTTTTTCTCCCATTTTTGCGGCTTTGCGGAGAATGAGCCGAATAATTCACATTTTTTTGCCAAAAGATACAAAAAAAGTGCTGTACAAATTCGCATTCTTCCTGTATAATATATCTACACTTAAGGAAATGCCGAGCAGGGGGCTGCTTTTTAGGAAAAGTAGGAAAAGGGAAACGGCGCGAATAAACCCGAACCCGAATTCTTTTACCGAACGTCAACCCATTCGGCGCATTCCCAGGAAAAGAATGTGCAGCCGCATAAACATTGCTGCATTTTGCAGCATATGCGGCAGCATCTGTTGAAAGGAAGGTACATTATCATGAAGGTCACGATCACAGGCAAAAACATTGAGGTTTCCGAATATCTGGGTGATTTGGCTCTTAAAAAAATCGCAAAGCTCGAACGTTATTTTCCCGAGGATACCGAGGTTCTTATCACCATGGCCGTCGAGAAAAACCGTCACATCGTTGAAATTACGATTCCCTATCAGGGCGGCATCATTCGCGGCGAAGAGTCCACCGGCGATATGTATGCATCTATCGACAACGTTATTGCAAAGCTTGAAAAGCAGATTCGCCGCCACAAAACGCGGCTTGAGAAATCCCTCCGCTATGACGACGCTTCCCCCGAATACGATGATTACGACGATGAGGACGAGGGTCCGCATATTGTCCGTGTGAAAAGGTTCAGCATGAAACCCATGAGTGTTGAAGAAGCCATGCTTCAGCTTGAGCTTCTCGGACACAGCTTCTTCGTTTTCACCAACGCCGAAACCGATCGCATCAACGTCATTTATGCAAGAAAAGACGGCAACTTCGGCCTTATTGAACCTGACAGATAAGCTTAACGCCGGCTGAACCCCCTGCCGCGCAGTGCGGGTTCGGTTCCTGACTCATCAAAATTGAATACTGTCCGGCGGCGGAACGTTCTTTTCATACAGCGTTCCGCCGCCTTTGTTTGTTTTCAAGTGAGCGTTTCGCATTTGACCGCATATAACAACCATTCGGTGCATTCGCATCGGAGCGTTTGCAGCAAAAAAGGAACGGCCTCGGCCGCTTCGGCAGCCTTCGCCGTTCCATACTGACGCATCCTTATTGTTTTGTTGTTTCAGTTCGGGTTATTCTTCCCGCTCTGTTTGCCGAAACCTGCCGTGTCAGTCCCTTTCAACGTCATAGTCAAGAATTTCTCCGGTCAGCGCATCGATTTCAACGTCGTACTCATAACCGCCGGCCTTGAACTCAACGGTGTAAACCATCCTGCCATCCTCACTCTCAAGCTCAACCTCAAGCTCCTCGGCTTGGCTTGCCGATATGCCTGCACGGTTGAAAGCAATCTGCTTTGCGCGTTCCGCGCCGATATAATCGCCTGCCGGTGCGGGAGTGGGCCTGGGTTCATCGTCATCGCCATCGTCGTTATCATCATCGCCATCGTCGTTATCATCATCGCCATCGTCATCATCATCGACGGCGTCCTTATCGAAGTCAACAACATTGCCGTTCACTGCATCAACATCAATATCGTACTCCCAGCCGTTTGCTTCGAACCCAATTTCGTAAACCGCCCTGTCGTCATCCGTGTCCAGCTCAACTTGAAGGTTCTTGACCTGGCTTGCCGAAACACCTGCACGTTTGAAAGCGATCTGCTTTGCGCGCTCCGCGCCGATATAATCGCCTGCGGGTGCGGAGGTGGGCTTGGGTTCATTGTCATCGTCATCGTCATCGACGGCGTCCTTATCAAAGTCAACAACATTGCCGTTCACTGCATCAACA
>CALAXO010000056.1 GCA_937894955.1 uncultured Clostridia bacterium
TGTCCGCGGTGCGGTGAACATCACTTTCGGCGGCATCGATGTTGACGATCTGCCCGGATACGACCCGATGTCCTACCAGCCGTGGCGTGAATTCCGCTCAAGCCATCCTTCAATTATCACGTGCGAGAACCTGCTCGTGACAAGACCGGAATATGATACTCTTGTTACGATAGACAGTGTTTTCACATATACGAAGTATGCAAAGTATTGGGAGAAGTTCGGTGAGAATTCCGATTATGCCCGTTTTGAAGCTTTCTTTAAACAGCCTGTTTCGGTCACGGTCAAAGTCCTCGGAACGTCCGGCAGCGGAACGGTCGAGGATATCACTGCAACCGTTCGCATCAACGGCAGAAACTTTGCGGGATTCACAAACCCCGCAGAATTTACATTTACGGCACCCGGGAATGCGGACAGCACCGTTTGGGATGCAATTTCGGCTGCACTTGCGGCAAGCGGCTGCACTTTTGACGGCGACGGTTATTTGCTTCGCTCTGTGACGGATGCGAACGGGGTTACGCTTTCCGTCGGAACTTACGGTGAGGCCTGCGGATGGTTCTATAACCTGAACGGCGAGGGAGATCAGCCCGCTGCCGGCACGAACGCGCTTGCGGACGGTGATGTGATAGAACTCTTCTACACCGACAACAGTGAAGAGGAAGGAATTGTTACCCTTGTCGGAGATGTCAACGGAGACGGCATTGTGACGGTTGTGGATGCGCTGCTGCTGCTTCGCTGCGCACTCGGCATCGAACCCATAACCGCTGCGGCACTTGCAAACGGTGACGTTGACGGCGACGGAATGCTTTCCTCTGCGGAGGCACTCACCGTGATGCGCATGGCAATTCAAATATAACAAAAATGTTTAAAAGCAGATACAGCGTGATATGAATTAAGCTGAAGGGGAAAGCTGCCGCACTGCGGGCTTTCCCTGTTTTTTATTCGGAAGCCGGAGAAGAAGCGAACGGATAAGGGACGGAAAAAGACTGCGACAAGAATATATCGGAACAATTCCCTGCAAATGCGGAGTACAGAAACCCTTTTTGATTGACAATTCGCTCCTTCGGGGATATAATGAATATTAATAATGGGAATACTGTTATTTAAAGGAAAAAAATCACGGAGGTATATAAATGGGCCTTATTGACCGACTGTTGGGCAACACGAGTGCGCAGCAAATAAAGAAAATACAGCCTCTTGTTAAAAAAATAAATGCACTTGAGGACGGAATAAAAAAACTTTCCGATGCGGAACTGCGTCACAAGACGGTGGAATTCCGTGAAAGACTGGCGAAGGGCGAAACGCTTGATCAGCTTTTGCCGGAAGCTTTTGCGGTTGTGCGCGAGGCTGCCGTCCGCACCATCGGGCAAAGGCATTATGATGTTCAGCTCATAGGCGGCATCGTGCTGCATCAGGGGCGAATTTCCGAAATGAGGACGGGTGAAGGCAAAACGCTTGTTGCGACGCTGCCGTCATATCTTAATGCGCTCCCCGGAAAGGGTGTGCATGTTGTCACCGTCAATGAATACCTTGCTGCGCGTGACGCGGCATGGATGGGCAAAATTCATCGTTTCCTTGGTTTGACCGTCGGCTGCATTGAGCGTGATATGCCGCCCGAGGCACGTGTTGCCGCATATAACTGCGATATCACATACGGCACAAACAGCGAGTTCGGGTTTGACTACCTGCGCGATAACATGGTTGTTTCGATTGACCATGTTGTTCAGCGTGACTTGAATTATGCAATCGTGGACGAGGTGGACAGCATTCTTATCGATGAAGCAAGGACGCCGCTTATCATTTCCACAAAAGCGGAAAAATCCACCGATATGTACAAGCGCGCGAATGAATTCGTGCGCAGGCTGACCCGGGGTGAAGATGTTAAAAAGCTCACAAAATCGGAACTTATGCAGGGCATGTCACAGGAGGAGAGCGGCGACTATATGTGCGACATAAAGGCGCGCACGGTCGCTCTTACCGAACAGGGTATGCGCAAGGCCGAGGTCTATTTCAACATCGATGATATTTCCTCGGCGGAGAATACGGAGATTAACCACTATATCAAACAGGCACTCAGAGCCAACGCACTGTTCACTGTTGACAAGGACTATGTTGTTCAGGACGGACAGGTCATTATTGTTGATGACTTCACGGGACGCCTTATGATAGGCAGGCGGTATTCGGACGGTCTGCACCAGGCACTTGAAGCAAAGGAAGGCGTTAAGGTCGAAAATGAGAACCGAACGAGTGCAACGATAACGTATCAGAATTTTTTCCGCATGTACCACAAGCTTGCCGGCATGACGGGAACGGCAAAAACCGAAGAAACGGAGTTTATGGGCATTTACAACCTTGACGTTGTTGAAATCCCGACAAACAAACCCGTAAAGCGTGTGGACTATAACGATGTTGTATGCATTAAACAGCAGGAAAAATACAACGCCATTATCGAAGAAATCATTCGCGCGCACGCAACCGGGCAGCCGATTCTTGTCGGCACCGTTTCGGTCGAAAAATCCGAATACCTGAGCCGTCTGCTTACAAAACGCGGAATCAAACACGAAGTTCTGAACGCAAAGCAGCACGCAAAAGAGGCGGATATTGTTGCGCAGGCAGGTAAGTTCGGCAATGTTACAATTGCAACGAACATGGCGGGCCGCGGCACGGATATTCTTTTGGGAGGAAACCCGGAATACCTTGCAAAGCGCGAAATGCGTCGCGAAGGTTATGACGATGATATGATAGAGTGGGCAACAAGCCACCAGGAGACCGAGGACGAGGCGATACTCGAAGCAAGGCGCAAATACGACGAAATCTACAAAAAACACAAGGCTGTTACCGATGCCGAACACGATAAAGTTGTTGAAGTCGGCGGTCTGTACATAATCGGTACGGAGCGGCATGAGTCAAGGCGCATTGACAACCAGCTGCGCGGCAGAGCCGGACGACAGGGCGACCCCGGTGCAACACGATTCTATGTTGCAATGGATGACGAGCTGATGCTGAGATTCGGCGGAGAACGTGCAGGCAGCCTTATGAGCCGTTTCCTTCCCGAGGGCGCGGATACGGGCTTTGAACTGGGTGCTTTGACAAAGGCGATTGAAACAACTCAGAAGCGCGTTGAGAGCCATAACTACGAAATCAGGAAGAGCGTTCTCAAATTTGACGACGTAATGAACAAAATGCGCGAGATAATCTACACTCAGCGCAGGCAGGTGCTCAGGGGTGCGGATGTTCATTCGGAAATTGCGCAGATGCGTGACGAAGCCATACTGTCGATTGTTGATTTCTATTGCCCCGAAAAGCAAAAGCGCGATGCTTGGGATTACGGCGGATTGGATCATGAGTTCTTCAGAATGTTCGGAATCAAGGCAACGGACCGCATTGCGGCGGAAACAACTCACGGCGGAATGCTGAAGCTTTTGACCGAGCTTGCGAACGAACGGTATACGGCTATCGAAAACCTGCTGAAGGAAAAAGGTTTCGACATGCGTGAAGTGGAACGCCGGTTCCTGCTGCTGACGGTTGACAAACATTGGATGGATCATATTGATGCAATGGATCAGCTCCGCGAGGGTATCGGACTGCGCGCAATGGGCAATCAGGATCCCGTTGTGCAGTACCGCAACGAGGGCTTTGATATGTTCGAAACCATGACGGCCGAGATACGCAACGAGACGGTTATGAACCTCTACCACCCGGTAATTAGGGTTCCCGAACGGAGGCAGCCTGATATGATTCCGAGGCAGCCCGGCGCGGCGAGTGATCCTGCAAGGAATGCCGCAGCGAATGCAGGCAGCCCGGAAAAAGCAAAACCGTTCCGCGTTGCGAAAAAAATCGGACCGAATGACCCCTGCCCCTGCGGCAGCGGCAAAAAATACAAAAAATGCTGCGGGAGAACAGCAGACTGATAACTGAGGCTCGGGCTTCGCCCAAACTCGACCGAAACCCGAGAAGCCGGTTTAAGCTTTTTTGAAAAATATTCTTGTTTTTAAAAAAGCAGATAATTCAGAACATTTAAAAACAACGGGCGCAAAGCCGCAAGGAGAAAACAATGTTAGATATTAAGCGAATCAGAAAGAATCCGGAGGAGCTTGTTGCTGCAATGAAAGCGCGCCGCAACAAGGGTGCGGATGTCAGCGGCATTCTCGAACTGGACGAAAAACGCCGCGAAGTAATTCAAAAGACGGAACAGCTCAAGGCAAAACGCAATGAGGATTCCGCAAAGGTTCCCGTGCTTAAAAAGCAGGGACAGGATGTTTCCGCGCTGCTTGCGGAAATGAAGCTTGTTGCGGATGAAATCAAGGAGCTTGATGCGGAGCTTGCGCAAATCGACGCACAATTTGACGACCTTCTGATGAAAATTCCGAATATCCCGCATTCCAGCGTTCCCGACGGTGCGGATGATCGCGACAATGCGGAGGTACGCAGGTTCGGAGAACCGACAAAGTTTGATTTTGAACCGAAAGCACATTGGGATCTCGGCGAGTCGCTGAACATCCTTGATTTTGCGGATGCGGGCAAGATAACGGGTGCAAGGTTCACGGTCTATCGCGGACTCGGTGCAAGGCTTGAGCGTGCGCTTATAAACTATTATCTTGATGTACATACCGAAAACGGCTATACGGAGATTCTTCCGCCCTATATGGTCAACAGAGCTTCCATGATGGGCACGGGTCAGCTCCCGAAGTTTGAGGATGATGCATTCAAGGTTGCAGGCACGGACTACTTCCTTATCCCGACGGCAGAGGTTCCCGTTACAAACATTCACCGCGGCGATATTCTGAACGGTGAGGAGCTTCCCATCAAGTATTGCGCTTACAGTGCATGTTTCCGCAGCGAAGCGGGCAGTGCGGGCAGGGACACAAGGGGTCTTATCCGTCAGCATCAGTTCAACAAGGTTGAACTCGTGAAATTCGTAAAACCTGAAGACAGCTATGATGAGCTTGAAAAGCTTACGCATGATGCGGAACGCGTCCTGCAGGGTCTCGGCCTTCCCTATCGCGTTGTTTGCCTCAGCACGGGCGATCTCGGCTTCAGCTCTGCAAAAACCTATGATATCGAGGTATGGATGCCCAGCTACGGCAGATATGTTGAAATAAGCTCCTGCTCCAATTTTGAGGATTTTCAGGCGCGCAGAGCACAGATTCGTTTCCGCAGGGACAAAAAGAGCAAGCCCGAACTTGTTCACACCCTTAACGGCAGCGGCGTCGCAATCGGAAGAAGCGTTGCGGCAATCCTTGAGAATTATCAACAGGCCGACGGCAGCATTCGCATTCCCGAGGTGCTTGTACCCTACATGCGCTGCGATGTAATCAAATAAGCCGCATATCCAAAAGACAGCTTTGCTGTCGGCATCGAAATTGAAAAAACATTGCAGCAGAATTTGATATCAAAAAGCGTTCCGCACAACTCGGGACGCTTTTAATTTTTGATAAGCAGGTCAAGTCAAACCGTTCGCTTTTATGCCTGCGGGCTTGTGCGTTCACGGGCCGCGGGGAAATGAACAGCCCGCGAACCCGATGCCGAACGTAAATGGTTCGAAATCAGCTTTTGCTCTGCACTTGCAGAAAAGCGCAAAATGCGGTATGATAAGGATGGAAAATTGTGCGCCGATATGCGCACGGAACAATAAACCCGGACGGTTTTAGCGAAATGAAAAATATCTATCTTATATCCACCGGCGGAACAATTGCATGTGTGCCGACCGATAACGGGCTTAAGCCGGAGCTTTCGGCAAGGGAGCTTTTGAACCTTGTTCGCGGAGAAACTTCGAATTATGCAGGCAGCACTTGCGAGGGTGCAAAGCAGTGCAGCGTTTTCGGCAATGTTCATTGTGTTGATCTTTTCAGCATGGATTCATCCAATATTCAGCCGGAGGAGTGGATCACCATTGCGGAAGCGATAAACCAATATGCGGACAAATGCGACGGAATTGTTTTGACACACGGAACGGATACCATGGCATACACCGCAAGCATGCTCAGCTTTATGCTTGCGGGGATTCAGATTCCCGTTGTGCTGACCGGTGCGCAGTACCCCGCGGTTTATCCGGACTCCGACGGAAGGCGCAACCTTGAAAACGCAATCATTGCGGCAACGGCACTCATGGGCGGGGTATATATCTGCTTCGGCAATTCGCTGATGCTCGGCTGCCGTGCCGTAAAAACGCGCACAACATCGCTCAATGCGTTTGAATCGATTAATTACCCATATATCGGCACCGTAAGCGACGGCAGAATGCTTGCGCTGCACAGTCCGCAGGTTCGCAGCGAATACAGCTTTTCAACCGACATTGATCCGCGGGTTGCGCTCATAAAGCTGATTCCGGGGCTCAGCCCGAAATTGCTTGACTGCTGCCTTGACTGCGACATTAAGGGAGTTGTTGTGGAGGCTTTCGGGTTAGGCGGAATGCACAGCATCCGCCGCAATCACCTGAAGGCAATTGAAAGGCTGATGGCGAACGATATTCCCGTAATTCTGACTTCACAGTGCCTGTATGAACAGAGCACGCCCGATATCTACGAGGTCAGCCGTCCGCTGAAGGAACTCGGAATCATCTCCGCCGGTGACATGACAACGGAGGCGGCAATAACAAAGCTCATGTGGGTTCTCGGACACACGAGCGGCATTGACGGCGTGCGCAATATGATGCAAACGAACCTTGTAGGTGAGTTGACTCAAAAAGATTGAGACTGCGGAATGCTTCAAATCGTTTCGAACATTCCGAAAACGTTAAAGCCCCGAGCGGGGCGGAAAGGAACATATAAAAATGAAAAAAAGCATTAAACCTTTCACTTTAATGCTTGCGGTCATTCTTGCGGCCTGTGCTTTCGCGGGCTGCGGAGGGAACGAACAGCCCGCAAACCCGACCCCTGACGCAAACGAAGTTTTAGGATCTCCGAACATTTACAACGAATTTCTGCATGCTTCTTCCGCGCAATTCCTGCGCATAAACTCTGACGGGCAGCAGAACGGCGAACCGGTCGTGATTCGCGATGCGGAAACATTCAAAACTGAAGTTTTGCCGCTTATTCCCGGTGATCAGGCCCGTGCGGATGCAGAGACGGCATATAATGCGGAATTCTTTCAAAAAAACTTCGTTGTTGCTGCAAAATTTTATGTTTCCAGCGGGTCGACAAGCTTCAAGCTCAGCGGAATAACGACCTTTGGCGGGAAAATCAACATCAGCATTGCCTCAGGCGTGAACGGCGTCGGCACGGACGATATGGCAGCTTTCCTCGGAATAATTTCACTCAGCCTGGATAAATACGATCCGAAAATGCCCGTGAATATCCTTTCGGTGCCGCTGATGACGGATAAGGAAAAAGAACAATAAGCGCGTTCGGGTCTGTTTTGGAACAACTGCCGGCAGGCAAAAGAACAATAAGGCAAAATGAACAGTCAAAAAAACGCAGATGCCTGATGCGGAGCTTTGCAGTGGGTTCAGTGTATTTGCGCAGTTTTAAAATGATGCTGCTCCGGACGGCGCATCCCGCATATACTTACTTGATACGTTTTTCATGCTGAACACGAAAACGGATTAAAACGTAAAACTTGCTTCGGAGGCATTCAGGTGAAAAAACAACTGAACAGAAGTGAATTACTCGGCAGCCTGCCCGTGAAGCGCGCGGTGCTGATGCAGATTCTGCCTGCAATTGCAAGCCAGATGGTTGCATTGGCTTACGGTATTGCGGATACTTATTTTGTCGGTCTGCTGAACGATCCGAACAAAACGGCTGCGGTCACGGTTGCCAATGCTGCGTTTTTGATGCTCACAGCTCTCAGCAACCTTTTCGGCATCGGCGGCGCAAGCCTTATTGCGCGGCTGCTCGGTGCGGGAAAGCCCGACAAAGCGCAGGAAGTATCCGTATTTTGCTTTTACGGCGGGCTTTTGAGTGCAGCCGTTTTCGGTGCGGCGGTCGGCATCTTTAATGAACGGATTCTGATCCTCTGCGGTGCGCGCGGAATGACGCTTGAATATGCAAAGGGTTATGTCTTTTACACACTGACGCTCGGTGCGGTGCCGACGGTGCTGACAACTTTGCTGACGAACCTTGTTCGCTCGGAGGGCGCGGCGGCAGCTGCAAGCTTCGGTGCGATTCTCGGATGCATTGTGAACATTGCACTTGACCCGATTTTTGTTCTTCCGTGGGGATTAAACATGGGCGCAGCGGGTGCGGGTGCGGCAACCGCAATTTCGAATGCGGCGGGGCTTGCATTCTTTATCTGCTACATCATTAAAAAGCGCGGAAAAACCGTTTTGGGATTAAATCCCGCACTGCTCAGTCATTCGCGTGAACATGCGGGTGCAGTGCTGCGCATAGGTGCACCGTCCGCCTTGCAATATGCTTTGACGGTCGTTGCCGTTTCGGCGCAGATGAATTTTGTTGCAAAATACGGCAATGAGGCGGTTGCTGCCGTCGGCATAACGAAAAAGCTTGATCAATTGCCGCTGTATTTTTCAATCGGCGTTGCCAACGGCATGCTGCCGCTGATAGGCTACAACTATGCTGCAAAAAAGTTTAAACGAACAGAAGATTCGTTCCGCTTCGGATGCATTATTTCACTGTCGTTTGCGCTTTTTTGCGTTGTGATATATGAAATTTTTGCGCCGGGACTGGCATCGCTTTTTATCAAAAACGAGGCAACGGTGAAATACGCGGCGGCCTTCCTGCGCAGGATGGTGCTTGCAATGCCGCTGATGAGCCTTTGCTATCCGCTGATAATCAAATTTCAGGCGATGGGCAAAGCAAAAGAATCGATAACGGTTTCGATTCTTCGCAAGGGAGTTTTCGATATTCCGCTGTATTTCATGATGGATGCGCTGTTTCCGCTGTACGGCTGCATGTGGGTCCAGCCGATTGTTGACACGCTGTCCCTCGGTGTTGCGGCGGTGCTCAACAGACGAATTGTGCGGCATGATGAATCAACTCGGCTTGAAGCGGAGAAAAATGCGGAATGATGCAGCTGCACCAAAATGAGCTGTCAACAGTAATATATATATACAAGCCCGCCGGAAGTATTGCTTCCGTCTGCGGGAGAATAAGCTGCCTTTTGCGGGCAGAAAGGGGAATTTATGTCAAAATGCATTATACTGACGGGCGGCGGCTCCGCCGGTCATGTGACGCCTAACATCGCGCTGCTTCCGTACCTTCGTGCACAGGGGTGCGAAATTCATTATATCGGACTTGCCGGAAGCATTGAGGAGAAATTGATTTCGGAACAGCGTGATGTCAAATTTCATGCTATCGAATCCGGAAAATTCCGTCGTTATTTTTCGCTGAAAAACCTTTCAGACCCGTTCAAAGTGCTTAAGGGAATATCTCAATCCAAAAAGCTGATGAAATCTCTTCAGCCCGATGTTGTGTTCTCAAAGGGCGGTTTTGTGAGTGTGCCGGTCGTCATTGCCGCGAAAGGAAAAACAACAGTAATTTGTCATGAATCTGATTATACTCCGGGGCTTGCAAATCGAATTGCGGGCAGATTTGCAGATACGATTTGTGTAACATTTGAGGACACGCTGGAACACCTCGGCAAGAAGCGCAGCATCGCAGTTCATACAGGAACGCCGATTCGCCGCGAGCTTTTCAGCGGCAAGCGTGAGCGCGGACTTCAATTTCTCGGTTTTGACGGCAAAAAACCTATTATACTTATTATGGGGGGAAGTCTCGGAGCGGCTGCATTGAACGACGGAGTTCGGGCAGCGCTGCCGAAACTTACAAAGCAATTCGATATTGTTCATCTTTGCGGTAAGGGCAAGCTGGATGAAAGCATCGACTGCCCCGGATACAGACAATATGAGTATATCGGCAGAGAACTGCCGGATCTGCTTGCAGCGACCGAACTTGTTGTAAGCCGCGCAGGTGCAAATGCCGTGTTTGAATTTCTCGCGCTCGGCATTCCCGCGCTGCTTGTTCCGCTGCCCCTTGGCGCAAGCCGCGGCGATCAAATCCTGAATGCGGAATATGTTCGCAAAAAGGGTTATGCGGCCGTTCTTCCGCAAGAGGAGCTGACCCCGGAAGTGCTTGTTGACAGGGTGAACGAACTGTATGCTTCTCGTGAGACCTATCGCGCAAATATGAAAGCGGACCCGACATTGGACGGCACTCAGGAGGTTATGGCTGTTATTATGAATGCAATCAATAACAAGAAAACGCGATGATCTTAACAAGAAAACATGCTGAAATTTCTTGCAGAACTGTTTATTGAAACTCCGAGGGAGTATGATGATCCCGCAACGCGCCGTGCATACGGCGTGCTTTGCGGTGCGTAAACGGCACCGTGTAAAGCCTGACATTTGCGTGGTTAAGATTTAAGCAATAATAACAACGGAAATTGCGTCAAAAAGGTGTAATATGCTGAAATTTCTTGCAAAACTGTTTATTAAAACTCCGAGGGAGTATGATGATCCCGCGACGCGCCGTGCATACGGCGTGCTTTGCGGTGGCGTTGGAATACTGCTGAATATTCTGCTTTTTGCAGTAAAATTCATTGCCGGCAGCCTTGCGAAATCCGTCGCCGTAACTGCGGATGCGTTCAACAACCTTGCGGATGCGGGCAGCTCGGTAATAACCATGATTGGGTTCAGGCTTGCGGGACAGAAACCGGATAAGGAACATCCTTTCGGACACGGCAGGTTTGAATATATTGCAGGTCTGCTGGTTTCGGCTGCAATAATACTTATGGGCGTTGAGCTGCTTAAAACTTCGGTTGAAAAAATCATTGCGCCGCAGGCAGTTGAGTTTTCGGCTTTGACAGCAATGATATTGTTTTTTTCCGTTGCGGTGAAAATCTATATGGCGGTTTACAACGGTTCTTTCGGCAAAGAACTTGCATCGCCCGCACTCGCCGCAGCGGCAAATGATTCACTTTCCGACAGCATTGCTACGGCAGTCGTGCTTGTTTCATCGGCGGCAGGGCACTTCCTCAGAATTAATATTGACGGTTGGTGCGGCGCGGCAGTTGCTGTGTTCGTGCTCCGCGCCGGGATAATGTCTGTTCGGGATACGCTTGCACCCTTGCTCGGGACTGAGCCTGATCCGGAATTTGTAAAAAAAATTGAAGGCATTGTTCTCTCTTATCCCGAGATTTCGGCGATTCACGATCTCATAATTCACGATTACGGCCCCGGAAGACAGATAATTTCGCTCCACGCCGAAATGCCGACCGAAGCGGGTTCGGATATTTTTAAGCTGCATGATATCGTTGACAATGCCGAACGACGACTTCGGCATGAGCTTGGCTGCGATGCGACGATTCATCTTGACCCTGTTGCGGCGCAAGATGAGCAGACGCGGATGCTTCGCGAGCGGATGGAAACAGCCCTGTCTGAAATCAACAGCGGGTTGACGATGCATGATTTTCGAATTGTTCCCGGTCCGACGCATACCAATCTGATTTTCGATGTTGTTGTGCCGTATGACAACAAGATGCCGCAGGCGGAGATTCTTGAAAAAATCGAATATGCTGCAGCGGAACTGCCTTCGGGGAAGAACGGCGGAAAATACTATGCTGTCGTTCATTTCGAAATGTTTCGGATGAAACAGGTCGGATGCGCGGCGTTATTTCCCGGGAAATTTATGCTTATTGCGCAGTAATGCCGACTGATGCTTCATTATGCAACAAAAAAAGTAATATGCGGCGCAATATATAAATGCGGGATTTTTTGCTGTCAAAACGGCTGAAAAAGTGGTATAATCCATGCATGCGTGAATTGGATACGCGAAAAACATGATGTAATTTTAGGAGGTTTACAAATGCCCGAAACGAGACCCTATATCCCGTGGGATGTTATCACAAATTTCATGAAAGATGCGTTCATGGGCTATGGCGTTCCCGAAAGGGATGCGGAAATCTGCACCGATGTTCTTGTTGAAAGCGACAGGCGGGGGATTGAGAGCCACGGATGCAATCGTTTCAAACCGATTTATATCGACAGGTTCGAACAGGGAATATTAAACCCTGTCACAAATATTGAAGTGCTGCGCGAAACGCCAACAACGCTTGTTTATGATGCTCATAACGGCATGGGCATGGTTGCGAGTCACAGCATGATGGAAAAGCTCATCGAAAAAGCAAAAACTTACGGAATGGCAGCCGGTGCAATCCGCAACTCCAGTCATTACGGTATTGCGGGGTATTGGGCAATGATGGCAACTCGGGAAAACATGATCGGTTTCACCGGAACGAATGCAAGACCGAGCATTGCGCCCACTTTCGGCGTTGAACCCATGCTTGGAACCAACCCGTTCACAATTGCAATACCGACTGATGAACCGTTCCCGTTTGTGATTGACTGTGCAACATCAATCACCCAACGCGGCGAAATCGAAGTTCTTGCAAGACAGGGCAAACCCACACCGGAAGGGCGTGTTATCGGGCGGGACGGAAAGTTTATGACCGACAGCAATGAAATCCTTGCGGCACTTTTGCGCGGCGATGCAAGTTTCATGCCCGTCGGCGGATATAAGGGCTATAGCTATGCAACCGTTGTTGAAATTCTTTCCGCTGCGCTTGCGCAGGGCAACTATATGAAGATGCTCACCGGCATTGCGGAGGACGGTTCCAAAAAACCGCATGGGTTGGGGCATTATTTCATGGTTTTCGATCCGGAAGCGTTTATGGGAATAGATGCGTTCAAAAAGACTGCCGGTGATATTCTGCGCGCTTTGCGTGCTTCGGAGGTTGCGCCCGGGCGCGAACGTATATACACGGCGGGAGAAATGGAATATTTGAAGTGGCTGGATCGAAGGGACAAGGGTGTTCCGGTCGGCGAATCGGTTCAGCGCGAACTCGCCGCCGTTCGCGATAAACTCGGTCTTTCGCAGTACGTTTTTCCGTTCGAAAGGGAAACTTCGGCCGAAATGAATCCGGATAAATGAATTTGAGCATTAAAGGGGAAATTCACGACAATTTCAAAACCGACCTTGACTAAAATTAAACCTGCCGCCCGAGCGATGAAGCCCGAGCGGCAGGTTGGTGTAAAATTGTTTTATCGCAATTTATCGTTAAAGCGATTTACTGCGAATGAAAATTACTTGGACAGTTCGGTGATGCCGTCGATGCGGATATCGAACAGGGGAGCGGAGATAACTTCGGACTCATGGAAGTAACCGTCCCAGATAAGCTGAGTGCCTTCAAAGCCGTAGCTCTTGTCGTAGCTGGTGAGATGTTCGCCGTTTACGGTGAAGGTGCTGCAATCAAATACCTTCAGTTCGCCGCTCTTAATCTTTTCGATTGCGGCGTCAACAGCTTCCTGAGTGCCGGCTGCGCAAGCCTTGCCGAGGGGGGAGAGCTGAACAGCGTTGTTGGAATAGCCGTGGCACCAATCCTGCTCGGGCTTTTTGCCGTTCATGACCTGCTCGAAAGCATAGGTGTAATATGCACCCCAATTGTTCTGGGGAGAGGTGAGGGCAACATCGGGAGCAACGCTGAGCATGTCAATGTTGTAGCCGACGCTGAATACGGTTTCGCCCGCTTCGTATTTTGCCTGAACAGCGGAGGGTGCGCCGGTGGAGTCCGCATGCTGACCGATGATGACGCAGCCGCGTGCCATGAGTGCGTTTGCAGCTTCGCGCTCTTTAACGATGTCGAACCACTCCTGAGTGTACTGAACGTCCATATGAGCCTCGGGAACGATGGAACGGATGCCGAGGAAGAATGCGGTGTAGCCGGAAACAACTTCTGCATAGGGGTATGCGCCGACGTAGCCGATATAGGGATCGGTGACTTTGCTTTCGTCCATGAGCTCCTTGAGCTTCATGCCCGCAACGATGCCGGAAACATAGCGAGCTTCGTAGATGCAGTCAAAAAAGTTGAAAATGTTGGAAAGCTCGGTGTGCTTTGCAGCGGTTTTACCGGTTGCGTGGCAGAAAACCACATCGGGATATTCTTTTGCGGCGCGAATGAGATAATCTTCGTGACCGAAAGAGTTTGCAATGATGAGTTTGCAGCCTGATTCGGCAAGATCGACCGCTGCTTCATAGCACTGTTCGTCTTCGGGAATGTTGTACTTGTAGATGATTTGATCATCGCTGAGGTTGCAGGCTTCCTTTGCGGCCTCAAGCCCCTGAATGTGTGCGTAGGTGTAACCTTCGTTTTCGTCGCCGAGGAGAATCGCCCCGACTTTGAAATCTGATTTGCCCGTTTTGTCTGAACAGCCGGCGAACGCGAAAACGCCGAACGCCATAACTGCCGCAAGAACGATTGCGAGAATTTTTTTCATTTGGAATGTACCCTCCGAATATTTGCTTGCTCCGTTTCCTTGAAAACAAAACAGCAACGAAATTATACGCAGAAATTGACGAAAATGCAACAGGAATATGCTCAAAATAGAATATATGAACTGGGATATATCTGACGGCAGGCGGGTTTAATCGGTTCTGTCTTCTTCCGAAAAAAGCTGCCTGTCCCGCCGGAGTCGGCGCCGCCTGCGGTTGATGCTGCGTTCAAGATCGCCGTTATTTATGAACTCCGCAAGCACATACTGTTCAAACACGGGCACGGTGCAGGAGTAGAAATCGAGTTTTCGAGAAAACAATGTATCAAGACTTTCGGGAAGCAGCATATACCCCATTCGCATGGCGGGCGCAATGGTTTTTGTGAACGTGTTGACGTATACAACAATGTCCGGAGCAAGCGAAAACATGGTGTCGATCTGTCTGCCCGCAACGGCAAATTCGGAAGCATAGTCGTCTTCAACTATAAATGCACCGCCGCGCCTTGCCCAGTCAATGTACTCGTTGCGTTTCGCGGCAGTCGCGGTTATGCCGCTCGGGTAACTGTGAAATGGGGTGACATGCAGCACCGATGCTCTGCATTCCGAAAGGGCGGGGGAAGAAATTCCGTCCGAATCCATTTTGAGCGGAATGCAGGAGATCCCGTTTGTTGCATAAACCCGGGGTATTTTTTCGTAACACGGATGTTCAACCGCAAAGGAGGAACCGCGTTCAAAAAGCTGGGCTGTCAGACCGTAAAGATATTCCGCACCGGAACCTATGACAATGCGCTCCGGCGCAGCGGAAATGCCGCGGCTCCGCAAAAGATAATCCGCAATTGCACGGCGAAGCTCGGCCGTGCCCCTGTTCGGGGATTTTACAAGAATGCTCCTGTCGCAGCGCGAAAGAACGCGGCGCATGGTTTTTGCAAGCACGGAAAATGGAAAATCCTCATCCGCACCGATATTGTGCGCACTCATTTGCGCCTGTGTTGCGCGGGGCATACCGGCGGTGAGTCCTTCCGCACCGTAAGCAACATAGTAGCCGCTGCGTGGGCGCGAAACGGCATAACCCTCATCACATAGCAATTCATAGGCATGTTCAACGGTGATGACCGCAATTTCAAGCTCCGCTGCCATAAAGCGTTTGGACGGCAGCCTATATCGCGGGGGAAGCACGCCCTCCGCAATATCCGCTCGGAGCAAACGGTAGAGCTGCTCGTACGCAGGTGTTTTAGAAGCTTTGTCGATTCTGTATTTCATTCCTGACTGACCTTATCAAATATTCTTAAACTGGCGATAGCGACAGTATCAGTTTGAGTGTATAATAACCTGCGTCAAAAGTCAAGCCCCGCAAGGGGTGACAGAAAGCTTCTGCTTCGGGCGGATGCCCGAGCGAAACAGAAAGGCGGCATTATGGAAATTAAAACGAATGAAAAAGAGTTTTCAACAAGAACACTCACCGTGACCGCAATGTTCCTTGCGATGAACATTATAATGAGCTCCTCAATGCTCAGCGTGCCGGTTCCGGGCGGGCATATTTACCTTAACAACGCGATAATAACCATTGCATCAATATTGCTGAATCCGCTTTGCGCATTCATTGTCGGCGGCATAGGCGCATTCATCGGGGATTTGCTTTTTTACCCTGCGCCAATGTTTGTTTCCCTTGTGACACACGGCATTCAGGCCATTGCTGTTTCGCTTTGCGCCCGCAAACTTTTCCGCGGAAGCAAATGGAATGCGGGTGCCGTGACAGGAGTCATTCTGGGCATTGTTATAAACACTGTCGGCTATTCCCTCGGCAGAGCGTTCATTTATTCAACTCCCGAATACGCAGTTATGAAACTTCCGTATCAGATACTGGAGGATGTTGCGGGTTCGGTGCTGGGTTATGTGCTTTGCTTTGCATGCGGAATCAAAAAACTGTTTGAGCGTGAATTCGGAAGCAGGAAAAACAATAAAACAAATTAATCAATAAATCAAAGTGAAGAGAAAGCCCGCCCGGCTGTGAACCGCACCGTGCGGGCTGTTTTTTTAATTAAACATATTAAACAAACTGTTCTTCGGCAAAAACGACCATGAAGCAGAGGGCTTTGACCGAATTTAAACTTTTCGTCGGAACCGGGTGGATGAATGTGTTAAAAAACCCAAAAGAGGACACGACAAACCGCGTCCCCTTTCGGGTTAAATAAATTTGTGGAGATTTTCACGGGCAGGTGTTAAAAAGCACCGGATGAAAACTGAGTTTTCAATGCAATATTAAGCCTGCGCTGTGACTGAATCAGTCGTTGGTGGGAGCACCGACGGGACATGTGCTTGCGCAAAGGCCGCACTCGATGCAAACATCGGGATTGATTTCGTATTTGCCGTCACCCTCGGAAATTGCGCCGACGGGGCAGTCTGCTGCACATGCGCCGCATGCGATGCAAGCATCAGTGATACGATAAGCCATGAGTATTACCTCCGAAAAAATATTTGATTCCGAGGCAGCTCGGCTGCCTCAACAGTATTTTACCACGAAAACGGCAGAAATCAAGCCTTTTCGAATAAATAAATTAAAAGCCGCGCCATATGACATACAGTGCGGCCGGAAAGCTTGGTTTATAAGCAGAAATTATTTGTTGTCCATTGCGTCTTTAATGGACTTGCCGGGCTTGAAAGCAACGGAACGGGTGGCATCGATATCGATGGCTTCACCGGTCATAGGGTTGCGGCCCTTGCGTGCGGGACGTTCGCGAACTTCGAAGCAGCCAAAGCCGACGATCTGAACTTTGTCGCCCTGCCTGAGCTGTTTGATGATGAGATTGAAGATGGAATTGACGGCAACGTCCGCATCCCTCCTGGTAAGGTTGGTCGTGCTCGCAAGAGTGCTGATAAGCTGAGCCTTATTCATTGTATGTTCCTCCGTTTATAGAATAAACTAAAAATTACGCTATTGTGCACAACATGGTGCAGAACCCTGTTATGCTTTGTTCGGGCGAAAAACCCGAACACTTAAGCAACATTCAGTATTTTATCAGTCTCGCGCCGAAAACACAATAGCTTTTTGATATATTTTAAGCAAATATCGCAATTTAATTCACTTTTTTATCCTGTCCCAATATGAATCCATTTGCTCAAGAGTCATATCCGAAAGACAACCGCCCTCGGACAGGATAAGCTCTTCCATTTTGATGAATCTGTTCGTGAATTTTTGCGTTGCTGCGGCAAGTGCAAGCTCCGGATCGACCCCGGCTTTGCGCGCCGCATTTACACAGGCAAAGAGCAGATCCCCGATCTCTTCCTCAATTGCCTGAGCATCGCCCTTTTTGAGCGCATCAAGAACCTCGTCCGCCTCCTCGTGAACCTTGGGCAAGGTGTCGGCAGCGGCGTTCCAATCGAATCCGACTCGGGCGGCGCGTTTTTGAATCTTGCAGCTGCGCATCAGTGCGGGGAATGCTTTGGGAACGGCACGCAGAGTGTCGGCCACTGTCTGCTGGTGCTTCTCTTTCTGCTTGAGTTTTTCCCAATTTGCAAGTACGTCATTCGCGCCGTCAACATGAACGCTGCCGAACACATGCGGATGACGATAAATGAGCTTGTTGGTGATTCCCGTTGTGACATCACGCAGGGTGAAGTCGCTGCATTCCTCTTCAATCACGGAATGGAAAACGATTTGCAGCAGCAGGTCGCCGAGTTCCTCTTCAAGTGCGGTCATATCGCTGCTGTCGAGTGCGTCAAGCACCTCGTATGTTTCTTCCAACAGCGAGGAGCGCAGGCTTTCGTGAGTTTGCTCCGCATCCCACGGGCAGCCGCCGGGTGCGCGAAGCCGATGCATAACTTCAAGCAGCCCGTCAATGCCGTGACGTGTGCGCTGCAAAAGCCCACAGGGAGGAACAAGAACGACAGTTGCG
This sequence comes from uncultured Clostridia bacterium, assembly GCA_937894955.1. Lineage (GTDB taxonomy): Bacteria > Bacillota > Clostridia > Christensenellales > CAG-138 > PeH17. The sequence continues at coordinate 18,112 of CALAXO010000056.1, forward strand.
GCACCGTAAAGCTTTTCCGCCTCCGGGTGATCCATTCGGTGCAGCGGAAGGCGATTAACATCGTATCCTCCGCAGTCGTTCATTGTGCAGACAAAAACATCGGATTCATCCGGGTAATACTCGCTCAGCCGAAGCTTGATTTCACCGGCAATAAGCAGGTTGTCCGCCTCTTCAACGGCAACGGGAAAATTCGTTCCTATTATATTGAAGGAATGCGCCGAACGAATATCATAACCGTACCACGGCGCAATATGGCCGCGGTTCGCGGCGGCACAAACGGCGGATTCCGCAAAGCCCGGCGCGGGCATGAAACGGACGCTGAACCCGTTTTCGCTCGCACGGCGGCACAACAGCGCGGCAAGCTCACCTTCAACGCCGCGGCCGAGGACGGCATAGCCGACGTTGAGGTTTTCCGCATTTTCGGATTCGAATTCTGCTGCAAGCCTTTCCGCAATGCGTTCGTTCAATTCGTCAAAATCAAAGCATTCGCTGTATAAATCATCCATTGAAACAGCTTCGGGACGGATGCGGAGTGCAGCATTTGCGCATATATGCTCCGTTGTCTGCAAATACAGTCGGTCAACGGATTTAACCGCTTCGAGTGAGTTCTGAGGAACGGTCTGCGGCGTTGCAAGCGGGATAACGGTAAGCGTTTTCATAATACTTCTCCATTCGAAAATCTGCTGCGGATCCGGTTCGGAAACTGTGCCGGATCGGAACTGACCTTATTATAAAACGCGCGGGCGAATTTTGCAATTAAAAAAGGTGCCGCGGCCGCGGACGGTTTTTGGTGGACTGAAAGGCATCGGGAACGGTGAGCGGCGGGGAAATGAGGGAAGCATATGACTTTTAAGCTCATTGCCCTGATCTCATTTCCGCAAATGCCCGTTTTTGTTTCGTTTTATGCCGCTCACGGCTTAATAAATGTTATAATACTTTCGGGGTCGACAGGACTGCCGTTGACGCGGATTTCAAAATGCAGATGACTCCGCTCCGCGCATTCGCTGATTGATGTATCGCCGATGCAGCCTATGACTTGGCGGGCGATGACTCTGTCGCCGATATTGACGGGCGGCTCAGCCTTCAGATTGGAGTAAACGCTTGTCATGCCGTTTGCGTGCGAGATGACGATTGTGACCCCGAGCCTGTCGTCAACATAAACATTTTCAATCGTTCCGTCCGCAATTGCACGGACTTCACTGCCCTTGCTGCATTCTATGTCAACTCCGGGATGCGTCATCCATTGATGAAGCGTTTCCGAATAAAGCAGGGAGTTGATTGCAAAGCTTTTCATAACAGCTCCGTCAACCGGCGATTTCAATCCGGACAAAACTCCGTCCGCTGTCGGTTCCGGTTCGGGCGAAAGTTCGGGCATGGGCGTGAATTCCGGCAGTGCAAGAGGTGTGGGTCGGGGCGAGGCGGTGCCTGCCGTCGGCGTTTCAACGGCGGGCGCGGGAGTGTCGCTTTCGTCGGAAACGGTGTCCGTCACGGTTTCAAGCCTTTGGTCATCCGAACGATTGACAGGCGCATTCGGGGTATCGTTCCCTCCGGCTGTAAAAATCAAAACCGCTGCACCGCCGATGGAGGCGAGGCAGCCCGCAAGGGCAAGATAAAGTCCGTTGCGGCGCATAAAGACTGCTGAGCGAAGGCGGAATCTGCGAAGCCGCCACTTGATTTGTTGCATGCGATTCATTGTTTTTTCCTTTCCGTATTCAAAATGTTCCGTTTATTCAGGCTTTGGACTTTCTGTGTTCCAATGCCCTTATTCTGCTCGTTCATCGGGCGATGTATGCGTGATATGTTTGCGGTGGAATGTAATTTGATGCAAATTAAGGTTGATTATGGCTGAGAACAAAAAATATATTATTTATTTCGACGAAAAGAGAATGTTGATAAAATGCGCGATATTTACAGTGATGCAGGGAAATTTGAATATTAAAATGTCACCGAGTAAAAAATAGCATTTTGCTTTGGGAATTGCACATTCATTATTTTTTTGATAGAATAATGTTCGATTGGCGCGGACGTGCAACAGCGTCCGCGCGGTCGAAGCAGCAGAAGCTGCAAAAATATGTTGGAAGGAGAACCACATGAAAAAGTTTCTTGCAATGTTCGTAGCGGCAATGATGGTGCTTTCCCTTGTAGCCATCCCCGTGTTTGCAGACGGCGAAGTTGTATTCGCAGTTGAAAATGCGCCCGCAACGGCAAACCCCGGCGACGAAATCACCGTTGACCTCACCGTGAACGGCACTTTCGAAGCACATGTACTCAATATGCAGTTCAACTACAGTACTGATGTATTCGAGTATGTGTCCCACACTCGCGGCGATGTTCTCAACCAGATCATCGACCTCGGCGGCACTCAGCTTGTTGATGCCACCACCATCCCCGGCTCCATGCGTCTCGGCGCCATGATGCCCACCGCTGCTTTTACTCAGAGCGGCACCATCTGCTCCGTAACGCTCCGCGTTAAGGAAGGTGCAGCAAACGGCGCAAGTGATCTTGCTCTCGTCATCACTGAGTTCAAAAACTTCCCCGTAGGCGGTCAGGCAACCCCCATTGCCAACGTTGTAAATAACGCAACCGTTACCATCACCGGCGGCAGTGAACCCACTCCCGTACCTCCCACCGAGGCACCCGTCACCGAGGCACCCATCACTGAGAATCCCACCACCCCCGCACCCGGCGGCATGGCAACCATCAGCCTCACCGCAGGTGACGTATT
>CALAXO010000057.1 GCA_937894955.1 uncultured Clostridia bacterium
CCAAAATTCTATTGAACCCCTTATAGGGGGATTGAGACACACATCCTCCAATGTTACAAAAGGTATTGCTTTGTAACCTATTGAACCCCTTATAGGGGGATTGAGACAGTCCTTTCCAAACAACCATTTTGAAAAAATGCCCTATTGAACCCCTTATAGGGGGATTGACATATCCCTGCGGGAATGAGCAATTAGCAATGAGAAATGAGTAATTAAGTGTACATCTGCTTCCTCTGTTCAGCCGGGAAAGATAATTGCTGATTGCTCATTTCTCATTTCTCACTCCTCATTTCTCATTCCTCACTCCTCATTTCTCATTCCTCACTCCTCATTTCTCATTCCTCATTCCTCACTCCTCATTTCTCATTCCTCACTCCTCATTTCTCACTCCTCATTTCTCATTGCTCATTGCTCACTCCTCATTTCTCATTGCTGATTGCTGATTGCTCATTGCTGATTGCTCATTGTTCAAACTCTCTTGCTGCACACAAAAACCTTTGGTATAATACCCTTACCCGGTTATTCGGTTGAACCGGACAAACCGACATCGGACATTGGAGGGAAAACCGCAATGGAACACAAAAATAATAAGATTTACCGTATTCGCGGCACTGCGCTGATTTCGGCTGTTTTGGCGGCGCTTTTCATAATCACGGGCTGCACGGGCGGCAAGCCCGGGACGGTGACGGCTGCGCCGACCGGCACGCCGAATCCTGCCGAAATGCCGACGGAGACTCCCGATCCGCGTCCGCATTTTGCGGAAGTCAAGCTGCCGTTTGAACCGACACTGAATTATTTTGCCGCGCCCGAAGCTGTGCTTGAGGTTTTGACGGAGAATGAACTTCAGGGTTATCCTGCGGTCGTTGCGGCATACATGAACTACGAAACAAGCGTTGATCTGCCCGGGACAAAAGACGATTATCCCAATCTGCTCCGCCTTATCGACATGTATTTTCCCGTTTTCTTTGCCGATATTTACGATACAACGGTTCAATTTGCCGAAGGTGAAAACGGGTGCAGGCTTGAATGGAGCTACTTTTCCTCCTCCCGCGAGGAACACAACACTCTGTTTCATCGGTTTGAAAACAGGGTTGCCGAACTGCTTGAACCTTCCGAAGGGGCAAAAAGCCGAATCATGCGGGCTGTTGCGGTGTATCAAAAACTGACCGCCGAAACGGAATATGATTTCAACGAGGAAACCGTCGGCGGAGAATCGGTGCCCGTCATGCGGCATTGCTACGATGCCGTCACGGAAGGCCTCGGCGTTTGCTGGTGTTTCGGACGCTCATACTGTTTCCTGCTTTGTCAGCTTGGGTTTGAAGCACTGACAGTGCACGGCATTGCGAAGGATCTCGGGCTGCACGAATGGACTTTGTTCAAATATAATGATGAATGGTATTATGCCGACCCGACATGGGACATAGGCGGCTCATCCCTGCTTTATTACGGCTTTACCGCCGACAGGCGCGAACTGAACGGTTATATGAAAAACGCAGTTTACTATATGGAGGGCGAAAATCACCTTGCGGCGGATAAATTCGATGTTTCCGCGCTTACCTTCTCCGCTTTTTTCACGGGCGTCTGCTCCGGAGATTCCTATGAACTCGATTACGAGGGCAACGCCGTTGTTTTCCACGTTGATAACGGCACCGAGGGTGAGGAACTCATCCGCTTTGAGCTGCCTGCGGACAAGGATTAAAAAGGATCAAAAAAATGAAGCAGACGGACGAAGCTGTTTTTAAGAAAAAGCTGCTCGGACTTGCTTCCCGCGCAAACGGAAGCGGACGCTGTACGTTCACAACCTTTTTGGGGCTTGCGGAACAGAACATTCTGCATTGCGCCGAAAAAGAACTTTCAGGCGTTATGCGTACCGAATTCGGCGGCACGGACGGCTGCGAACGCATAATGGTTCGTTTCGGCGACCCGGAGGACTGCGGCTATGCTTGTCCGTTTCCGATTCGCTGCATACGCGCCGTGCCGCGTTCAAAAAAATTCGCCGAGCAGCTCACGCACCGCGATATTCTCGGTTCGCTTATGGCTCTCGGAATCGACAGGAGCCGAACGGGCGACATTGCCGTTCGCGAAAACGAGATTTATATTTTCTGCACGGAACAAATCGCACCCTATATTGCCGAAAATTTCGTTTCCGCACGGCGAACGGATCTCAGCTGCGATATTCTGCCCCCGCCGGACACTATGGAAGAGAACGGTTCGCCCGCGCCGCTGCTGCCGTCGGGATTACTTTTCACCCTTCGCACCGTGCAATGCAATGTTGCAAGCGAACGGCTTGATGCCGTTGCAGCGCAGGTTTTCCGCCTGTCGCGCGGGGGTGAGCTTCCGGAGCTGCTGCGAAGCGGAAAATTGTTTATAAACGGAAGAACAGTTTCCGATGCAGGCCGTGTGCTGAAATCCGGAGACATTGTTTCCGTCAGAGGGTGCGGAAGGTTCGTTTACCGCGGCATCGAACGCGAAACAAAAAAATCCCGTTTCTTTGTTAAAACGGAGCTTTATTGCTGACAGCGCCGTGCTGCGGTTATATATATCCATGCTGAAAATTTGTATAATCTCCGCCGCGTATGCCGAATGCTTGCATAGCGGCGGGGTTTATGTTATAATTCCGCTATAATTCGGAAAATATGTCCGAAATGCGGACATGTTTGCCAAAAAAGCGAACGTGTCAACGGAGCCTGACCGCTGCATGGAAAATCGCCGCAGCTCACCTTGTGGGCTGCAAAACGATATTCTGTCTTTGAGCAGGCCGCCGTTCGGTTTCGCAGGAGGGTGCTTTGCGCACGAACTGCATCCGAAACTCTGTTTTACGGAAGCATGCCGAGCCGTTCGTGTGCAGGAATGTCCGCCAATGCATAATTCGGCGGAAGATTTAGTTAGAATGGAAAATTTATTACCTTTATGTGTTTGTGCGCTGAGTCTCGCATTGCTCGCCGTTCTGGGCTATGCTGAAAAGCGCAGGAACGAAGCAAACCGAAAGAAGCTCCGCGTTGCAGTGAACGTTAACGGTATTCGCGGCAAATCAACGGCAACAAGGCTTATCACCGCAATCCTCGCTGAAGCGGGTTATCGCGTTGTCGGCAAAACCACCGGCACCGCCGCAAGAATGATATTCTGGGATGCGGAAGAGGAGCAGGAGGTTGTTCGCCGTCCCCACGGAATATCCATTTCCGAACAGATACAAGTCGTCAACAGTGCCGTCAAGCGCGGCGCCGATGCGCTTGTTTGCGAATGCATGGCTGTTCGCCCCGATTATCAGCGCGTATATCAGCACCAGATAATCAACGCCGGGCTGACGATCATCACGAACGTGCTTGAGGATCACCTGGACGAAATGGGTCCCACAACCGACCAGATCGCGTGGGCGTTTGCAGATACTATTCCGTACAACGGCTCAGTCGTAATTCCCGACTGCGAGTATACCGAATATTTCAAGAACGTTGCCGAAGAACGCGGCACACGCGTTTTTGTTGCAGACGATTCGCTTATTTCCGACGAGTATCTTAAACAGTTCGATTACAGGCTGTTTCCGCATAACTGTTCCGTTGCGCTTGCCGCCGCCGATGCTCTCGGCATTGACCGCGAAACTGCTCTTTCCGCAATGCTGAAAGCTCATGCCGATCCGGGTGCGCTGCGGTTTTACGATATCAGCCTTCCGGAAGGCGATTGCTGCATTGTGAATGCTTTTGCGGCGAACGAACCTTCTTCCTCGCTGGATATCTGGAACATCGTTCGCAGCGAACGCCCGAAGCAATCCGCAACTCCCATCATACTTATGAACTGCCGACCGGACAGAGTTGACAGAACAAAGCAGTTTGTTCGCGACTTTTTCCCAAAGATTCCGAACGCTGTCATCGTTGCCGTCGGCGAAAGCACGGGCAATATCACAAAGGCTGAAGCCCACGGACGCTTTCCGAATGCCGAAAGGTACATCAATCTTGAAAAGCAATCCCCCGAAAAGGTGCTTGAAACACTCAAGCCCCTGCTCCCGGGAAGAATCGTGATGTGCGTCGGAAACATCCACGGCTCCGGCGAACCGATTCTGCATGCTTTGCTTGAATACGGAAAACTTCCGCTTCCCGAGCCGATTTTCCGCGATCGCAGAAAGAACCGGCATTGATTCCGCTTTTTGCATTCCCCAAAAAGCAGAAAAAAGTATAGCCCGAATGCGGCAAAAAACTCAAGAGGTTAAAATGACTGTAACAAATTTCTATCTGGCATTAATCATCGGAACCCTTATCAGCCTTTTGGTTGACGAACTGTTCGGAATTCAGTGCGGCGGACTTATCGTGCCCGGCTATCTTGCAATGGTAATTGACGATATTCCATGCATCCTTCTCGTTTTTGCAATCAGCTTCATCGTTTACGTCATTGTGAACTATGTTCTTCCGAAGTTCATGATTCTGTTCGGCAAACGCAAATTTGCAGTGACGCTGCTGCTCGGAATTTTTTTGAAGCTTGTTGTTGAACTGCTCTTCCCCGTTTTTCCGTTTGCAACGGTTGCATTCCGCGGCGTCGGCGCAATTACCCCGAGCCTGCTTGCAAACACATATTCAAGGCAGAGCATTCTTTACACGATCCCCGCAACGCTTGCAGCAACGCTCGTAACTTACGGACTTGTGACGCTGCTCAGCACCGTCCTTGCCGGCTGATTTCGGCAGGGCATTGAAATCGTAGAAATATATCAAGGTTTTAACGGCAATGACAGAAAAAAACAAAACTCATGAAATCATTACGGAGGCATCTTCCCGGGGGCTTACCGTTAAACAGCGGGTGCAGATCGGCAACCGCCGCAGTGTCAGGCGGCGCAGGAGCTTCGTCCTGCCGCTGGTCTGTTTCGCGGTGCTTTTCGCGCTGATGTTCTGCATCGGCAGCATCGAATCAAACGCCGCCGCTTCGGCAAAATCCCCGGAAGGCACGCCGAACGGCGGGCTTCAGCTCACCTTTCTCGGAGATATCATGATGGGAAGGTACATCGGGCAAATGTGCGATGACAAGGGCTACGACAGGCTCTTCAGCGGCATTTCCGGCATTTGGAGCAACTCCGACCATGTTTTTGCAAACTTAGAAAGCCCTGTCCGCACGGGCGACACAAGCGGCTATCAAAAACGGCTTGACGGTATTCCGCTTATCGCAAGCGAAACCGCCGTTCTCAGTATGCAGGCGGCAGGCATCGACGTTGTCGGGTTTTCGAACAATCACTGTTTCGATTACGGCAAGGCAGGGTACGACAATTCCCGTGCGTTTTTCGACAGCATCGGCCTGATACATGCCGGTGCAACTCCGGATGATACGCAGTCCGGGGTTCCTCCGTACACAGTCATAACGACCGAAAACGGCAAAAAAATCGGTTTCATCGCCATCACCTCGGTTTACAGCCCCGAGACCGCGCACGGCGGTGTGCTGACAACCAACCACTTCATGTTCTATCGCTATATCACCGCTTCTGCACAGGCGAACGACCTCACGGTTGTTTATCTGCACAGCGGCAATGAATATACCGCCATACTGGATGACAAGCAGCAGGATGTTGCGCACAGCATCATTGACGCGGGTGCCGACATGGTCATTGGCTCTCATCCGCATAATGTTCAGCCTGTTGAACTGTACGGCAACGGCATTATTTTTTACAGCCTCGGCAACTTCATCATGGATCAGAGCAACACATTCACCCGCGACGGCATCATTGTTCAATACAACGAATCCGAAGACGGGCGCAGGTTTTTTGAAACCATACCCATCCGCATCAATGACGGCTGCCCTCGTGTAACGACAAAAGGCTTCTATACGCGCCGCATCAACCGTATACTTACCAAGCTGCTCGAACCCGAAAGCTTTACGGAAACCGCTGACGGGCATATTATTATCGAACTGCCGCCGAAAGTAAACTTCTGAACAGATACTTCCGGCACCGATACAAACTGTTAAGGAGAAATCATGAAAGGTAAAAGCTGCAAAAATAACAGAACACGCGGAAACAGGCCTGCTGCAAGGCTGCTTGCTGCCGCATTGGCATTAATCTTTATCGTTCAGTTCGTCGGCTGCAATTCCTGCATCAAACCGGGCGGCGATGATATCGACCTGCCCAACGTTTCCCTTGAACCTGTTCCTGCAACGAATGAACCGGGCGCATCCTCTTCACCCTCCGTTGTCAATCGAAACGGGTATTCCGTCAGCACCTCAAACATCTATGCAACAATGGTTGCCGCTCAGGTGCTTGATGCGGGTGGAAACGCCGTTGACGCTGCGGTTGCGGCCTCATACACACTCGCCGTTGTTGAGTCCTACGGCTCGGGCATCGGCGGAGGCGGCGGAATGCTGATTTATGACCCCAAAACCGAAAAATATCAGTTTTTGAATTATCTTCCCGAGGCAGCAAAATCCGGTGCAAATTACCGCGATATTGCCGTTCCGGGCTTTGTATCCGGCATGGAAACGGCAAACGAGCTTTATGGTTCATTCAGCATGGCGTCGCTTATGAACTACGCAATTTACTATGCGGAAAACGGATTTACCGTTGACGATGCGCTTATGTTCCGAATTAAAAACGCAAGGGCAACTTTTTCCGATCCCAACACGCCTTTTGCAGCGGTGCAAAACGCAGGCGACACCATCGCTCTTCCCGAGCTTGCGCAGGTTCTTCGCCGCATATCCTCCGAGGGCAGCTCCGCATTCTATACCGGCAGCGTTGCCCAAAGTATTGCAGATGCAGCCGGAATGACGCTTGAAGACATTTCGGCATATGAAACCTTGGTCACCGAACCGCTCGTCGGTGAATTCAACGGTTATGACATCATTTCCGCTCCCGCTCCCTTCGGCGGCATGACGCTTATTCAAATGCTTAAAATGGGCGAAATTCTTGAAATTCCCGACCCCGACACCAATCCGTCCGACTACCTTAAAAAGCTTACCCAGCTTACGCTCATCTGCGACAAGGAAAGGATCTCAAAAGTTACGGATACGCGCTTCAAGCGTAAAACTTTTGATTATCAAAAGGCAATCTCGGATGAATACATCTATAACCTGCTCGATATGGATTATACCGATCACGAACGCGATACGAGCGGGCAGGACACAACGCATATCTCCGTTATCGATAAAAACGGCATGACTGTTGCCTGCACGAACACGCTGACCCAGTTCTTCGGCTCAAGGCTCTATGTGGACGGATTTTTCCTTAACAACGCAAACCGCAATTTCAGCGGCGGCGTAAATAAATACGCGCCCGGAAAGCGCACGCGCACATATATGTCTCCGACTATTCTCCGCAAGGGAAGCATTGCTGATAATAATGAAGAAATTATTTCTATCGGCAGCCCCGGCGGCAGCATGATCCCGGCCGTTCTCGTGCCCGTGCTTTTTGATATGACGATGTTCGGCGAGTCAATGCAGGCGGCTGTGGATAAGCTTCGTGTTGTTGTTAAAAACGCGAACTCCCTGCTTGTTGAAGTCGGTGATGCGGAAGCTCCGCCCATGGTCGATCCGACAGGACAGGGTTACTACATCACCCGAATGGATCTCAATGCCTATTTCGGCAGTGTCAATGTTGCCTGCTACAGTTCTGCGAACGGCGGGTTCAGTGCAGGAGCTGATTCAAGACGAAACGGCAAAGGATCCGCCCGCAACGACCTTAATTAATTTGTAATTAGGAATTAGAAGTTAGAAATTTTAACACCGACTCGCAAAAATGCGAGTCGGTGTTTTTTAATCAAATCAGCTGCATTCACTTAGGTTGTTATTCGAACCTTGTTCAGCCTTGTGCGGATTTAATTCAGATTTCCCCGCAGGAAAGCAGCGATTCCGCGCAGAACCTCATCACGTTCGGTCTCGTTATGCATTTCATGCCTGCCTTCGTGGTAAATCTGCAGGAAAACTTTAGTCTTTCCGCTTTTTATAAGGTCATTGCATACCTGACGCGGCCCTTTGCCGAAATTCCCGACAGGATCGGCATCGCCGGCAAGAACGTAAATCGGAACATCCGGAACGGAGTCGCTCCATGTTCTTTGGCTGACCTCGTCCAAACCGTCAAACAAATCGCGGTATGCTACACAGCGGAAGCTGAATCCGCAGAGCGGA
>CALAXO010000058.1 GCA_937894955.1 uncultured Clostridia bacterium
GTTTCCGTGAAGCAGGCCTGATGGGACTGTTTTTCGGAGTTTTTCAGGCCGCAATGCCTCTTTTGGGGTATTATATCATTCCGTTGCTTGCAATGGTATTCGGCAGCGGCGTTACGCGCTTTGTTGAAGGATCCGACCACTGGATCGCATTTGTTCTGCTTGTTTTTCTCGGCGGCAAAATGATAATCGAAGCCGTTCGCGCCGAAGACGGGGTCGAACCGTCAAACCCGTTCGCACTCGGCACGCTGTTTGTGATGGCAATTGCAACCAGCATTGATGCGCTTGCAACAGGCATAGTTTTCCGCAGTTTCAGCTTTTCAACCGGCAAGCTGCTGCTTGCTGTCGGTTTCATCGGCAGCGTCACGTTCATTTTGACACTGCTCGGCGCACTCGGCGGCAAAAAACTCGGAGAAAAGTTCCGCAAACGTGCAGAGATAATCGGCGGAAGTGTCCTTGTTTGCATCGGCGCAAAAATTCTTATTGAGCACCTGTTCTTTTAATTGCGGGCATATCCGCACTTTGACTCTTTTAAAACAGCAGGGGCACCGAAATTTTTCAGGAGGTATGCATGATCTGCCCTGTCGTTTCAAAGGAACATTTTCGCAGTATGCGTATAACGCTCGCATTTTCCGTAATTGCGCTTTCGTTTTGCATTGCTTTTGCCGTGCTGACCTTTGCAGGCATACTTGCACAGTATACCGCACTGTGCGCAGCCTTCTTTGCGCTTGTTTCAAGCGGACTTTTTTTGCTGTACCGTTTCAGCCGCGATATTTCCCTGCGCAGGCTCGAACTTACGGAATCTGAAATTCGGGTGTTCGGCAAAACAGGAAAGCTTCTTAAAACCTTCCCGTATTCCGCCGTGCGCGAATTGCGCGTTGTGACGCTGATGGTGGGCAATTTCGGCGGTATGTACGGCAAACTTAAACCCGAAAACTTCATTTGTCTCAGTCTGAACGGTCAAGTCCCCGCTCCCGAAACGCGCCTTGCCGAACTTTACGGCAGCTTGGACTGCCTTACCTTTGCCTACACTAAAAAGGCAATGACTTTCCTCAACCAAAAAATTCCGCCGGCAGTTTGATTCAAATTATCGCTGCAAAGTCCGGTTCGTAAAAAACGAACGGCAGCGATTCTTTTTGAAAAATCCGAGCGTTCGGATAGCTCTAATAAAAAACGGTTCCCGCCCGAACACGCGGTATTCATAAGACAGTTAGCAGCCACAGCAGTATGAACGACTGTAGCTGTTCCTGTGTCTTATTCTGTTATCTGATAAGATAGAATCAAGCGAATCTGCAACTCGAAATATGGAGATGGGAGTGATAAGCATGTGCGAATGGTGTGATTATAAAGAATCTGAATGGCTGCTGTATAAATCATTATATTGGTCTGTTTATTTAGCAGACGTACAGGACTATGTCGGCAGATGTATTTTGGTATCGAATAGACATTGCAGAAGTCTTTCTGAATTGGATATCGCTGAATGGATTGAATTGAAAACGATCATAGATAGATTAGAATATATCTACAAGGACATCTTAGGAGCTGAATTAAGTAATTGGAGTTGTTTATTGAACAACTTTTACAAAGAAGTAACACCGAATCCTCATTTGCATTTGCATGTGAGACCACGATATAAAAATGCAATATCAATTAACAATCACTCATATATAGACACCGAATTTGCGCATCACTATGCTCTAAACAAAGAGGTTATATTGCTTGGTGATGATAAACAGACTTTGTATATACGAATGAAGGAACAGTTTGTTTTATAAATTCCGAACAAATAAAAGCGCACTTCTATACATCGTCTGGTATAGTGTGTTACGAGCGAAACTTGGCTCTCCCTTTGGGAGAGCTGTCGGCGCAGCCGACTGAGAGGGTAAAATATGACCATACCAAAGGACAACAGCCAACTGGAAAACGCCCGGCGGTTACGCAGAGAGATGACGTCCCACGAACGAAAGCTCTGGTATCTTTTCCTCCGCAAATATCCGGTGAAGATTTATAAACAGCGAATCATCGGGAGATTTATCGCAGACTTTTATTGTGCTTCTGCCAAGTTGGTTATTGAATTGGATGGTTCTCAACACTATGAGCCTCAGGGGATGGCCTATGATTCTGAGCGTTCCGCATTTTTGACAGCGCTTGGATTGGAGGTTCTGCGATTTTCCAACCGAGACGTCGACAGGAATTTTCGCGGCGTGTGTACACAAATTGATATTACCATTCAAAAGCGCCTGTAAGGCCCTCTCAGTCACCTTCGGTGACAGCTCTCCCAAAGAGAGAGCCAAGGAGAATGCCTGCAACTGTGCCATATGGTCATAATAGTGTAAGAAATGGA
>CALAXO010000059.1 GCA_937894955.1 uncultured Clostridia bacterium
GTCGGCTGCTCGCTCGGCGTCGGGTTCGAATCGTGGTTTTTATTTGCGGCAGCTGTTTTTGCCATCGAAACAAGACTCACAATAAGCAGAACACCTGCTATTGCAAACAGGATCACGCCGACAGTTCGACGCGAAAATGGAACAAACAGGCTGCGGATTTTTCCGCCGAAACCGCCCGCATGCGAAACACCCCTATTTTTTGATTCAACGGAATCGGAATCATCATAGTCGCGATCATAATCCGCTATGTCGCTTTCGAACGCATCCAAAAGCGCGTCACTGTATTTATTTTCGGAAGTCTCGGATTGGCCGTATACATACTGCTGCTGTTCGGTTGATTCGACATTTCGACTTTCGACAGAATCGAAAAATGCATTCATTTTTTTATCCAACTCGGCTGAAGGTGTTATTTCAACCGCAGGATTTTCGGCTATTAAACCTTCATTTGCAGCTTTTTGCAAAGCCTGTTTTAATGTTTTGTTTTGCTCTTTCATCTGTCGGAACCTCCGTCGTTGTTGATTGCATATCTGAGCGCGGCAAGTGCATAACGGATTTTTGCCGACATTTCGGGTTGAGTCACCCCAAATAATTCGGCTGTATCCTGCATCGGCAATTCACAGCAATACCTCAGAAAAAGGATTTCACGTTGTGAATCATCGAGTTTTGATACCGCAGCTGCCACACTGTCAACCGAAAACTCATCAAAGTCAAGTTCCGATGCACTCAAAACTCCGAGACTGTTCGCTGCATTCTTGCTGTCGGTGCGTGCTGTGCTGCCGTCATTGTATCTTTCTGCGATGCCGGCTGCGCAATGCTTTGCACAAACGGCGATATAGCTCCGTAAAACTTCGTCGGAATCAATGCGGCGTACAGAATCCGTCGTGCGGTATATGAATCGGAAAGTTTTCTGTGCTGCAAGCTCGGAATCATGTCTGCTGCGCAGAATATCATAGCAAATCCCAATCACAGTTCTGCCGTATTTATCGTACAGCTCTTCCAGCAGGCTGCGGTTTTCCGATGAGCCCGCATTTGTTGAACAAATAAGCATTTAAGTTTGTTTCCCTTGCTCTTTTTTGCACATAAAGCGCATGCAAATGTACCGAAACAGATTCTATCATTTTTTTCGTCTGTACGCAAGGGAATATGCGGTTTTTTTTAAAATTATTTTTCGGCTTCCGACCTAAGCTCGTCCTGAACGATATTGATGACCCATTTCCCGCTTTTCAGCAGAATATAGCCGAATACACATTTTATCAATTCCAATCCGTTGCAGATTGCAAAAAGAGCAAGCACGGGCAAATCCGTGAAACGGCTGAGTACATAAGCCACCGGTATGCTTATGCACCACATGTAACAGCTGTCGAACAGCATTGTAATTTTTGTTTGTCCGCCTGAACGCAGGGTGAAATAGCATGCGTGCGTAAATGCGCTGAACGGCATGACACAGGCTGATACGAGAAGGAATGACATTGAAAGCTGTTTTACTTCACGGGTTGTGTTATAGAGTTCGGGTATAAACCGCGATGCCAACGCAAGCAAACTGCCGAAGACAAAACAGCTCACAACACTCAGCGCAATAATCTTTCGATCCGTATCCTTGGCTTCTTCCAGCTTATTCGCACCGAGCAGGTTGCCGACGATGATTCCGATGGAGCTGCCGATGGACATAACCATGCTTTGACGATCCTTAATGTCCACCAAG
>CALAXO010000060.1 GCA_937894955.1 uncultured Clostridia bacterium
CAAGGTTTGTATGTGCAGAAAAGAGTGCAATACCGTTGCGGATAAGTGTATAAACAGCCGCGGTTTGAGGGCATTCGGGAGATATACGCTTAACCGCCGAAAAAAGCAAAGGGTGATGCGTTAAAACAAGATCTGCGCCGATTTCGACCGCTTCATGTGCAACGGCAAGGGTGCAGTCAAGCGCAACAAGCACACGGTTGATCTGTTTCCTGTTCGTGCCGATTATTAATCCGACATTATCAAACCCAAGCGCCGCCTCTTGCGGCGCGAACTTATTCATTGTATCTATAAAATCATTAAGCAGCATGTTTTACTCCTTTAATCAATCAGTTTGTTTTATCTAAACTGTTCTCATCCCGCCCGTTCAAAAACGCGGAAATCAATCTTGCCGTATTTTCTGCTTCGAAAACGAGGCGCTCCGGTCTGTCTCCCGATAAAGCGGCCCTCTGCAACTTTTGCTCAATGATACAAAGATACCTCTGCATCAGCGGCAAAAGCATCGGATCACGCTTATTAAATGCTTCGGCACCGAATTGAAAAAAACCTTTTGCAAAGCAGTCGGGAATCCGGCGCGGCACTCCGCTTTTTGCCGAAATCAGTTGGTAATATCTCCCGCTGTCGAAAACAACCGCTTCATCAATTATGCGATAATCGTTTGAGTAAAGATAGCTCCGAAGTTCGGCTTCCCCACGCATAGGCTGCATAACAATGCACTTAAGCGAACGGGCAAATGCATCAGAGCGTGAGAGAATGGAGCGGATAACCTCGCCGCCCATTCCGAGTATAACAGCCTTATCAGCTTCACCAATGGAGTATGCCGAAAAGCCGTCCGAAATACGGCATTCCATCTTGGCTGAAAGTTCACACACATTCGCAAGCTGTTCAGCCTTTTTGAGGGACGGAGCACTGATGTCAGATGCAATAACTCTTTCGGCAATACCGCGTTGCAGCATTGCAGCCGAAAATCTGCCGTGATCACACCCGATATCGGCAAGTACAAATGTTTTGCCGAGAAGAGCAGCCGCAGCCTCAAGCCTCGGATGCAGCGAAACACTTCGTTTGATGCTTGGAGATTCCGCACATTCGCGAAGAACAGCTGAGTCAAATTCCATAAAACTCCTTTTGCAAACAGCAGGATCCGCATATTAAATGTGAACCCTGCTGAGAAAAAATGATTCAATAATGACTTTGTTCTGTGCGCTGCAAAATCAGGAATCGGATTCCTCCACGAAACCAGTCGATGAACA
>CALAXO010000061.1 GCA_937894955.1 uncultured Clostridia bacterium
CTGAAACAAATACGGCAGTGCATATTCCAATAAAAGCATGGATAAATATATGAAAAAATATCTTATAATCATCGGCAATTTCGGCTCCGGCAAAACAGAGCTTGCTCTCAACATTGCATTTGAAGCCGCCGAAACAAAAAAAGTTACTTTTGTTGACCTTGATATCGTGAATCCGTATTTCCGCTCCACAGAACGGAAAGCGGAACTTGAAGCTGCAGGCATCCGCTTGCTGTCGCCAAGCTTCACCAATCTCGGCGTTGAGGTTCCGAGTCTTCCCGCCGAAATCTTCTCCGCATTTTCGGATAACAGCGACCTTGTTATTTTCGACGTCGGAGGTGACGACACCGGGGCAATTGCACTCGGCCAGTACCACCGTTTCTTCAGCAAAATCGACCGCAGTGCCATTGAGGTTCTGTATGTTGTGAACGCAAGGCGTCCCTTCTCCGCTGAGCTCGAATCCAACCTTGACATGATCGAGAAGGTCACGGGCGCGGGACGAATCGAAATCGATGCACTGGTCAACAACACAAACCTTTCGCAGGAAACAAGTGTTCAGGAACCGCTGGACGGCTATGAAATGCTTCGCAGCATATCCGAACGGCTCAATTTGCCCGTGCGTTTCACAGTCGGCGTTGAGCCCGTGATTTCGGAATTTGCACAGTATGCAAAGGAGCACGAACTTGATGAAAACTTTATCGGCACAATTCGGCCGATAAAGCGATACATGCACCGCGATTGGGACAGTTACACAAAATCCGGTCTGTAATGCAATAAAGCATAAGTCGGTTTCACACCGCCCGTAAAGTCTCACGCCCGCAAAACGGCACAGCCGGTTTTATTTGCCATGAATTGCAGCGACAGCCGCCCGGATTTCGAGGGAAAACAAAGCAACACCCTTTCCTGCCCTGCTTTGAACGTTGCATTTACGGGGCATCGTGCGGATTCCCTTCCGTGGGGGTTCAACGAAAGCTCCGATGAATGCCGTAAGCTCAAAGCCGACCTTTTGTGTGCAATCAGCTGCGCATACGCCGAGGGGAAACGCTGCTTTTTGAGCGGCATGGCCTCCGGAGTGGATATCTATGCCGCCGAGGCGGTGCTTCAATTGCGCGAAACACTGCCCGGTATTGCATTGGTCTGCGTTTTTCCCTGCCCGTCCCGCGATTCAAGGTCAGCCGCAATTGCCGCCGCTGCCGATTCTGTTATCGTTCTCAGCTCCGAATACTGTGCCGGCTGCATGAAGCGGCGCAACCGCTTTCTTGTTGAAAATGCATCAATGCTCATTGCGGTCTACGACGGGCGGCGAACCGGCGGAACTTTTCAAACCGTCGGCATGGCGGCACGGCGCGGACTGCGAACCGTCATTTTGAATCCGGCAGCAAAAAATGTTTGAAAGCAGCCTGACAAACCTTTGTCAGGTCTCCGAGCAGGGCTTGATTCCGGGCTTATCACATGAGCATTGCCGTTCCGGCAACGGCACGCTGCACGGACAATTGTTTTTAATACCCTGAACAATTTGTAGGTTTGCGAGAGCAAACCTTAAGCGGACTAAATTCGGCTTTTCCCGAAAAAGACCGAATCAGGGTTTCCTCAGGAGTACACAATGCCTTTATTAACAGTACATAATTTAAAAAAATCCTTTGTTACCCGAGTACTTTTTGAAAATGTATCCTTTGAAGTCGAATCGGGGGATCATATCGGCTTTGTCGGCGTCAACGGCTGCGGCAAATCCACGCTTTTCCGCATTCTTCTCGGCGAAGAGCAGGCCGATGAAGGCACTGTCAACATTCCGGGCGGAACAAAGATCGGCAGCATGAATCAAAATGTTTCTGCCGAAGCCTGTTCCCTGTTCGACTATGTTCTTCAGGTTTTTTCGGAACTTTCTGCCATTGAAGCCGAAACCGAAAGGATTAATTCCGAAATTGCTGCCGCAGGCGATGATGTTGACCCGCGACTTATTGACAGGCAGCACGCGCTGAACGAAAAATATTTTTTAAACGGAGGCTCAACCTATCGCGCACGCACCCGCTCCACCCTGCTCGGGCTCGGGTTCACCGAAGATGAACTTTCGCGGAGCATAAATTCTTTCAGCGGAGGACAGCGCAACAAGGCTCAGCTTGCAAAGCTGCTGCTTTCCGATGCAAACCTTTTGCTTTTGGATGAGCCCACCAATCACCTTGATATATCCGCTATTGAATGGCTTGAGAATTTTTTGAGCGCATATCGCGGTTCGTTCATAGTTATTTCCCACGACAGGTATTTTCTTGACAAGGTCACGAACCGAACCATGGAGCTTAAGGATCGCAGACTTTTTATTTCTAAGGGAAATTACTCGCGGCATCTCGAACTGCGGAGCACGGCGCGTGAACTTGAAATGCGGCAGTATCTGCGCACAAAAAAAGAAATCAGGCGCATCGAAGGCATCGTTGAACAGCAGCGGCGTTGGGGGCAGGAGCGAAATTTTATTACCGCCGCATCAAAACAGAAGCAGGCGGACAGGCTGAAAGCAACCCTTGTTGAGCCGGAACGCGGCAGTGCCTCCATACATTTTCATTTTGAGGCGAAGGAAGTCGGCGGCAATGATGTTCTTGTTGCAAAAAAACTTGCAAAGTCATTTGACGGCAAGCCCGTTTTTCGCAATGTCGACATGCTGATAAAAAAAGGTGAAAAAGTGTTTTTGCTCGGCGATAACGGCTGCGGAAAAACAACGCTGCTGAATATTCTTGCGGGACGCATGCGCCCGACCGAAGGCAGTTATTATCTTGGTTCGCACGTTGAAGAAGCGTATTACGAACAGACAATGACTTCGCTCGATCCGGAAGCAACCGTTCTGCGGGAAGTTTGGGACAGATATTATACGACGATTTCGCATAAAGATATATGCAACGCGCTTGCGGCATTCCTGTTTCGCGGCGATGAAATTGAAAAACAGATAAAACTGCTCTCCGGCGGCGAAGCTGCGCGGGTTCAGCTGCTTAAACTCATGCTGACGAAGGCGAACCTTTTGCTGCTTGACGAGCCGACAAACCATCTTGACATTGCCTCACGAGAAGCGCTTGAAACCGCACTCGAAGGCTACAACGGCACCATGCTCATCGTGACGCACGACCGTTATCTTGTGAACCGGCTTGCCGACCGCATTCTGCATATGACGCCGAACGGACTTCAGGAATACATCGGCGGGTATGACGACTATATTGCAGCCGTTAACGAAAGCCGCGCACAGGCGGACGAGCAAAAGCGCACTCAATCCCGCAATGCGCTGGATTACCGCGAACGCAAACAACAGCAGAGCCTTCTCAACCGTGCAAAAGGAGAAGCCGCACGCTGTGAGGCTGCCGTTTCAAAGGCCGAAGCGGAACTTGACGAAATTAATGAAGAGCTTGCAAAGCCCTATATCGCTTCAGATTACAAAAAGGCTTGCGAACTTTCCGAAAGAGCTGCCGAAAAAAGGCAGCAGATTGATGAACTTTATAAGAAGTGGGAAGCGGCGGAAGAACGCCTTGCCGAATTGACTTCAGCTGACGACTGAAGCTTGCCTCCCGCTTACTTAAAAATAGACAACCGAAATTTGCACGACATTCGAAGCAGCCGATGACGCGCACGACTTTCATCGTTTTTGCGCAGTTCACGTTTTTGCATAATCCGACCGAACAATTCCGGCGCACAGCGTTTTTCTGCCGCGGCGGCGAAATGCTCATTTCTGCGAACCATTCGCATGATGCTTGCTCGGACGGTTATTTCTGCATTCTGCTTGCCGTGTACCGAAAGGAGAAAAATTTGGCAAGAAAATCCACAGCGCCCCAACTGAAAATCATTCCGCTCGGCGGACTGGGCGAAATCGGAAAAAACATGACCGTACTCGAATACAACGATGACATTATTGTTATCGACTGCGGGCTTGCGTTTCCCGACGAAGAAATGCCCGGAATCGACATGGTCATTCCCGATATGAGTTACCTTGAGCAGAATGCCGAACGTCTTCGCGCATTCATCATCACCCACGGGCACGAGGATCATATCGGCGCAATATCCTATGCATTGGAAAAATTTAAAGTACCCGTTTTCGGAACTAAATTTACCCTTGCGCTGATTGAACACAAGCTGCACGAACATCATGTTGAGGATACATGTCTCGAATGCATCAATGCGGGCGACGTTATTGAAATCGGCTGCTTCAAAATCGAATTTATAAAAGTCAGCCACTCCATTGCGGGTGCGGTTGCCCTTGCGGTAACAACTCCCGTCGGCATCATCGTTCATACGGGCGACTTCAAGGTTGACTACACTCCCATCGACAACGAGCCTATCGATATCAACAGCTTTGCGCGTTACGGCACGAAAGGCGTTCTCGCGCTTTTAATGGACAGCACCAATGCGGAGCTTTCCGGAGTTACGCCTTCCGAAAAAGAACTCGGCAAGACCTTCGAAAAAGTGTTTACCGAAGCGGAGGGGCGCATCATCGTTGCATCCTTTGCATCCAATGTTTACCGCATTCAGCAGGTTGTTGATACCGCCGTGCGGCACAACAGGGTCATCTGTTTCCAAGGGCGTTCAATGGTCATGATAACGAAGATCGCAAAGGATCTCGGCTATCTCGAACTGCCTGGGGACAGCGTTGTTGAACTTGAAAAGCTCAAGAACTTCGAGAGCAACCGTGTCTGCGTTCTTACCACGGGCAGCCAGGGAGAATCCATGAGCGGGCTTTTCCGCATGGCAAACGCAAATCACAAGCTGATAATCGGCAAAGGCGACACAGTCATTATCTCCGCCTCGGCAATTCCCGGCAACGAAAAAAGCGTCGGACGAGTCATCAACCAGCTTTTCCAGCGCGGCGCAAATGTTGTTTACGACAGGCTTGCAGATGTTCATGTTTCCGGTCACGCGAGGCGGGAGGAACTTAAGCTTATGTTCCGTCTTTTAAAGCCGAAGTATTTTATTCCCGTTCACGGGGAGACGCGTCATCTCTACCGCAACGCACAGCTTGCCGAAGAAATGGGCATTGACCCTTCACATATTTTCATGATGGACAACGGCAATGTGCTTGAACTCGGCAAACGCAGCGCAAAACTCAACGGAACAGTTCCCTCGGGCGCGATTCTTATCGACGGCCTCGGCGTTGGGGACATTGGCGCAGCCGTTCTGCGCGAACGTCGGCTCCTGTCTCAGGACGGGCTGTTTTCCATTATCATTCCCGTGCAAAAATCCACCGGAGAGCTGCTCGGCATTCCGGAAATCATTACACGCGGGTTTGTTTACATCAAAGATTCCGATGAACTCATTGCCGAAGCCAAGGAGTTCGCATTCGACCTTGCATCAAAGCTTGTCGAAAAGCAATCCTGCAAGAGCGACCGCACGGGATTCAAAGCGTCCATGAAAAGCGGAATGAAGAGCTTTTTGCTCAGCAAAACAAAACGCACGCCAATCATTCTGCCGATCGTTGTTGAAATCGACTGCTGAACAATGTTCAGCCCGTCATCGATTAAAAAGGAGGAATCATGAACAACGAAGCCATAAAGCAAAAAACGGACGAACTTGCAGAGCTTCTGCGCAATTCCGACGAACATCGGATTTATCTCAATGCCAAAACGCGCGCTTACGGAAACGAAAGCACACGCCGTTTGCTGGATGAATACCGCATACTGCAAACCCGTGTTCAGGCGGGAACGCTTGCCGGTGCGGACTGCCGCGAGGAAATGAAGAAACTTCAAAAAATGGGCGAGCTGCTTCAGCTCGACTTTGCAGCGTCCGAATACCTGTTTGCCCAATATGCACTGAATAACGTTCTCGGCGATATATACAGGCAGCTTGCCGCCGCCGTTGATGCCGACCTAAGCATTCTTGAAGACTGAGATGCGCTCAAACCGTGCGCAGCGAGCGCACCGAATAACGCA
This sequence comes from uncultured Clostridia bacterium, assembly GCA_937894955.1. Lineage (GTDB taxonomy): Bacteria > Bacillota > Clostridia > Christensenellales > CAG-138 > PeH17. The sequence continues at coordinate 5,892 of CALAXO010000061.1, forward strand.
CAATACGTTCATTTTTGTAAACTTTTGCGGACAGAATTTGCGTTGTGCGTCTGTTTGGTGTATAATTGCTTACGAGAGCATTCGGAAACGAAGCATCGCATGCCGCAGCCGATGTTTTCAGGAAGGTTTTATTCGCGGTTTATGCAAAAAACTTTCAGCAGGATTATAATTATTCGGAGGAACTCCTTATCATGATGTTTTTTAACAGGAATACGGGACAAGGGTTCATGCCCAATTTTGCCCCCGACAGCGGCGGTGCATCCGGAGGGAGCGGACGCAGGCAGCCCGACACGGATGAAACTCGGAATTTCAATATATACGGTGATTACGAAGATGAACCCGTTGAAAAGGTCAAGAAAGAGAAACGCTCCGAGACCTTCTGGAAAATCTGGAAAATCGTCCGCGTTCCTTTCATTATTGCAGCAAGTCTGTTCATCACTTACATGCTGCTTTCGACCGTCGGTAAAAAAATCTATAACAAGTATCTCATGCCCGTTGACCCGAACGACTCCACGCCGATCGTTGTTACAATCCCGCAGGGCAGCGGTGCGTCCACTGTTGCAAAGATTCTTTATGAGGCCGGAGGCGAGAATTCACCCGGTTTGATTCCGCATAAAGCCGTTTTCAAGATTTACGTTGACTTTATCGGTAAATCCAGCCGCTTGCAGGCGGGGACATATGTTCTTTCCCGCAATATGAGCATTCCGGACATTGTGGATACGATTTGCCGCGGTATGCCGCCGCGAAAAATCATTAAGTTACAGATTCCCGAGGGATTGACGATCGAAGCAATGGCCGACAAGCTTGTTGCGGACGGAATACTGAAAAGTCCCGACAAATTTCTCTCCCTCTGCGTGACAGGTGAGATGTTTGTTAAGGAGCACCCGTTCATCAAAGATATTCCCGCCGATGAAACCGGCGAGCGGCCTTACAAACTCGAAGGGTTTCTTTTCCCGGATACCTATGATATTTACGAGGATGCCTCGGAGGAAACAATCATTGACAAGATGCTTGACCGATTTGAGCAAATATTCGGTGAAGTTTATACAGCCCGCGCCAAGGAATTGGGAATGAGCATGTACGATGTTGTTACCCTTGCATCCGTCATTGAGAAAGAGGCGCGTGTTTCCGATGATTTCTATCGCGTTTCGGCTGTTTTCAGAAACAGAATGAAGGCGAACATGAACCTTGACTCGGATGCAACGCTTGAGTACGTTCTTAAAACGGGTTCACTTCATCTGACCGAAGAGCAGCTTGCAACACCGTCCGGCTACAACACACACACAAATTCCGGGCTTCCGCTCGGACCAGTTTCCAATCCCGGCGATACTGCAATCAAAGCCGCGCTCTATCCCAACTCGGAATACATTGCGGATAATTACCTTTATTTCTGCCTTATGGATCCCGACAGCGGCGCGCTGATATTTGCAAAAACGCTTGCGGAACACAATCGCAACGTTGCAAAATACAGCCCGCTCTGGTAACGAATGCAGAATGCTTCGGTTACCGGTTCAGTCAGCGGTTTAAACGCCGTGAAATGCGGCTGCTCATGCAGCGAACCCCGACCGATTAAAAAGCCCGTTCGGAGCCGCAGTGAAACTGCGGCTCCGAACGGGCAAATTTCTGCAAATCATCAACAAGTATTCAGCAAAGCGCACAAATATGAACAGCAAAGAAATATTTAACGGATTTTCGGCGGAAACTTTCCGTTTTCTGCTTGAAATCGGATTTAACAACAATTCAGACTGGTTCGAAGCGAACCGCAAGCGCTATGAGCAATTCGTCCGCGATCCCATGCGGCGGCTTGCCGCTGCGCTGATGCCGACGGCCCTTGGTATCGATGGCAATTTTAATCCAAGCATCAATGCTTCCGTCTCGCGCATTCGCCGCGACACCCGCTTCACAAAAGACAAGTCTCCTTATCGGGATCACATGTGGATCGGGTTCAGATATCCGCGCACGCGCATAAGCGAAGGCTGCACGCTCTGGTTTGAAATCACGCCGCACCGATACGATTACGGCTGCGGGTTTTATTCATCAACTCCTGCATTCATGGCAGCATATCGAAAAAAGATACTTGCCGCTCCGATGAAATTTCTCGAGCTTGCACATTCGCTTGAAGCGCGCGGATTTATTTACAGCTGCGAAAGCTACAGACGCGACAGATTCCCCGATGCACCCGCTGAGCTGAAACCCTATCTGAACGTTAAGACTTTTGCGTGGATGAAGACAATTCCCGGGGTCGGCGCGCTTATCGCGCCGTCGAACATCCTTGATGTGCTGACGGACGAGTTTTCCGCACTCACGCCGATGTATCGCTTTCTTCGCTCCGTGATAAGCGAAAACGTATGATTAATTTCATTGTTATTTTTATACTTCAACAAACTGAACAACAGGTGAAATATGGCTGATAAACAAAGAAAAATTGAACTCCTTGCCCCGGCGGGCAACCGGGAACGTTTCATGACCGCAATTCAATTCGGCGCGGACGCCGTATATCTCGGAACAACCGCGTTCTCGCTGCGCAACCTTGCGGATAATTTTACGCTTGAACAGGTTGCGGAGGCCGTCAGATATGCGCACGAACGCAATGTGAAGGTTTACGTCACCGTGAATGCGTTTATGCGTGATGAAGATTTGGAAAATCTGCCCGACACGATTGCAGCACTTGATGCAGCAGGCGCGGATGCACTCATCATCAATGACCCATCCGTAATCCGAATTGCAAAACGTGTTGCACCGAACCTTCCGCTTCATCTGAGCACGCAGGCAAACACTCTCAATTCCGAAGCTGCGCTGTTCTGGCACGAGCAGGGCATTGAACGCATTGTGTTGGCGCGCGAGCTGACGCTTTCGCAGATTGCACAAATGCGCCGCAAACTGCCCGAAACCCTTGAACTTGAAGCATTTGTTCACGGTGCAATGTGCGTGAGCTACTCCGGAAGATGTCTTTTCAGCAATTATATCGACGGGCGCGACAGCAACCGCGGCGAATGCGTTCAGCCCTGCCGCTGGTCATATGAAATTCGCGAACGCGGCAAGGACGGCGAATATTTCACCGTTGCTGCGGACAGGAAAGGGAGCTTTATTCTTAATTCACGCGATATGTGCATGGCGGAGCACTTAAATGAAGTTATCGATTCAGGCATTATCAGCCTTAAAATCGAAGGCAGAATGAAATCCATCCTTTACGTTGCAACAGTCGTGAACGCCTATCGCATGGCACTGGACGGATGCGATACGGAGCTTGTTATGAACGAACTGAACCGAATCAGTCACCGTCCGTACACAACAGGCTTCATGCTTGACAACGATGCAATGGGTTCAAAAGCTCCGCTCATGGCACCGGAATCAGGCGGCTATATTCAGGATTATGCAATTGCCGCCGTTGTGCTTGACTATGATGCGGAACACAAAATTGCTCATGTTGAACAGCGCAACCGTTTCTTTGACGGCGATGAGCTGCATATTCTTGCGCCCAAAGATGTTGCCCGCGCATTCCGTGTGAACGGCATACGCAGCGAAGAAGGCGAGGTGCAGCAGAGTGCGCCGCATCCCTGTCAAAATTTGTACATCGGATGCAGTGAACCCGTTGCACCCGGAAGCATTTTAAGAGTTGCAGCGAAAAAGAACCCTGTTTTTTCCGCTTAGTTAAAACGGCAGCCGAATCGCCGCATTCCCCGGCACTGCGCACAATGCGGCGGCTCGGCTTTGTTGTTTAAGTTCAGCTTTATTGCGGCAGCACTCTCCGCTCCGCATTCTTCACATCTTCGTTCAGCAGCATTCTGATTTTTTTCACACTTAAGGCAAGTCTCAGCCCTTCCCCCGCGGCCATTGCGGCAAGGCAGCCGTAGATATGCAGCTGCGGGAGCGCAGCAAACAGATAAATCAAAATCAATTGCAGCCCCTCACTCAAAACGGTATACGCAAGCACAATTTTCTGCGCCTTTAAGCCGTTCAGTATCGCTGTTGTTACTATTTGAAAATGTATTATGCAGAATTTCAGCGTCAGCAGAATAAACACGCCCCAATCCGGAACGATTCCGAAGAGCAGTGCGGACAATTTCTTCAGAAACGGCAGCAGCAAAAGATTCGCCGCAACGGCAAAAGTCAGTACACCTACTGATTTTTTGACGATTTTATGCAGATTTTTGTTGTTGTTTTGAACTGCCGCAGAAACAGCCGGCATGCACACAGCCGCAACCGCACCCGCAAAAGCCATCGGCAGCACAACAAGCGGAACCGCAACCGAGTTGAGCACGCCGATTGTTTGCAATGCCGCTTCACGCGAATAGCCGGCAGCATACAGCCGCCCCGGAAGCAGCAGCGCGGCAGCCGATGAAAAAACCGTTCCGAGGACGCTTGTCAATGCGGCCGGCAGCAGTATTTCGCAAAGCTCCGAAAGCAGTGCCGAAAACCTCCCCGCAGCGGGCCGTGCATCCGCAGACGTTCGTTCTTCCTTTGCAAATGTTCTGAAATACGATACGGAAAGGAATCCGACGCTGAAAAACTCACTCAGCACCATACCCGTGATTATAAGCTTCACGCTGAAACTCGGTTCGCCCTGCATTGCAAAAGCACTGTTAGCCGCAAAGCTTTTCAACAGCAGCCAAACAAGAAGGAACCGCGCCGTCTGTTCCGTTATCTCGCTGAGAGCGGTCGTGCGAACGCGTCCCGCCGCAATATGCACGGATTTCAGGATGTTTTCCGTTCCCGTCAGGAATATGCATACCAAAACGAGCGGTATCGCACCCTCCGTTTTGCAGTCGCCTATGAGGCGGAGTGCGATCGGCCTGCGCAGCATAAACGCAGGAACGGCAGAAAGCAGAAACAGCATGCAGAACGCAAGCAGTGCACAGCGCGTCAGGGTGCGAATGCCCCGTCCCCCCGCTGCATTCAGCCGCGCAGCAACGGTGATGACCGCAACATTGAGCCCGGATATGCAGACGGAGACCGCAATTGAATAAATCTGCATCACAAGCGATTGCACGCCGAGTGCGGTTGTTCCCGCACAATCCGTAAGCATCATTCTGTACACAAACCCGAGAGCCTGAAGCGCAAGGTTCGACAGCGTCAGCGTTATAACACGGCGGGCGTTTATGCCTATACGCCGCTTTGCATTGTTTACCGATAAGGCTTTTCCGTTCGTTCTTTTCATATCTAAAGTCTATTTCCGCCGCAAATAAAAAAGGACAAACGAATGCAAGGAGTTTAATATATAAAACAGCACTCCGCTGCGGTACGGGGTGCATGGTTTTTGTTGTTCCGAAATCGGAATCGGCTCATCTTCCGGGCTTATAGACCTTATGGCGGAACCAGAATGAATCGTCTTTTGTGAGTACAAGAATGTCTGTATCGCCGCCGCATGTTGCGGGCTTCATTTCGAAACGTTGCGATTTTATCGTTGCATCAACAAGAAAATCCGCAAAGTCGATTGCATCCTTAAGCGGCATGAGCACATGGTTTATCATCATCGGCGGATTGCCGTTGAGAAGTTTTGTTATTGCCGCCTGCTCTCCGGACCAGATGGAAGCGTAGCGCATTCTGCCGTTTTCAATATTGCTGCGCTTAATTTCCTTGTTTACAATGTACACAAACGGTTCATCGTTTTTGTAGCCGCAAACAAAGAAATTGACCTGCGGAAAGTATTTAAATGCATATTTATGCAGTTTTTCGGCAACGCTCGTGACATCATCCGTCGATGTGAGTTCATTGATTTCAAACGTGCGGATATAATCCGAAACATTTTTTCCGTCAAGAATACCGATGCCGCAGGCGGATATGCCCACCTTAACCTTGCTGAGCAGCATTATTTTTTGTGCGTTGTCCGATTGGGATATGATCGTTCCTGCAGGGAACCCCGGCTGCCCCGGCCGGTTCATTCGGTTCAGAATGCGTGTTTCCGTGCCCTGAGCACCGTCCACGGGCTTCACTGCCGTGATTCCGACCGTTTGCCGGCTGTCCGCCGCCATGACGATTCCGTCCGGCACAAATACAGATACCATGATTGACATATGTTTTCCTCCTCTGAATTGAATTCGCTTGACTTTTAATTAACAGCTCACCGATGCGGACTTGTTTCGGCGCCGAACAGAGCTGCACCCGCAAGCCCGGCATCATTGCCGAGCAGAGCTTTTACGACAGGCGTCGGTTTTTTGAAAAAGCTGCCTTTTGCAACCCGTTCATTCAGCGGAACGATGAGAAAATCCCCCGCACCGCTCACACCGCCGCCGACGGCAATTATTTCGGGATCAAGAATATTGATAAGCGACACAAGCGCATTCGACAGATCATCAAGATAGCGATTCCACGCCTCCGTGCATTCAATATCCCCCGCCCTTGCCGCTGCAATAAGCGTGCCGGCATCGTGCAGCGTTTCACCGAGCTTATCACCCGCTTGTTTCTTTTTCTCCGCAAGGCGAAGCGCGTCCCGTGTAAGCCGCGATGCCGCGCAAAGCGTTTCAATGCACCCGCGCCTGCCGCAGGTACACTTTTCACCATGCATATCCATTTGTATATGACCGAGTTCAACTCCGGAACCTCTTCCGCCGCAGAAGATTTCTCCGTTCAGAATTATTCCTCCGCCAAAACCTGTTCCGAGCGTTACAAGCAGTGAATTCCGAGTTCCGCGCAGCACCCCGAGTCTGTGTTCCGCAAGAGCTGCCGCATCCGCATCGTTCAGCATTGCAGCGGGCTTGTTAAATGTTTCTTTAACAATTTGCCGAAACGGAACATTATGAAAGCCGAGGTTATAGGCGTTAACAACCGTTCCGTTCTGCGCATCGATACTTCCCGGTATGCAGACGCCGACGGTTTCAATCTGTTGAAAGTCCGTTCCGCACCGTGCGGCAGTGTTTTTTGCCAATTCCGCCATGCACTGTGCCGTTTTTTCCGCAGATTGACCGCGGAAAAATGCGCAGGCATCCTTTCCGACGATTTCGAATGTTTCATCATTTATTATACCGCAGGCGATATGCGTTCCGCCGATATCAAAGCCGAGCCTGTACATCCTTTTGCTCCCCGCTGTTCCGCATGATGCCGTTTGCATCATCCTTCAAAATATAGTTTTCAATC
>CALAXO010000062.1 GCA_937894955.1 uncultured Clostridia bacterium
TCTCCTCCTGCAAATTCTGTGATGAGATCGCCGTGTTTGACAGCGGAAGCGTGATTCAGCAGGGCACCCATTCCGACCTGCTTGCGGACGAAAGCGGCAAATACTTTGAACTTTGGAATGCTCAGGCACAATATTACAAAAAAGATACTGTTCAGCCGGCATAACGCCGTCATACTGTTCAATTCCGTTCAGTCGGACCGCACGCCCCTTTCCGGCTGAAATTTAAGAGCGACGATGCACAAAGCTGCACCGCCGCTCTTTTGTGTGTTCTGCAAACGACTTAAGTGGTTTTTAATTTTTCATAGATTTATCTTTGCTTATTGTGCCTGCACACAGTTGCGGCAGGAACTTTTCCGCACTTCAGCTCTTTAATGCTGCGAAAAATCCGCCTTGCCGGTGCGCGGCATTTGCGCTCCGTTATTGCTCCGTCCGCAAACTGAGCGTTGAATACATCGCTTATAACAGCCGAAATCTGCCGAACGTTCATATTGGGTTCAATCCGCACCGCTATCATTGCCGCCTCGGCCTCAAATTCATCGGTCGGTGCGCAGCAGGACAAAAGCCCATGGGGATCCCATTCATTTATTATTGCCTTTACAGCTTCGTAGAGCGAACTGTCAAAATCCATATTGCCCCCGACAAAATTTAATTTTAATCTGTTTGTAATCTGAAACAAATTGAATTAAAGCACTTTGGGTCAGCCGCTCGGAAAACGAATAAAAACTTAAGCAATGCCGTTTTTTGAAGATAAGTGCGGCTTTCTGCCCTGTCAAGAGGAAAAAACTTGCACGCATTCCGATGCAGCAGTCTTCGTTAATGCTATGTTACAGCATTTATATTCTTTTGTCAAGTGTTATTTTACCAAAATATCGATTTCAGCATTAATTTTTAATTAAATTTTCAGCCGTTGACATAAACGCGGTTTGCACGCTCGGTGACAAGGCAGGTCAGTTCATAGTTTATGGTTCCGACAATTTGAGCCACGTCTTCAATGCTCATGCCGCCCCGCCCGAACAGTATCGCTTCATCACCCTGCCGCACATCGCCGCCGGTTACATCCGCCATGCAGACATCCATGCATATGCGCCCGATCTGGCTGTATGCTTTTCCGTTTATGTAAACTTTCCCCATGTTTGAAAGCCTGCGCGGATAGCCGTCCGCATACCCCGCAGGAATTACGGCACTTGTGATGCCTTCCTCGGCGCGATATGTTCTTCCGTAGCTCACGGTTGCGCCTTTGGGCAGATTTCGAACCTGTGAAACGCGCGCTTTAAGCGTCATAACCGGCTTCAGCGGGCCGTTCTCGACCGGTTCGCTGTCGGGATACATGCCGTAAAGCATAATTCCCTCGCGAACGGAATCGAAATGCTTCACATCCGTCAATATTGCAGCAGAGTTGCTTACATGGCAGTTTTTGATTCGAATGCCGCGCGCGGCAAGCCCGTTAAAAACGGCAAGATAATTGTCGTATTGAAAATCGGTGAAGGCCTTTTGCGAAGGGTCGTCCGCAACGGCAAAATGCGTGTACATTCCGACAGTGTCAAGGTTTTCCATGTGATAAATGCGCTCCGCCGCCTCAACAGCCTCGGAGTGGTTGCTCTGGGCGAATATGCCTATGCGTGACATACCCGTGTCAAGTGCGATATGAACCATCACCTTCACCCCGAGACTGCCTGCAGCACGATTCAGCGCAGCAGCATGCGCTTCGTCCACAACGGTCTGTTCGAGATTCAGCCTGCTGAGGATTTCGGCATATTCGGGAGCGGTGTAACCGAGTATCAGGATCGGAATCGTGATGCCGTTTTCGCGCAGTTCGACAGCTTCGCTCAACGCCGCAACCGCGAACATTTCGGCTCCGTTCCGCTGAAGGAATTGCCCGCATTTAACCGCGCCGTGTCCGTACGCATCCGCTTTCAGAACGCATATAACCCTGCGGTCGGAACGTTTTTTCGCATATTCAAAATTATGCTTAAGCGCACCGAGATCGATCTCCGCCCAAGCTCTTGCTGTTTCGCTTACCGAATCATTATAATTTGCGGAATACATCTTTTTAAATCTCTTTCCCCCGTCGGCAGCACGGGTTTGTTCTGCCTGTTTTATACCTTAAACCGATACTTTCTTACACCGCATTATGTGCAAGGCACTCCGTCAGACCCTCATACGCGAGATAAAGCGCGACAAGCATGATGATTATGCCGAGTACAATGCGAATTATTCTGCTGATTTTTTCATATTTTGCATTTGAAGTTAATCTTTGAACAAAGACAACGCTTGTTCCCGCCGCCACTGACAGCACTGCGTGCCCTGCCGAAAACAGGAGCAAAAGCATAAATCCAAACAGAACATTCCCGCCGCCCGCATCAGCTGCAATCGCCATCAAAGCAAAAACGATCGGCAGCGCGCAGTGCGAAGCAAACAATCCGGCAATTATTCCGGATACGAACGCTCCGACGCCGCCTGTTAAACGATTTTTTGCCAGTA
>CALAXO010000063.1 GCA_937894955.1 uncultured Clostridia bacterium
CTCTGCAAGAGAAGCAACGGGAATCATTGCGAAAGCCATGATCAACACAAGCGCAAGTGCCAGAAATTTGCGGGTTTTCATTTCTTTTCCTCCTGAAATATTTCTTTCGTGCCGTCGGACACGACCCTGAAATCGCGTTCGAAACGGTACATTGCATCGGCTGTGCCGACACACCTTTTATTTTACCATCTCAAAAGTGAATGTCAAGGAAAAATAGCCGAATTGCGATATTATATAACCGCACCGAAAAGGCTAAAAAATGCTTTACGATTAACTAATGAAATATAAAAAATGGATAAACAAGGATTAAAACCAAGATATAAAGTTATGTATACAAAACCGCCGAAGGCAAAATACGGCAAATATTTCAAGCAGAATATCCAAAACAGCCGCCGCAGCCCAAACGAGCTGCGGCGGCCGCCTTTAATTTTTTTCATGATGCACAGGCGTTTGCTCATGCATCATGACTGTTTAGCTTTTCAGCCGTTCATTGCCGTGCGCATGATAGCAAGAGCCTCGGATGCGGTAACGGTGCCGTCGCCGTCGAGGTCAGCATGTGCGAGCTGGCTTGCGGTGAGGGTGATGGTACCCATTGCGCCGCGCATTGCGAGCAGTGCGTCGGAAACGGATACGATGCCGTCGCCGTCAACATCGCCGTCTGCAGAGCCTGCATCACCGGAGAAAGCAACGTTGTCAATCTTGACGCAGTCATTGCCGCTGTTCTGGCTTCCGTCCTTGCTGAAGGACCATTCAAAGGTGTATGCGCCGTCGGAAGCTGCGGTGTAGGTGTAGGTTGCCCATGTGCTGTTGGCGGTGCCGGAAAGCTTCTGAACTTCGGTGCCGTTTGCTTTGAAGCGGTACCAGTCATAGTTGCTTTCACTGCTGTAGTAGTAGTCGAAGGTGAGAGTGTCGCCCGCTGCCATCTGAACGGTGGTGGTGAGGGTTGCGGTGGAATTGTGCTGACCTGCATTGTTGGACTTTGCAAGGTAGCGGTCGCCCTCGGTGATTGCTTCGAAACCGTAGGGTTCGCTTGTTCCGAACTGAAGTGTGCCGCCTTCAACGTTCAGTGCTTCCATGAGGGTGGTGTCAACGTTAACGGTGACTGCAATGTTTGCGGTGCCGAAAACTTCGCCGTTTACCATAACCGTGCAAGTGATGGCTGCATTGCCTGCGCCGACGCCGAGAATGGTTGCCTTGCGCTTGTTGCCGGTGACGGAAGCAACGGATTCATCGGAGCTGGTCCAAACGAGTTCGTAGTTGTTGGCGTTTTCTGGAATGCGGTTGAAGTTTACGGAAACAGTTTTGCCGACGTAGATATCAGCATTTTCGGTGTCAAGGCTGAAGCCGGTGATGTCAATGGGTTCCTGGTTGCCGAAAAGCATCCATTCGCAGTAAACGGTCTGTTCACTGTCGGGATTTGCGGGATAGGGGTCAACGGGGCTTACGATGATAGGGTAAGCATCGCCCCTGGGATCGGGTACGCCGTATTCATCCTTCATGGTCTGGAATGCATCCGCAACGGTTGCGCCTTCCATAAGGGAGCCGGTGAAGGAGGGGAGGTACATGGTGAGGTCGGCAACAAAGGTTACGCTCTGGGAGTAACCGTAAACTGCGCCGCAGCCTGCTTCAAGGAGTGCATTAGCCGTGACGCCGTGACCGCTGAGCTTCATGCCTTCGCAGATGCCGAGCCATACGAACGGGTTGCTGATATGCGCACCGTTGAGATGATGCTGAATGTAGCGGCCGTCGATGTATGCTGCGCCGCCTGCATTGACTGCCCAGCCGTTGTTGTAGTCTTCCTGAGTGATGCCTTCGCTGGTAGTGAGGCAGATATAGGTGGAAGAACCGCTTGCGGTGCCGTGGCTGTCAACAAAAACGGAGCCGTAATCGGGGAATGCTTCAACGATTGCGGGGCCGGTTGCAGCGTGACCCTGGATGAGTTCCCAATCGCCGCCGGTTGCTTCCGCAATGGGCTGAGTTGCGTTCCTATAGGAATCGTCGAAGCTGGAGTCATAGCCGTAGTACGGTCCGATAAGCAGAACGTTGGGGGATTCGGCATTCTTCATTTCTGCATTGCTGCCGCTGCCCTTGACGGTGAAAATACCGTCGTTTGCGGGCTCGGTAACTTTGTCGAGTTCATTGCGGAGCCTGTAGTTGTATGCACAATACATGCCGTCAACGGTGAAGTAGAAGCCGTCCTTCGTGAAGTCGGAGAAGCTGTCTTTATCAACGGTGTTGAGGTTCAGTGCAGCGGTGTAAACTGCATTGATAACCTCGGTGCGGCTCATGCCCTGAGCAAGAGCGTCTGCTTCGGCTGCATCGAGTGCCGCCCAAGCGTTGTCGAGTTTGCGCATTGCTGCTGCTTCGTTAACGAGACCGTCAACATTCTCTGCAAGAGAAGCAACGGGAATCATTGCGAAAGCCATGATGAGTGCAAGCGCAAGAGAAAGGAACTTACGGGTTTTCATTTCTTTTCCTCCTGAAAAATTCTTCAACATAGTTCTCAAATAAAACTTAAGACTATGTCAAGTCGCCCGTTTAGGCGCAATCTATTATATCATTTTTCGCGCGGGAAGTCAACATTTAAACAAAAGACACGAAAGGAATAAAATTATAATTCTTGAATAATCAAAAAAGCGTGATTTATGCAAAAACAGCCGAGAAACAATTCTGACAATAAGCAAAACTGTTCATCGGCTGCCCCGGTTCCGGTTTATTAACCGAAAGCAAAAGATATAGAATCAGAAGATATTACAGACCCATTGCTATCCTTGCGATAAGGATTGCATCGGGAAGGCCGACAACGCCGTCGCCGTTCATGTCGGCGGCATCAAGAGCTGCACCTTCAAGTGTGAGCACTTCGATTGAGTGACGCATTACTTCGAGTGCGTCCGCAATGGTAATGCTGCCGTCAAGGTTAACATCGCCCATTGCGGGAAGAATGTTGAACGGGCAGTTGGTGAGAACTGTCGGAACTTCGTAATCACGGCCGTTGGCATGATGATAGATCTCCGCAGAGAGAATGCCGGCATGGTTTACGGCAGGCAGTGAACCTTCCCATGTTTCGGGCATGTCTGCGCTGACGGTAAGAAGATTTCCGGTCATTTCGACGCCCGCTTCACATTCAAAGGATATGTAGTAACCCTGAATCAAAGCGTAACGGTCGGCAAAAATAATGTCGGCTTCGATTTCGTAATATCCGCCGGCGGCTTCGATACGCTCAAGGATATCACCGGGGATAACGGTGTGTTCGAGCGATGCCATAATAGCGGGGGTAGTGACGGCGATCGTGCCGCTGTGAACTACCTGCGTGCCGCCGCATGCAACGGGTGCGCAGTCGAAAGAAACTTCAATGCGTTCGCCAATGCGGACATCGGGCACCGTTGCCGTGATACCGATAAGACTCAGCTGCGGTTCTTCGGGCGCGCCTGTTCCGGAGAAAGCAACATTGTCGATTTTGACGCAGTCGCTGCCGCCGTCGGTAAGTTCGTCCTTAACGTAGCTCCATTCAAAGTGATACAGTCCCGCCTCGGGTGCGGTGAAGGTATAACTGTTGAATCCGGTCATATTCGTGTCGGCATACTTCTGGTATTCAACACCGTTAACCTTGAAATAATAGTAGTCGTAATCGGTTTCGCTGCTGTAAAAATAGTCAAACGAAAGTGTGTCGCCTTCCGCCATGCGGATAGTTGTGAGCAGCACGGCGGTGGTGTTGCCGATGCCTGCATTGTTGGTTTTTGCAATCAGCCTGTCTCCCTCCGTCACGGGAACAAAGCTGTATTCCGCACTCGTGCCGAATTCAAGGTTTCCGCCTTCAACATTGACGGCTTCGGCAAGGGTTTCATCGGGAGTTACGGAAACGGAAACGGTTTCGGTTCCGATAATGCTGCCGTTCACGCTGACGGAGCAAGTGATTTCGGTTTCGCCGCGGCCCATGCCGGTGATGACGGCTCTGCATCTGCTGCCTGCATAGGGTTCAACGATCGCAACGGATTCGTCCGCACTCGTCCATGTTGTGACATAGTTGTTTGCATTTTCGGGAACAAGGGACATATTGACGTTCACGGTTTGCGCCATTTTGATAGCCGCACTCGTGATGTCAAGGCTGAATCCCGTAAGGTCAACAAGGGGGAAGCTGCCCCAGAGTTTCCATGTGCTGTTGACGGTCTGCGCACTGTCAGGGTTCGCGGGGAAATCGTCAACATCGCTCATAACGATGGGGTATGCATTGCCGTAAACGTCGTGCACACCGTGTTCTTCAACCATTTGAGCAAAAGCTTCCGCAACGGTGGCGGGGTTTTCAAAATCCTTCATAAGGTTCCAGAAAGTCTCTTCGTACACATAGTCGCCTGCGAAAGTGACGCTCTGAGAATAGCCGTAAACAACGCCTGCGCCCGCGCGGAGCAGTGCTGCACCGGTGGTGCCCTGGCCGCTGCGCTTCATACCTTCGCAAATTGCCATCCAAACCATACAGTTTGCAAGGGGCGCGGGGGTGTGGTGTTCAATATAACGGCCGTCGATATATGCGGCACTGCCGGCGTAAACCGCCCAACCGTTGTTGTAATCTTCCTGAGTGATGCCGGAACTTGTTGTCAGGCAGAGATAGGAAGAAGTGCCGGACTGGGTGCCGTGGCTGTCAAAAAATACAACGCCTTTATTCGGGAAATTTTCAGCGATTGCGGGACCGGTCGCCGATGTGCTCTGAATGAGCAGGTAGTCGCCGCCCGTGCAGTCCGCGATGGACTGAGCTTCACGCTTATACTGATCGGTGAAGCTGCTGTCGTGA
>CALAXO010000064.1 GCA_937894955.1 uncultured Clostridia bacterium
ACTATCGAATTGATCTGATGCAGAATATATCAATAACCGATAAAAAACTTGCCGTTGCGCGTTCGGCCGTGAACCTTGATTCGGTTCGCAAGCTTGTATATGCTTTTTCAGGAGAACCGGAGCAAATTGTTTTAAAATGCAAAAACGAAGCGATCGGCGGAATCATCGACAAGTTCGGCAAAAGCCTGCGCATTTACAAGCTTGACGACAGGCATTTCATTGCAAAATTTAAAGCTGCACCCCAAGGCGTTATTTATTGGACAATGCAGTATCTTTCCCAAGTCGAAATAATCGAACCCGAACATATGCGCCAAAAGGCCATAGAATTCATAAAATCGAACCCTTACGGCATAATGGCAGAATCGGAACGATCCTGAATTGAGCAGCCTGCTTCCGCAGGCAAAATGCATGGGCAGCAGGCGATAAACGGAGCGGGGCGGATACGGCAAAAAACTATCAGTCCAGCTCCTCATCTTCAAATTCCGGTTCCATAATTCTGTTAAGCATTGCATCGGCAAGCAGCGGATTGCTCTTCAATGCACGCACGGCCTCGCGATCCATAACGCTGTTCGTGCCGAGACAGGCCGTGCAGCGATTTCCGCATTCCGGGCAAACGCAGCCGAGGTGTGAATCCTCGGATTGAATCATATATACACCGCAGTTCTTGCAGCTGCATCTCATATACATTTCCTCCGTCAAAATCGTATTTCAAGAGAGCATTTCGAGAGAGTTTCAATATTATGCAGACAAACCGCTCAAACAAATTCTCTTAAGCCGAAAGCTCATTGCGGGCGGTTTGAATCCTTCAGCTTTAGGCGGTCGGCATTAATACGCATGCGGTGGCCGAAACGGGAATAAAACCATCCGCATAATATTATAATGAAATGAGTTTTGAAATCAAGCCGAATGTGTGCATGACGGCACAAATCCATGTGAAAACGGAGGAGGAATATGTACGAAAATGAAACGCAGACTTAAAAGTGCAGCATTTTCAATTGCGATTCTTGCCGCAGTGCTGGCGGCAACGGTGTTTGGCGGTGTGCGCAGCAACGGAATTCTACCCGCATCGGTATTGCCGGCAAACGACGGCTTTTATGCTGTTTCCTATCTGAACATTGAGAACGGTGACGGTGCGGAACTGCTTAAAACGGATTTGGATTATATGAAGGAGATGGGGCTTGCCGCGCTTTTGCCTGCGGATATCCGTTCGGGAAGTCTCCCTGCCTCGGGCGGATATATAATGCTTTTTTTTGAAAACTGCGGCGCATTCGAAACGATAACCGATATTTTGCGGCAGCACGGAATGCGCGGAGTTTTTACTGCAGATGAATCATTGTGCAAGCGAATGAAATCTTCTGAGAAGTTCAGAAATGCACTTGCAGCCGGAATTGCGGAACCGGCCGGCAGGTTTTCGGATTGCGAAGATGAAGTTAGTTTTTGCGCCGCTTTGAATGCGGAGCGCATGAGGATGTTCGAATCATTCGGAGTTCCGTGCAGAACCTTTGTGCATGTCTGCAAAAAACTTGTTTGTCAAAACCTGATGCTTGATGAGCCGTGCTTTGCAGCGTTGTGCAGCGGCAGCGAGGATGCAGAGGAAAGCTGTTCGGAAGGGATAATGATTGCGGTTTACGGCAACGGAGTGAATGAGTTCGGCTCTTCATACAATGGCATAACTCTGCTGAACCGCATTGTACGCCTTCCGGATTGGACGATTGAAGAATACTTTTCATCAATTGCTCAGCCGCCCGCTTCATGATGCTTCGCCGGTTTATAACGAATAGCATAATTCGCGGGCGTGAGCTTTTTGGCTGAAAAAGCGAATTTGATTTTGAATCCGCTCAGTTTTCCGGCTGCTTACCCATAAAGCTTGCGGCGGTTTCCGCAACCTTAACGTCTGTCGGGGAGATTACCGCGCCGGGCTCTTTTGAAAGAAGCATGACTGCACCGATCGCATCGCCTGCGGCAAGAATCGGAATAATAAGCTGAGCGGTGTATGCACGTCCTTGTTCATCGTTTTGGGTGATTCCGATCATGGCGTCACCGTTGGCAGTGCTGCGGTTGAGTTTCTCACGCATTTGCATAACGGCTTCAACGTCATCGTGTATCGGCTTGTCAACGGCAAGCGGAGAACCGATTGC
>CALAXO010000065.1 GCA_937894955.1 uncultured Clostridia bacterium
CGTGTGCCATTCCGATGGATGCACCCATACAGACGCATGTGTCAACTCCGTTGAGAGGAGGCAGTGCGCCGAGAGTGTAACAGCCGATATCGGAACAAACCGTGAGTTTGAGCTTGCCGAGTACGTAATAAAGACCCCTGTGAGGGCAGCCGGGGCAGAGTACGGGGGGACGCATGGGAATGCCCTGAGTGTTCATGGGACCTGCTTCCTCTTCGCCGTTAAACTTGTTTGCAATCTTGCGCGCAAAAAGCTCACCCTGAACACCGGTGCGATCTTTGCCGCTGCACTTGATGCCCCAAGACTTGATGGTGTCCTCATAGAAGGGCTCCATATCCTCGATTACATAGAGGGTGTCAACGCCTGCTGCGAACTCTTCGATGAGCTTGCGGGGCATGGGGTACGCAAGACCGAGTTTCAACACGGATGCCCTGGGCATTGCTTCTTTTACATAGTTGTATGCTGCACCGCTTGTGATAACGCCGACTTTTCTGTCCGCCCATTCGATACGGTTAATGGGAAGAGTGTTGGCATCTTCGGCAAGTTTCTTTTCGCGCTCTTCAACATAGAGATGACGCGCGATCATGTTTGCGGGCATTGAAACGTATTTCTTGATGTCACGCTTGTATTCGCGAAGGGGAACTTCAACTCGTTCGCCGAGTTCAACAAGGGTTCTTGCATGTGCAATGCGGGTGGTGACACGGAGAATGACGGGAGTGTCGTATTTTTCGCTGATTTCGTAAGCAAGCTTAAGAAAATCCTTGCATTCCTGACTGTTGGAAGGGTCAAGAACCGGTGCGTGGGATGCGCGGGCAAGCATACGGGTATCCTGCTCATTCTGGGATGAATGCATGCCGGGATCGTCTGCAACAACAACGACCATGCCTGCATTAACGCCGGTGTAGGTTGCTGTGAAGAACGGATCGGCTGCAACATTCAAACCGACGTGTTTCATACATGCAAGGCTGCGTGCACCGCTTACGGCTGCACCGAGAGCAACCTCTACGGCAACCTTTTCGTTGGGAGCCCATTCGGAGTAAATTTCGGGATAAGTCGCAACGTTTTCGTTGATTTCGGTGCTGGGCGTGCCGGGATATGCGCTTGAAACGCGAACGCCTGCTTCGTAAGCACCTCTTGCAATAGCTTCATTGCCAAGCAAAAGTTTTTTCAATTCTTTTTCCTCCTTCGGAATATGGTTAGAGCAATTCTTATCCGGTCAGCGGCTGTCGGAAACATCACGACAACATTCTGAAAGGCCGAAATTGCTCAATCTTTTTTGTTCAAACCCTATTATAGTTGATTTTCGTCCGTAAATAAAGTAGAATCAGCCAATATATTGGCGGTAGTATTATATATTACGCTTGCGGCGATATTTTTTCTTTTGCATAAAACGTTTTTTTATAAAAAGTTTTCCTGCAAAAGAAACCACGTCGCGCACTTGAACATGCAAGCTGCCGCATTGCTCGTCCGTTAGGCTTTTACTGCACAATTCGGAAATTAAACGGGCAGCCCGACGGGTTTCGAAAAATCAACCGGAATCGAATGTTGAGCGGCAAGAACCCGAAACGGATCTTTTCCGGATATACGTGTTCTTTGCATGTTGCCAAGCAAAGAATTTTCGGCTATAATACCCGCAGCAAAATAAATGTGCCGGAGGATGATTATGAAATCACTCAACACAAGAGTCCTGACGACTTACGCGCTGTTTCTTGCCATTATGCTCATCATGGCATTTGTGCCCGGGCTTGGGTTTATCCCGACAAGCGTTGCGGCGATCGTCATCATTCAGGTTCCTGTTATCATTGCGTCCTACTTTCTCGGATTTAAGGGCGGGATGTTTTTCGGTCTCGTTTTCGGTTTGACATCCGTCATTAAATGCTTCACTGAACCCGATGCGTTTGCAATGATAATCATGAATGCCGGCGGATTAAAAACTGTCTGGCTTATGATTATCTGCCTTATTGTACCGAGAGTCATGATCGGAGTTGCTTCCCGTGCGGTGTACACGCTTTTTAACAAGTTTGACAAAACTCGAATTTCAAGCATGGCGGTCGCCGCCTTTGTCGGAACAATTACAAACACGATCCTCTTCCTCGGAGCTTTCTATCTGTTTGCAAAAGATGCATGTATGGCACAGTTCGGAGCAGCAACAGCGGATGCTCTGTTCAAGATGATGCTCGGTGTCGTTACTTTGAACGGAATCATCGAGGCTGTAACATCCGTTATAATCTGCACTGCTGTAGGTCAGGCATTGTACAACTTTATTTTCAAAAAACATCTGACCGCAGCTGATGCACTTGCAGAAAAAGACCGTGCTTGCGATGTTCACGAGTAAAACCCGGCAAGCATAAGTATCCTGAATAATAAAGCATCAGGGGCTGTCCGCGCAGCGGTCGGTCCCTTTGCAATTGCTGCCTTGCCAAACAAACTCCGGGCAAACAAATCGACGCAATCGATGCAGCGGATTGCTTCTTCAGCAATCTCACCGAATGCCTGCTCAGAATACTGTCAGCCGATAATACCGAAATACACAGCTATGTATGCAAGTGAAAGAATCGCTTGCCCGAAAAAAAGCAAGCGGCAGACAGCAGCTTTCCTTTTGTCACAGCGCTGCTTAAACAGTTGAACACCTATAAGCGGAACAAGCGGAATGATTCCCGCCCATATAATAAACAACACTTCCATTCGGAACCTCCACAGTATTTTTATGTGCCGTACAGAAAGATTAGCAGCTTTTGCTGACAATTTCAAACGAAATGTTTTCCTGTAATGCCGGAATATGCTTGTGTATCAAACAACGTTCTGCCGCCGTGTGCACAGTCGGAACATTTGACTTGAAAATAAAGTTTTAATCATTTCAATTAGGTATTTCACATTTAAAATTCCTGTGGTATAATCATAGTGCGGTTGGCCGACCGTGTACATAATCCGGTTCAGCGGATTGAGCAAGGGGAGTTTGTACTATGGCAGAATTCAAAGTTGTTTCGCCCTTTGAACCGCAGGGCGATCAGCCTCAGGCAATCGATACGCTTGCAAACGGCGTGCTTTCGGGTGACAAGCTTCAGGTTCTTTTGGGAGTTACAGGCTCCGGAAAAACATTCACAATGGCAAAGCTTATCGAGCGCGTGCAGAAGCCGACACTCGTCATTGCGCACAACAAGACGCTTGCGGCACAGCTTTGTTCGGAATTTCGTGAGTTCTTTCCGAATAATGCGGTTGAATACTTTGTTTCGTATTATGACTACTACCAGCCGGAAGCGTATATTGCTTCTTCTGATACTTACATTGAAAAAACAGCGGACATAAATCAGGAAATCGACCGCCTGCGCCACAGTGCGACGTGTTCGCTGAATGAACGCAAGGATGTTATTATCGTTGCATCAGTGTCCTGCATCTATGCTTTGGGCAGTCCGGAAGAATACATGAGAATGAGCATATCACTGCGCAAAGGTGCAGTCTTTCCCCGCGAAGCATTGATAAAAAGGCTCGTTGACATTCAGTATCAGCGCAATGACTATGAATTCAGCCGCGGCATTTTTCGCGTTCGCGGCGATATTGTTGAGATATTCCCGATGAATGCGTATGACAGAGCCGTTCGGGTCGAGTATTTCGACGATGAAATTGAATCCTTAAGCGAGGTTAATGCCGTCACGGGAATTCATACGGCGGCTCTTGCACATGCAGTGATTTTTCCTGCGACGCACTATGCGACAGGAAAAGAAAAGATTGAATCTGCGCTTGAACAGATTGAGCAGGATATGAAAAATCGCGTTGAGGAGCTGAAAGCGCAAAACAAGCTTGTTGAGGCGCAGCGGCTTGAGCAGCGTACGCTTTATGACATGGAAATGATGCGGGAAATAGGTTATTGCTCGGGCATAGAAAACTACTCAAGATATTTTGACGGGCGAAAACCCGGACAGCCGCCGTTTACGCTGCTTGATTTCATGGGCGATGATTTTCTGACAATTATCGACGAGTCCCATGTTACAATTCCGCAGATAAGGGCAATGTACAGAGGAGACCTTGCACGCAAGACCGAACTTGTCGATTACGGATTCCGTATTCCGAGTGCTTTTGACAATCGTCCGCTGAAGTTCGAAGAGTTTGAAGAACGCATAAAACAGCTTGTGTGCGTCAGCGCGACTCCTGCCGAATACGAGCTTGCAAGAGCAGCAAACATTGCAGAGCAGATAATCAGGCCGACAGGGCTGCTTGATCCGGAGATTTACATTCGTCCCGTCAAAGGGCAGATTGATGATTTGATTTCCGAAGTAAATAAAAATGCAGCCAAGGGCTATCGCACACTTGTTACAACGCTTACGAAACGCATGGCGGAAATGCTGACAGAACATCTTGATTCGATCGGCATCAGGGTGCGCTACATGCATTCTGATATTGACACAATTGAGCGCATGGAAATCATTCGGGATCTTCGACTCGGAGAATTCGATGTTCTTGTAGGCATAAACCTGCTGCGAGAGGGATTGGATCTTCCGGAAGTCGGGCTTGTTGCTATACTCGATGCCGACAAAGAAGGTTTTCTGCGGTCGTCAACCTCACTGATTCAGACTGTCGGCAGAGCAGCACGCAATGTTGACGGCTATGTTATCATGTATGCGGACACGATAACCGACTCAATGCAAAGCACGATTGATGAAACAAACCGCAGGCGGACCAAGCAGCAGGCGTTTAACATTGAACACGGAATAACCCCCAAGAGCATTAAGAAAGCCGTTCACGGCATAATAGAAATATCCGGAACGGTTGAAGATGCTGCGGCGGGAATGGATGATGATGAAAAAGCCGAGAAGATTGCCTTGCTGACCGAACAGATGCAGCGTGCCGCCATGGAGCTTGAGTTTGAAACTGCCGCAATGCTTCGCGATGAACTGTACAGATTGCAGGGTAAGTCGGATGAAGTATCGAATTCCGCATCAAAGCCCGGGACAAAACGCGGAGCTAAACCAGGAACTCCCGGCAGTCGAAAGAAGGCACGCGGAAGAACAAGAAAGTAATTCGTGTTCTGAATGAAACACGCAGGAAAAGAGAAATAACAGAATGAAAGACTGTATAACAGTAAAAGGTGCACGTGAAAATAACCTGAAGAACATAGATCTGACCGTTCCGAGGAATAAACTGATCGTTTTTACCGGACTTTCGGGTTCCGGAAAATCTTCACTTGCGTTTGAAACGATTTTTGCAGAAGGGCAGCGGAGATATGTTGAATCCCTTTCGACATACGCACGCCAATTTTTGGGTCAAATGGACAAACCCGATGTTGATTACATCGAAGGGCTTTCACCTGCGGTTTCAATTGACCAGAAAAGCACATCAAACAACCCGAGGTCAACAGTCGGTACCGTTACGGAGATTTACGACTATCTGAGGCTTTTTTTTGCGCGTGTCGGCATTCCGCATTGTCCAAAATGCGGAAGGGAGATTGCGCGCCAAAGCATAGACCAGGTGGTTGATAAAGTCAAACTGCTCCCGCTGCGTTCGAGAATACTCATTGTTGCGCCGGTAATACGTGCAAAAAAAGGCGAACATGTTAAGCTGCTTGAACAGATACGAAAAGACGGCTATGTTCGCGTTAAAATTGACGGTACGGTTTACGATATCAATGACGTTCCCAAACTTGACAAAAAGCTCAAGCACAGCATCGATGTTGTTATCGATCGCCTTGTTGTTAAGGAAGGTATTGATTCAAGACTTACAGATTCATTGGAAGCGGCATTTGCGCTAGGTGACGGGCTTGCAAAGGTTGATATTCTGCCCGACCGGGATTCGGCAGGGGAAAAGACTTCCGCTGAAAGAGCAGCTGTAAACGGGGGAGTCCTCGTTGAGGACGGTGTGGAGGAGCTGCTTTTTTCTCAAAAATTTGCCTGCCATGAGTGTGGCATCAGCATTGAAGAAATGTCGCCGCGAATGTTCTCGTTTAACAGCCCGTTCGGTGCCTGCCCGGACTGCACCGGCCTTGGCTATCAGGAAAAAATCGATCCGCTGCTTGTTGTTCCGAATGATTCGCTGTCTTTAAACGAGGGTGCGATTGCAGCAATGGGATGGAATTCCGCAAACGGAATTGCAAAAAT
>CALAXO010000066.1 GCA_937894955.1 uncultured Clostridia bacterium
TCTTCGGAAATAACTTCACCGCCGGTAAGGGTTGCGATATCCTTGAGCATTTCCTTGCGCCTGTCACCGAAGCCGGGAGCTTTAACCGCAACGCAGGTGAAAATGCCGCGAAGCTTGTTCACAACGAGAGTTGCAAGCGCATCGCCTTCAACATCTTCCGCAATGATGAGCAGTTTTTTGCCCTGCTGTGCAATAGGTTCGAGAACGGGCAAAATCTCTTGGATGTTGCTGATTTTTTTCTCGGTGATAAGAATATAAGGATCATCAAGAACAGCTTCCATTTTATCGGAATCTGTTACCATGTATGCGGAAGCATAGCCCCTGTCAAACTGCATACCCTCAACAACGTTGAGTTCGGTTTTCATCGTTTTGCCTTCTTCGATGGTGATAACGCCGTCGTTGCCGACTTTTTCCATTGCATCGGAAATAAGTGCGCCAACCCTTTCGTCGGAAGCGGAGATTGAGGCAACCTGTGCGATCTCCTGTTTGCCGGAAACGGGTTTGCTGATTTCCTTAAGACCTGCAACGGCTTCTTCAACTGCTGCTTCAATGCCCTTGCGGAGAACCATGGGGTTTGCGCCTGCCGCAACGTTCTTCATGCCCTCGCGGACGATCGCCTGAGCAAGAATTGTTGCTGTTGTTGTGCCGTCGCCTGCAACGTCATTTGTTTTTGCAGCCACTTCGCGAACGAGCTGTGCACCCATGTTTTCGAACGGATCTTCAAGCTCGATCTCTTTCGCAATGGTAACACCGTCATTTGTGATAAGCGGTGCGCCGTATTTCTTTTCAAGAACAACATTGCAACCCTTGGGTCCGAGAGTGATTTTAACCGTATTTGCAAGAGTGTCAAGACCCGCTTCAAGAGCGCGGCGTGCATCTTCTCCGTGTTTTATCTGTTTAGCCATAAAAAATACTTCCTTTCAGTAAAGATTTAAAAGTTGCCGAAACCCCTGAACAGACAGAAACGGGTGCATCCCGAATCGAATCATGCTCAGCGTCCTGTCGTGTTACTCAACAACGGCAAGAATATCGCTCTGGCGTACGATGATGTATTCTTCGCCGTCGAGCTTGACTTCATTGCCTGCGTACTTTGAATAGATAACTTTGTCGCCGACGTTTACGGACATCGTGACATCCTTGCCGTCAACAACGCCGCCGGGGCCGACTGCGATAACTTCCGCCATCTGGGGCTTTTCCTTTGCGTTTCCGGTAAGGATGAGCCCGCTCTTGGTGGTTTCTTCAACTTCGCAGCTCTTAATAACAACTCTGTCGAATAAAGGTCTGATTTTCATAACAATACCTCCTGTATGTGGATAACACTTCAGTTATGCTGCATGCACCCGTATGTGTGAAAACATATCGTGCAAAAGCACTGCCCTACCGCCTTCCGGCGCAGAAACCGTGCAGCAGCACGAAGTTTGATGCATACTTGATGCAATGCGATAACATTGTGTTGAAATCGAATTCAATGTCGGATGAGAATCACAGTCTGTCGTAAGAAAGCGCGTCACATCGGGGGTATCTCCCCGAAGCTCGGGCCTTGCCTCTGACGCAGGATTGCCCACGCATTAAACCGATCGGTGTACATAATCATTATTACCGATAATTGGTATTATATTCAACTGCTCCGCGTTGTCAAGCCCGGTCACGGAGTTGACGCAATATATAATTACTGTCTGGGCATTTGGTGTTGCATTTTTTGAAAAATGGGAATATAATGACAGCATGTTGCCGGGCGTTCGTTCCGATCGGCCGTATCGTTGGAAGGCCCAACTTTGCAGTCGGCATGTCGGATCATGCGGCGGATACCCGTAAACAGAGTACCGAATGAAGGAGGTTAAAGCATGAACAGGATTATCTCAGGAATCAACGGCTTCGGTGTATACCCGTTTTCCGTTTGTGCAGTCGGCCGCCTTCGGTACATCAATGCCTGACTTTTGCTTCAAAAGCAAATAACAGGGGTTTGATGAAATAGCCTTATCCGAGCCGCAAGCACTATTGCGGCTCATTTTTTTGCCGCAACCGCTGCAAATCAACGCTTTTTCGAAACTTGAAAACAGAAAAGAGCATTTGAACGCATGATTGCGCGTCGGCAGATTCGGTTTTTGCCCATAAACCTTATCATTTGCACCTCATATTTTTAAGCGCAGCCGTTCACTTCGGCGAACAGCCCAAAGCCGATTTCCGTTACTCGGCCTTATTCAATAAACACAGGTTCGCACGCTCTTTTCAAAACCGAACTCTGCTTCAAAGCTGCTTTTCCGAAAAGGCATATATTAACTTTTCCGGAACATGCCTTCGAGGCGTTTCAAATTCATCAACGTTTATTTCGGTATGCACCGCAATTCCGCTTTCTGCTCCGTGCGGAATTCACGTGTGCCGAACGAAAAAGCACTTCATCCGCTGCGGCATCACAAGGCACGCATCCGAACCGGAACAGCGGCTGCATGTTTTCGATTCAACCGACAGTTTTGGAGGAACTATGGACAAAAAGACTAAGAAACAAAAAGAAAAGATCAAGCACCGCGCAATCAATTGGAAGCCTGTTTCGGAATTCTGCCGCGGCACGGCGGGACATTTTGTTCTCGGAACGCTGGGCATAGTTTTTGCGGCTCTGTCCGCATACTGCATACCGCTCATAACAAGCTTTACAATTGACTATGTTCTCATCGGCTATGCCGAAGAAGGATACAGCGGCGGCATTGCGGTTGCCCCCTGGATCGAACGCATTATAGATTCAATCGGCGGCATTCCTTTTCTTGAACAGCATCTCTATATCATGGGCATTGCTTTGATAGCTGCAACAGGTGTTAACGCGCTATCTGTTTATATTCGCAGGAGTCAGATCGCTTACGGCGCGGAAACAATGTCCTACAACATGCGCAACAGGCTCTATTCGCACCTTGCGAACGTGCCTTACGACTATTATAAGCATATTTCAAGCGGCGATATCATTCAACGCTGCACATCTGATGTTGACACCATCCGCAGGTTTGTTACAAATCAGCTGCTTGAAATCATTCGCACAATCGTCATGATCATTGCCGCCGCAATAATCATGTTCACGCTCAATCCGAAGCTTGCGGCCTTTTCCGTAATGATAATGCCTTTCCTTGCTGCTGCATCGTTCGTGTATTTCAAGTTCGTTAAGGATCAGTTCACTCTCTCGGACGAG
Source organism: uncultured Clostridia bacterium (assembly GCA_937894955.1). Lineage (GTDB taxonomy): Bacteria > Bacillota > Clostridia > Christensenellales > CAG-138 > PeH17. The sequence continues at coordinate 3,176 of CALAXO010000066.1, forward strand.
GCCGAAGGTAAGCTTTCTGCCGTTATTCAGGAGAATGTTTCCGGAATGCGTGTTGTGCGTGCATTCGGGCAGCAGTGCAGCGAATTTGAAAACTTCACGGAGAAGAACGCCGATTTTCGTAAAAAGAACGATAAGCTTCTCATGATGCTTGCCTACTACTGGGGCTGCACCGACGGCTTTGGCTATCTGCAAATCGGCATCAGTCTTATTGCAGGCATCGTTTTTGCTCTCCGCAAAGAAATATCGGTTGGTGAAATGCTTGTTTTCTCAAGCTACACATCAATGCTTGTCTGGCCCGTTCGTCAGCTTGGGCGAACCCTTGCCGACCTTGGCAAGGCAAGCGTCTCTCTCGGCAGAATCGATGAGATTCTTGAAGTCCCCACCGAAAAGGAACCCGGGAAAGCATTGACTCCGGAGATTCACGGCAACATTGAATTCCGCCATGTTGATTTCGGCTACGAGGACGGACAGGACGTCCTTAAGGATGTCAGCTTCACGGCAAAGCGCGGCGAAACCGTTGCGATTCTCGGCTCCACCGGTTCCGGCAAATCCAGCCTTGTGCAGCTGCTGCAAAGGCTGTACACATGCCGAAGCGGTGAAATTCTTATCGACGGCGTGAATATCAACGACATTGAGCGGCATCATCTGCGCCGCAATATCGGCATCGTTTTGCAGGAACCCTTCCTTTACTCCAGAACGATCATGGAAAACGTTCGCATCGTCAACCCCGACGCGGCCGCTGAAGAGGTGTTTGACGCCACCCGCGTTGCATCGGTGCATGACGTTATTCAGAGTTTCGAAAACGGTTACGACACCGTCGTCGGCGAAAAGGGCGTTACATTGTCCGGAGGACAGAAGCAGCGCGTTGCAATTGCAAGAATGCTGATGCAGAAAGCCCCAATCATCGTGCTTGACGACTCGATGAGCGCGGTTGATACCGAAACCGATGCAGCAATCCGCGATGCACTGCATTCGCGCCGCAGCAGCTGCACAACATTCATCATTTCGCACCGTATCACAACGCTCTGCCGCGCAGACAAGATTCTTGTGCTTGAAGGCGGCAGACTTGTGCAGACGGGAACACACGAAGAGCTGCTTAAGCAGGACGGACTGTATAAACGCATTGCGGATATTCAAAATCTGCTTGAAGATGAGCTCCGATCCGAACAGGAGGAAAACTAATGTCAGAAGAACTTACCACCACCGCTCTTAAAGAAGAGGAGTTCAGTAAAAAAGTTGACATAAAGGTCTGGAAGCGGCTGCTTGCTTACGGACTGCGTCAAAAAAAACTGCTGATTCCGCTGATCGTGTTCATGTTCATAGTTGCGGCCATCGATCTTGTTTACCCGCAGCTGAGCAGATACGCAATCGACAGCATAATCATGCAGGGTGATATTAAGCGGCTCATTCCGTTCGCCGCAGTGTATTTTATTGTCATTGCGCTTCAATCCTTCGGAACCGTGATGTTTATCTCACGCGCCGGAAAGCTTGAAATGGCGATCGCTTATGATATCCGTCAGGACGCATTCAAAAAGCTTCAGGAGCTGTCGTTCTCGTACTATGACAAGACCGCCGTCGGCTACATCATGGCGCGGATGATCGGTGATATTCCCCGCCTCAGCGAAATGATCGCATGGAGTCTTACGGATATTCTCTGGTCAGGCGGATTTGTTATCGGCTGCACCGTCATGATGCTTTCAATGAACTGGAAGCTTGCCCTTCTCGTGCTCATTGTTGTTCCGCCGATTGCGATTCTGTGCGCATGGTTTCAAAAGAGAATTCTTCAGCAGCACCGAATCGTGCGCAAACAGAATTCCCGCATTACCGGTGCATTCAACGAGGGCATCATGGGTGCGGTCACAACGAAAACGCTCGTTCGTGAAGAACGCAATTTTGAAGAGTTTAAAGCGGAATCCGGCAAAATGCGGAAAGCCTCGATCCGTGCTGCCGTGCTTTCGGCAATGTTTACCCCTATCGTTATGACTTTGGGTTCGGTTGGAACCGCTCTTGCGCTTTACGCCGGCGGACGCACCGTTATCACACCCACTGTTTTCGGTGCGGCAATGACCATCGGTGTGCTTTCAACCTTCATTTCATACACCACAAGCCTGTTCGACCCGATTCAGCAGCTTGCAGGTATATTCGCGGAAATGCAAAGTGCGCAGGCGAGCGCAGAACGAGTTGTTTCGCTGCTTGACACCGAAAGCGATATTACAGACACTCCGGAAGTTATTGCAAAATACGGTGACTGCATGAACCCCAAACGCGAAAACTGGGAAGATATCCGCGGAGATATCGAATTTCGTAATGTCAGTTTTTCATATAAGGGCGGCGAAAGGGTTCTTAAAGATTTCAATCTTGAGGTTAAACAGGGTGAAACCATCGCGCTCGTCGGCGAAACCGGCGCCGGCAAGAGCACAATCGTGAACCTTGTTTGCAGGTTCTATGAACCGACAGAAGGGAGCATTCTCATTGACGGTACGGATTACCGCGAGCGCAGTCAGCTCTGGCTTCAGGACAGGCTCGGCTATGTTCTGCAAACTCCGCATCTGTTCTCCGGAAGCATAAGGGACAATATATGCTACGGCAGGAAGGACGCAAGCGATGAGGAAGTTCGTGCTGCCGCAAAAATGGTTCATGCCGATGAATTCATTGAACAGCTCGAAAACGGCTATGATACCGAAGTCGGCGAAGGCGGCGCAAGGCTTTCGACAGGTCAGAAACAGCTGATTTCATTCGCAAGGGTTATCCTTGCCGACCCGAGGATTTTTGTTCTTGATGAAGCTACAAGTTCCATCGATACCGAAACCGAGGTGCTTATACAGAGTGCGATTCAGACCGTTTTGAAAAACAGAACAAGCTTCATTGTTGCGCACAGGCTTTCCACAATCCGATCCGCGGACAGAATTCTTGTTATCCGCAACGGAAGAATCGCCGAATCCGGCACGCATCGTGAACTGTTGAAACTCAAAGGTTATTACTATGATCTTTATACCACTCAGTTCACGGAAACAAGCACGGCGAGTCTGCTCAAGTGAGACACGCGGCATTGCGGAACGGCTGCACTGCATGATATAATGGCTGCGGCGTAATCGCCGCACTGCATTTTCTCTTTGAGAAATCCAACCATGCGGCGGTTTTGCGCACGGCATAGGATAAGCCCTGATTCAGGGGATTCCCAAGCCGAGCCTGACCGCCGCTTTTTGACTGCACGGCAGCGAAGGCGCATCGGTTGCCCTTTGCAAACAGATTTAAAATTTCAGATTCAGATATTGAAAGGAATGCGAATTTTGAATTCAAACAATACACTTCCGGGCGAAGCTTTCTCCGATTCGTCTTATGACACACAGTGTCCGCAGCCGATTTGCAGCGGCATTGAAAGCAAGCTACCTTCCGCATTCGTCAAAAGAATGCGCATCGATTTCGAAACCGAGGCTGAGTTTGAGTGTTTTATTGCCCGTTATTCGGACGCACCCGTCCGCGCAATGCGTATAAACACACTTAAAATCTCGAAGGAACGCTTTATTGATCTTTGCCCGTGGCAAATCAAGCAATCGGAGCTGCTTGACGAAGGTTTGATACTTGCCGAAAATCCGGAGCATATCGGAACGCATCCTTATCATATCGCCGGACTCTTTTATATGCAGGAGCCCTCCGCCATGAGCGTCGTTGAAGCTGCCGAGATAACTCCCGGAATGCGTGTGCTCGACCTTTGTGCCGCACCCGGCGGCAAAAGCGGCGGAATCGCCGCAAGACTTTGCGGCAGCGGGATTCTTGTTTCAAACGAAATTATTCCGAATCGCGCAAAACTGCTTGCCCGCAACCTTGAGCGGCTCGGCATTGTGAATGCCGTTGTAACATCCGCTCATCCCGATGCCGTTGCGGAAGCCCTGCCGCAGTATTTCGATCGTGTTGTTGTTGACGCCCCCTGCTCCGGCGAGGGCATGTTCCGAAAGGATCCGACCGCAATTGCCGAATGGTCACCGGAACATGTTTCGGCATGTGCCAAGCGTCAGCAGCAAATTCTTGAAAGTGCATGCCGCTGCGTTGCGCCCGGCGGAAAGCTTATCTACTCCACATGTACATTCTCACGCGAAGAAAACGAAGATGTAATTGAGGAGTTTTGCCGTATACATCCGGAATTCACTGTTGAGATGCAGCGCAGGCTTTATCCGCATACATGCTGCGGAGAAGGGCATTTTGCTGCAAGACTGCAAAAGAACCGCAGCAGCTTTCACGACACTTCCGCATTCACGGCTTCCGCGGAATTTGCCTGCACCGCACAAAAAAAAGCAGGGACACGCAGCGGGCGTGCAAAACGTTCCGACCGAGTCCCCGATGCAGATACCCTGCCGCAAATTAAGGATAAATCCGAAATTGCGGCGCTTACAGAGTTCCTCAGGGATTCCTTTCTTGATTTCAGTGATGAATCAAGGTTAAATGAATTTCTTCATGAAATCCGCCGTACGTCTGACGGCAGAATTGTTTATGCACCGTTCACCTTTCATGAAAACCTGCTCAGGCTGCGCATACTGTCCCTCGGGGTTGAAGTCGGTGAATTGCTTAAAGGCAGGCTCAAGCCCTGCCACTCGTTTTTTGTTGCGTGCCACGGGCTGCATTTCCGCAATGAAATTGGTTTTTCATCCGAATCGGATGAACTGCGTCGATACCTTTCGGGCAACACCGTCTCCGTTCCTGTCAATATGCGCGGTTTTGCTGCGGTTTCCGTTGACGGCTGTGCACTCGGTTTCAGCAAGGCTGTTGACGGCGTGCTTAAGAATCATTTTCCCAAAGGACTTGCGGTTGCCGCATTTCGTTGATGCAGCCGACGGAGCTTTTGACAGTCGATTGTTTTCTGCACGGATTTTTGTGTCGTGCGGCTATGTTTTGACAACAAATTGATCGGATTATGTCCTTTTTTGTGTTGCATTCCGCACCCTGTTGTTATATAATTATTGCGTTGGGATATACCGGTTCGCAATACTGTTCAACTTATACGGAGGTAAAAATATGAGAAACGGAAATTCATCACTTATTCCTTCAATGAAGGCAAACACGCTGGCCTCGCTGGTCTATCTTTTCACTGCCGTGTTCGGCATTTTAAACAGCTTCTGGGGCTTTCTTGCCCTTGTAACGTTTGTCTGCGCGGTCGTGCTGATTTTCATTGAAAAGAACTCATTTGTGCGCAGGGCGTGTGTTCAGGTTATCTTTCTTCACATTGTCACATTCGTTTCCTCGTTGATATTCGGAATCCTTCTCGGAAAACTCGGATTCTTCAGGACTGTGCATTGGATCATCTGCACAATTATTGCATTATTCACGCTGTACTGCTCCTACCGCGCCGCAATGGGCAACAGATCGGACATTCCGTTTATCGGAAACATTGTTGATTCTGTTTGTTCCTCCCTGGGCATATAATTTGCCAGGGACATTGTTCACGGGTCGCCGACGGCGTTCCCGGAGTTTGGTCGGTTTTTTGTTCGGCCATCCCGCAGAACAATGTATTTCCCGCATAAACGTATATAAATGAATTAATCGGCGCATTACTGTATGGGCACCGATCAAGCGTTCAATCAACACGTACACAAAACAAATAAGGAGGCTGCAAATGGCTTTTTTTGATAAAATCGGCGACAAGGCGAAGGGTCTTGTTGATTCCGCAAAAATAACTTACAAGGTTTCCGAAGAAAAGGGCAAGCTTTCGGAGCTTTATGAGCATCTCGGACTTTTGGTTTGGGAAGCACATCAAAACGATGCCGAACCGCCGGCGGAACTTGTTCCCGTATTTGACAGGATACGCGAAATTCATGCTTCCATTGAAAAGCTTACATCTGAGCTTTCGAGCGTTAAGCCCAAAATCAACACCAATGACAATAACGGCAGCAACGGAGAATGCTGCTGCAGCTCGAATGATTCCTCCGATGAGGATTCGTCCGATGCCCAAAGCTGTAATAATGCTGTAACCGAGTATGAATGCAGTTGCGGCGATTTTCATGCCGCTGACGGCACAATTAAGTGCCCGAGCTGCGGTCGGCAGATCGACAGGCTTTCCGCTTTCTGCCCGTGCTGCGGCAACAAGCTTCCCGCCGATGCCCACTCCGCAAAATCCGATTGTTCGACAAAGCGCTATTGCGCTGCATGTGGTTCCGAGTTGAATTCCGCTGCTTTGTTTTGCCCGCACTGCGGAGCAAAGAATTAACGATTTCAATATATTGCTGCATTGCTGTTGACATGGCGTTATGTATCGATTATAATTAAATTTGTTTAATACTGCGTTGACGAAGAGGAGTAGCACTCTGTCGGCAAAAGAGATTTTTCCCCCTCGGCTGAAAGGGAAATTTGCAGAGACAGTGCGTGAAGGTCGCTTCTGAGCATTCGGGGGTAGCAACCCGAACGGCACGCCCCGTTACGGCGATTCAAGTGGAACGCATTCGTTCGGCATTCTGTGCTGCAATTTTCTGTTTTGATTATTGCCCGCATCGGCTGTCCACTGCGTTCAACAAAGGTGGTACCGCGAGCGCACCTCTCGTCCTTTGAAGATGAGAGGTGCGATTTTATTTTTCGGAGGTACTTAAAATGTGCGATCATTGCAGCAAGCAGGGCATTGAAAACGCAGCCGGAATTGCAGACACCGCAGCTGCACCCGACGAAATGCCCAAAACCTATAACCCTTCTTCTGTTGAAGAAAAGCTGTACAAAAAATGGGAAGAGCGCGGATATTTTCATTCCGAGCCGAATCCCGATAAGCCGCCTTACACCATTGTGATTCCCCCACCCAACATCACGGGTCAGCTCCACATGGGACATGCACTTGATGAAACCATGCAGGACATACTGATTCGATACAAACGTATGAGCGGTTTTGAAACACTCTGGCTGCCCGGCACAGATCATGCATCCATTGCAACCGAAGTTAAGGTTGTTAACAAACTTGCGGCCGAAGGCATTTCAAAAGCGGATATCGGCAGAGAGGGTTTTCTTGAATATGCTTGGGCATGGAAAAAAGAATACGGCGGACGCATAGTTACTCAGCTTCGCAAGCTCGGTTCTTCCTGCGATTGGGAGCGCGAACGCTTCACAATGGATGACGGATGCAGCAGAGCAGTTACGAAAGTTTTTGTTGATTTATATAAAAAAGGTCTGATTTACCGCGGCGATCGCATCGTCAACTGGTGTCCGCACTGCAAAACGGCGATTTCCAATGCGGAGGTTGATTTTGTTGAACAGCCCAGCAACCTTTGGCATGTTCGCTATGATGCGCCGGACGGCAGCTATTCCATCATCTGCGCAACGACCCGCCCGGAAACCATCCTCGGCGACACAGGCATAGCCGTTAACCCCAATGACCCGCGCTATACGGAAATTGTCGGCAAAACCGTTGTTGTGCCCATCATCGGCAGGGAAATTCCCATAGTTGCGGATGAATATGTTGAAATGGACTTCGGCACCGGTGCCGTTAAAATCACTCCGAGTCATGATCCGAACGATTTTGAAGTCGGTCAGCGCACGGGACTCCCCCGCATGTGTGTGTTCACGGAGGACGGGCATATCAACGAACTCGGCGGAAAATATGCCGGACTTACAACCAAAGAATGCCGCAAAATATTTGTTGAAGATCTCAGGCAATGCGGCGCACTGGTTAAAATCGAGCCCTACAGCCACAACGTCGGCACATGCTACCGCTGCGGCACAACTATCGAACCCATGGTCTCCAAGCAATGGTTCGTTGCCGTAAAGGATCTTGCGGAACCCGCCGTTAAGGCGGTTGAAAGCGGACGAATTCGCTTTGTTCCCGAAAGATATGCTCAAACGTACTATAACTGGATGTACAACATCCGTGACTGGTGCATTTCCCGCCAGCTCTGGTGGGGACATCGTATTCCCGCATATTATTGTGACTGCTGCGGCGAAACCATTGTTGAAGAAAACGCGCCGGAACGCTGTCCGAAATGCGGCAGTACAAACCTGCATCAGGATGTCGACGTTCTTGACACATGGTTCTCATCGGGCATGTGGCCGTTCTCCACTCTCGGCTGGCCGGATAAAACCCCGGAACTGAAGTATTATTACCCGACGTCCACCCTTGCCACAGGCTATGACCTTATCTTCTTCTGGATTGCAAGGATGATAATGTTCGGATTGTATGTTATGGGTGACGTTCCGTTCGACACAGTCTATATTCACGGCATGGTTCGCGACGAGCAGGGGCGAAAAATGAGCAAGTCCCTCGGCAACGGAATCGACCCGTTGGAGATAATCAAAGAGTATGGTGCTGATTCCCTGCGTTTCAGCCTGACTTCCGGCACTGCCGCAGGCACTGACATGCGCTATCAGCCCAAAAAGGTTGAGGCCGCGCGCAATTTCTGCAACAAGGTTTATAATGCTTCCCGCTTCGTGATGATGAACCTCGGCGACGGTGAGCTGCAGCCCGTTGACATGAGCATAACCGACATTGCGGATAAATGGATCCTGCATCGTCTGAACGAAGTTACCGAAGCCGTGACGTCGAATCTCGACTCGTTCGATCTGAATCTTGCCGTTGACAAAATTTACAGCTTCATTTGGACGGAATTCTGCGATTGGTACATTGAAATGGCGAAACCCCGCCTTTACGGCGAGGATGAAGTGCAAAAAGCAAACGTTCGCGCCATCCTTGTTCATGTACTCAAAAACAGCATGAAGCTGCTGCATCCGTTCATGCCTTTTATCACCGAGGATATTTACACCCGTCTGCCCGGCAGCGAGGAAACCGTTATGCTATCCGTATGGCCGAAGGCAGAGGGCGCATTCAGCTTCCCCGCCGAAGCCGCCGCTGCCGACGGACTTATGGACATGGTTCGCGCGATCCGCAATGTTCGCGCAGAGATGAATGTTCCCCCTGCAAAACGTGCGCATGTAACGATCGTTACAAACGCAGCAAACGAGGCGGCATGCCGTGCCGCAGCACCGTATCTGAATAAGCTTGCCGGTGCAAGCACGGTTTCCGTACAGCTCGACAAGTCCGGCATTGACAGGAATGCAGTTTCGGTTGTTTCAACGCTCGGCGAGGCCTTTATGCCGATGAATGAGCTTATTGATATTGCAAAGGAACTCGACCGCCTTGCAAAGGACAGGAAGCATTGGCAGAGCGAAGTTTCCCGTGCCGAAGGCAAGCTGAATAACCAAGGTTTCCTTGCAAAAGCACCCGAAAAGGTTGTTGAGGAAGAACGTTCAAAGCTTGAAAAGGCAAAAGAAATGCTTGCAAAACTTGAAGCACGCATTGCCGAAATGCAAAGCATGTAATGTTGCCTTAGGCATTTAACAACGCTGAAGGATTCCCGCACGGGGATCCTTCGGTAAGCATAATCCGCAAATATATTGCAAAACACGCAAATGTTGAAAACCAATGTGTTTACAACGCTGATTTTTTATGTTATAATTAGGAATAGTGTGTACGCTTGTGCGCGTTTCGCTTCCGATTCCGTGCGCAGCGCAGCCAGGATTGATAAACAAATGTTTAATTATTAATTACCACGAGAGGGGAAATAAACAACGATATGAAAAACTATCAAGCTGACAGTATCCGCAATATCGCCGTCCTCGGCCACGGCGGAGAAGGCAAAACCACTTTGACCGAAGCAATGCTTTTCAATGCAGGGCTTCTCGACCGCATGGGCAAGGTTGACGACGGCACGACCGTTTCCGACTACGATCCCGAAGAAATCAAAAGACACATTTCCATCAGCGCAGCTGTTGCTCCCTTTGAGTGGAAAGGAACCAAAGTCAACCTTATTGACGCTCCCGGTTTCTTCGATTTCTACGGCGAAGTATACGAAGCAATGGCTCTTGCCGATTCCGCCATTATCGTTTGCAGTGCAGTTTCCGGTCCCGTTGTCGGCACCGAAAAAGCAATGAGCATGTGTAAAAAAGCAAACATGCCCCGCATGATCGTCATCAACCAGATGGATCGCGAAAACGCAAACTTTGACAAGGCAATCGAGGGTCTGCACGACAAGTTCGGCGTTACCTGCGTTCCCATTCAGCTCCCCATTATCGAAAAAGGCGCATACGTTGGATACGTTGACCTGACCACCATGACCGCAAAGAGATTCGACGGCAAGGGCGAAAAGGAAATCGACATTCCTGCTTCTCTCGCAGGCCGTGCCGAAGAATTGCGCGAAGCTCTTATGGAAGCAGCCGCAGAGGGCGATGAAGAGCTCATGATGACCTATCTTGACACAATGGAACTCAGCCAGGAAGAGATCATTCGCGGTCTCAACCTCGGTATTGCAGAAGGTGCCGTAACTCCCGTTTGCTGCGTTTCCGCGCTGCTCAACACCGGCGTTCACACCCTCATGAACAACCTTGTTCACTATATGCCCACAGCTGACAAGGCACCCATCCGCCCCGCTGTCAACGCCCGCACAGGCGAAGCCATTGAAATCAAGCGCGACGGCAAGTTTGCCGCTCAGATCATGAAGACCGTTGCTGACCCCTTTGTCGGCAAGATCTCCATCATGAAGGTTTATGCAGGCTCCATTGATGCAACCTTTGCAGCATACAACCCCAACGCCGAAAAAAGTGAAAAATCCGGCGCGGTTTACATGATGCGCGGTAAGAACCTTATCAACGTTGACAGGCTCTGCGCAGGCGATATCGGCGCAATGGCAAAGCTTCAGTTCACAAACACCGGCGATACTCTGACCGACCCCGCAGAACCCGTCAAGTTCGCACCCATCGAGTTCCCCGCTCCCTGCATTTCTCTTGCAGTTTCCGCAAAGAAACAGGGCGAAGAAGATAAAGTCTTTGCAGGCATCAACCGCCTCACCGAAGAAGATCCCACCATGGAGATCGAGAAGAATGCCGAAACCGGCGATGTTCTTATCAAGGGTCTCGGTGAAATGCATGTTGACGTTATCTGTGCAAAGCTTAAAAACAAGTTCAAGGTTGAAGCAAGCCTTGCAGATCCCCGCATTCCCTATCGTGAGACTATCCGTACCACGGCAGAGGCTGAAGGTAAGCATAAAAAGCAGACCGGCGGTGCAGGTCAGTTCGGGGTCGTTCAGATGCGCTTCGAACCCTCCCCCACGGGCGAATTTGAATTTGTTAACGCAATCGTCGGCGGCGTAGTTCCCAAGGAATTCATCCCCGCGGTTGAAAAGGGTCTCCGCGAAGCAATGGTCAAGGGTGTTCTTGCAGGCTATCCCATGGTCGGCATCAAAGCTACTCTTTACGATGGCAAATACCACCCCGTTGACTCCAAGGAAGTTGCGTTCAAATCCGCAGCCCGTCTCTCCTACAAGGCTGCCTGTGCAAAAGCTTCCCCCGTGCTTATTGAACCGATCTATCGTTATGAAGTTCTCGTTCCCAATGAGTACATGGGCGATATCATGGGCGATATGAGCCGCCGCCGCGGCCGTCTCATCGGCACCAACCCCACTTCCGAGGGTACCGTTGTTATCGCGGAAGCTCCCTTGAGCGAAATGTTCAAGTATGCAACCGACCTGCGCAGCATGACTCAGGGGCGCGGTTCCTTCACCAGTGAGTTTGTTCGCTATGAAGATGTTCCCGCAAACGTTGCTCAGAAGATTATTGAGTCCGCAAAGAAGGACGACGAGGACGACGAATAATTTTTCGTTTCAGGCTGATTTATGTTCGGCCGAATTTAAATCAGCTTAATCAGGAATTCAAACACAGGGGCATTGCACACGCAATGTCCCTGCCTTTAAAAAAGAAAAGGAGAATGTACTAAAAATGAAAAAAGCTCTCGTTGCATATTTTTCCGCATCCGGCGTTACCGAACAGGTTGCCGAAAAGCTTGCGTCCGCAGCACATGCTGACTGTTTCCGTATTCTGCCTAAGACTGCTTACACAAAAGCTGACTTGGACTGGACAAACAAAAATTCACGCAGCTCAGTCGAAATGTCCGATCCTGCATCCCGCCCCGAGATTGCGAATGAAAAACTCGATGTTTCGTCTTATGACACCATCTTTATCGGCTTCCCCATCTGGTGGTATGTAGCTCCGACAATAATTAATACTTTTCTTGAGAGTTTTGATCTTTCCGGAAAGACAATTGTTCCGTTTGCAACTTCGGGCGGGAGCGGAATGGGAAAAACAAACGCCGGTCTTGCACAGAGCTGCCGCGGCGCAAGACTGCTTGAAGGCAAAGTTTTTAAAATAAGCGTTACTGTCGAAGAGCTTGCAAATTGGTTAAAAAGCCTTGAACTTTGACAATAGCCGCTGCAAACGAAATCCATGGTTCGGTGCTTAAAACAAGCGTTTGATTCTTTACTCGACAGCAAATGAGTCAACGGAGCACCTCATTGCAGGGAAATACGATGCAGAAATGAAGCAAGCCTGCTCTGGAATGCTTCAGGGTTGTGTTCAAAATCCGACCGAGCAGATATGGTATGCGGTATGGTATATCGAACTGAAAACTCTCCGCATAGCATTGTAGAGGAGTTTTGTTTCAAAGGATTGAATGCAGATGGAATGGTTAAAATCGGATACGACCCGCATGACGGCCGCTGCGGACACGGAAACATGACCAAAACTTGAAGCCGTCTGCAAACGGATCGTTCTCCGGCCGAGGTTAAAGCGGCTCGAAGCCGAAACTGCACCTGAAAACAGTGCACCTCAACGTGTACTCTGTCCTACATCGGCTTTGCGCCGACAGGTGCCATCTGTGATGAGAGTTCGCTGTTTGTTTTTTGAGTACACCAAACAATTAAGCCGCATAAAATAAAGGGAGCATTGCCCGCTGCAGCAGTGCTCCCTTTATTTTTCCGTGTTCAGCAGAATCGGCTGACGCAGCTTCTGTCATTTTTGGATTCATCTCAATCCGACTCGTCTGTAAACAAGATCCAACGTTTTTTCTGCAGCTTCCGAAGCGCGGCATGCACCGTCCTTTGTTGTACGCTCAAGCTCTGCCTTGTCCGCCAGTATGCGCCTGTACTCTGTCTGCACGGGCTCAATCTCGGCAATAACGGCATCTGCAACGGCGGTTTTAAGCGTGCCATAGCCGCAGCCTTCAAATTCCGCAACGGTCTGTTCTATTGTTTTTCCCGTCATCGCACTGTAAATGGAAAGCAGGTTGTTCATGCCGGGACGTCCTTCTTCATATGCAATCCGCCCTTCGCTGTCCGTAACCGCACGTTTAAACTTCTTGCTCATTTTCTTTTCCGGATCGGTAAGGCTCATCACTCTGCCGCCCACTTTCGGAATGTACGGCTCGGGAAGTTTGAATGTTTCACCGTAGGCATTGTTAAAGCGAACCGCAATGTCGCGCGTTATCTCGACATGCTGTTTCTGATCGTTTCCAACGGGAACAAGGTCCGCCTGATAAAGCAGTATATCCCCCGCCATCAGCACCGGATAGGTATACAAACCGGCATTGATATTGTCAGCATGCTTTGCACTTTTGTCCTTGAACTGAGTCATTCTGTTCAGCTCTCCCATATATGTGTTGCAGGCAAGCACCCAATTCATCTCAGCATGTTGATGAACGTCACTCTGGATGAAAACAGGCGAAATTGTCGGATCAACACCGCATGCAATAAGCAATGCAGCCATTCCGAAAGAACGCTCAAGCAGGAGCTTGGGATCCTGCCTGACGGTCAAAGCGTGCATATTGGCAACGCAATAATAGCAGAATTTGTCATCACTCTGAAGAAGCTTCCAATTGCGCAGTGCCCCGACGTAATTGCCCAAAGTTGGTATGCCGCTCGGCTGAATGCCGCTCAGGATAATCTTTTTTTCCATGATTCCGATCCCCTTTTTATTTCTATAATTATACATAAACGGACGGTTATTGCAACCGCCCGTTTTAATATATCATTCAGGCAAATCTAACCGCTCGCATTCTTTTCGATGAAGCGTATCTTATTTATGCCCAAAAATCAGGCCGCTGTGCGCAAATGGTCAGATGCGCATTTCTTCTTTGACCTCTTTGAAGCATTTTACTGCAAAATCGAGATCTTCTTTTGTGTGGCCTGCTGAAACCTGCGTGCGGATCCTTGCCTTGCCCATGGGAACGACGGGATAGCAGAAACCGACAACGTAAACGCCCTTTTCAAGCATACGCCTTGCAAATTCCTGTGCTACCTTTGCATCATAGAGCATGACGGGAACGATGGGATGAGTGCTTTCGGGAACATCGAAGCCGAGCTTGCCGAGCTGTTCACGGAAATAACGTGTGTTCTCGTGAACCTTGTCGCGAAGTGCAGTGGATTCGTTCAACATATCGAATACCTTGATGGATGCTGCACAAATTGCGGGTGAAAGCGTGTTGGAGAACAGATACGGACGGGACTTCTGGCGAAGCATGTCAACAACTTCCTGACGGGCTGCCGTGTAGCCGCCGCTTGCGCCGCCGAGTGCCTTGCCGAGGGTGCCGGTGATGATGTCAACGCGCCCCATAACACCGCAATGTTCGTGGGTACCTTTACCGTGTTCGCCCATGAAGCCGACAGCATGGCTGTCATCGACCATTACGAGTGCGCCGTATTCATCCGCGAGATCGCAGATTGCGGGCAGGTTGGCAATGAAGCCGTCCATGGAGAAAACGCCGTCGGTTGCAATAACCTTGATTCTGCAATCCTTTGCCGCTTCAAGCTGAGCCTTAAGGTCTTCCATGTTGTTGTTCTTATAGCGGAATCTCTTTGCTTTGCAAAGACGAACGCCGTCGATAATGCTCGCATGGTTCAACTCATCGGAAATGATCGCATCTTCCGCACCGAGAAGAGTCTCGAACAGGCCGCCGTTTGCATCGAAGCAGGAAGTGTACAAAATGCAGTCATCCATGCCGAGAAAATCTGCGATTTTGCGTTCGAGCTGCTTGTGAATCTGCTGAGTGCCGCAAATGAAGCGTACAGAGGAAAGACCAAAGCCCCACTTATCGTAGCTTGCCTTTGCTGCTGCGATAACCTCGGGATTATTTGAAAGACCGAGGTAGTTGTTTGCGCACATGTTGAGAACGCCCTTTGCAACGGTAGTGTCGATGCGAGCCTTCTGGGGCGTTGTGATTATGCGCTCATCCTTGTAGGTGCCCGCTTCTTTGATGGAATCAAGTTCGCTGCGAAAGATTTCGTATGCTTTTTTCATTTTTTACCTCCGAAAAATCAGTTAAAACGTAAATATTGTCCGAATCGGCAATGCGGCGGTTACTTTGTCCAATCGAGAACAACTTTGCCGCTGTTGCCGCTGTTCATTGCTTCAAAGCCCTTTTCAAAGTCACGATAGTTAAACCTGTGAGTTACCATCGGGGTGAGGTCAAGACCTGCCTGAACCATTGCGCCCATCTTGTACCAAGTTTCGAACATTTTCCTGCCGTAAATGCCCTGAATATTGAGACCCTTGAAGATTATCTCGTTCCAGTCAACAACAGTGCCGGGGCCGGCGATGCCGAGAAGAGCAACCTTGCCGCCGTTGCGCATGGAGTGGATGAGCTGGTTAAGAGCTCCGCCGTTGCCGCTCATTTCAAGCGCAACATCGAAACCTTCGACGATTCCGAGTTCCTTCATGACATCCTCAAGTTTTTCCTTTGCAACATTAACGGGACGATTTGCACCCATTTTGCGTGCAAGCTCAAGACGGTATTCGTTTACATCGGTGATAACAACGTTGCGGGCGCCGTTGTGTTTGCAGATGCCGGCGGCCATCATGCCGATGGGACCTGCACCCGTAATCAGAACATCTTCACCGACGACGTCGAACATCAGCGCGGTGTGCGTTGCGTTGCCGTATGCATCAAAGAATGAAATGAGATCGTCGGGAATATCGTTTTTATCCATGGGAATAACGTTGGTTGCAGGAATGCAGAGATATTCTGCAAAAGCACCGTCACGATCAACGCCGACACCCTTGGTGTGTGCGCACCACTGTCCGTTGCCGCTGCGGCAGTTGCGGCAGTGACCGCAAACGATGTGACCTTCGCCGGAAACGCGTTGGCCGACATAAAGTTCCTTTACACCTTCGCCGAGCTGTGCAATTTCGCCGACGTATTCATGGCCTATCGTCATTGCAGGATGGATATGCTGCTGTGCCCAAGGATCCCAAT
>CALAXO010000067.1 GCA_937894955.1 uncultured Clostridia bacterium
CCGCGGTTGCGGGAACCTGAGACTCTGCGGGCTTTTCGGTGTTGTTGGGTGCGGGTGTGTTCTTGTCATCGCCGTCGTTCTTGCAGCCTACAAAGCCGAGAACCATGACGAGTGCCAGAAGAGCACACAGTACTCTTTTTAGGTTTTTCATCGGATGTCGTCCTTCCTAAATTTTTTTATTTTCACGCACAAGGCGCAAAAACCGAGTTAAACGATGCAGATACGTGCGCCGCAATTAAGAACCCCGTGATTCGGGGTAGTATATGCCCGCGCACTTTAGTCTGACGCATTTATTATATCATCTTAACCGCCTTATCGCAAGTGTTTTTCTAAAACTTTTTTACTCCTGCTTTTTTTGAAAAAATCCTTTATCGACTTGATCTTTTGGGAATATATCTCTTATTTTTGATATTATATGCACAACATTCTTTCGTCTTTTTTTCGAAAAAAGTTTGTTCGCCGCACCTCCGAACTGCTTCCGGCGGAGCAGTTCCCGCCCGGTTTCCGTCAATATTATAATTTTGTTTCATTAATACGGTATTGCACCGATCGGGAATTGAAAATGCTTATTCGGAGTATGGAGCGGCTCGTACCGTCAATTAAACAGAGCTCCCTCCGTGCGGAGAGAGCTCTTCATTCCGCACGCCTCCGTCATGCGGGGCGCACTTCATATTCGGGTTTATTTTTTGTTTTTATAATACATACGTTGGAAGCACTTTACAATCTCAACAATCATGATCGTTGACAATGCAAGTGCGAACGCGATAATGAATTCATCAAAGCCAAAATCCGTTGCAAGGCTGAATACTTTCGCTATCGGATCGATGAAAACGACCGCACTCGTGAGCAGCAGCGCAAGCGCGAACGAACCCCAAAGCCACATGTTCTGTCCCTTTTTGGCAAAAATGCTGCCGTGTTGGGTGCGCATGTTAAAGCTGTGGAAAATCTCCGCAAGATTCATCGTTAAAAACGCCATGGTCATGCCGTGCGGACTTGCCGCGCTCCCGATAACGTTCCATGTGCCGAGGTCGCGGAAATGCCCGATGCAGTATGCCGCAACGGTTATTGCAGCCAGCATAACACCCTGATAGGCAACTTCAAACCCCATGCCGTTTGCGAATATGCCTTCTTTCGGGTTGCGGGGCGGACGCCGCATAATGTCATCATCCTCGCGTTCCATTGCAAGCGAAAGCGCAGGGAAGCAGTCGGTTATAAGGTTTATCCAAAGCAGATGCACGGGTTCAAGTATCGTGAAGCCCAAAAGCGTTGCCGTAAAGATGCTCAGCACCTCACTCGCATTGGAAGCAAGCAGGAACTGAATCGCCTTGCGGATGTTGTCGTAAATGCGTCTGCCCTCTTCAACGGCAGAAACTATGGTTGCAAAATTGTCGTCCGCAAGCACCATATCGGCAACATTTTTCGTAACGTCCGTGCCCGTTATGCCCATACCCACGCCGATATCGGCTGTTTTGATGGAAGCTGCATCGTTCACACCGTCGCCGGTCATTGCGGTAACTTTGCCTCTCCGCTGCCATGCCTTGACAATGCGCACCTTGTGCTCGGGCTGCACGCGGGCATACACCGAATACTTGTCAATATTTTTGTAAAGCTCATCATCGGACATTTCGTTCAGCTCCGCACCTGTCAGCGATTCGGATGCATCGGAAATGATTCCGAGCTGTTTTGCAATTGCAACCGCCGTATCGCGGTGGTCACCGGTTATCATGATGGGACGGATTCCTGCCTCGCGGCATTCTTTAACGGCCGCTATCGCTTCCGGGCGAACCGGGTCTATCATGCCTGTAAGGCCGATGTATGTAAGATCTCGTTCGAGATACTCCGGCGTTGTGACCGCGGGTTTTTCGTCCCATATCCGCATTGCCGCAGCAAGTGCACGCAGTGCATCATCCGCCATGGATTTGTTTTCCGCAAGTATTTCACGGCGCAGCGCATCCGTCATCGGCACGGCTTTGCTGCCGTCAAAATAACTCGTGCAGCGTTTGAGCAATTCATCCGGCGCACCCTTTGTGAATTGGATTATTTCCCCGTTGTGGTTGTGAACGGTGGTCATAAGCTTTCTCATGCTGTCGAACGGAGCTTCCGCAATGCGGGGGTATTCCGCTTTCAAAGCAGGTTTTTTCAGTCCGAGTGCGGTTGCAAAATTCACAAGTGCGCATTCCGTCGGTTCGCCGACTGCCTTCTCCGTTTCATCGGGTTCTGCATCGGAACAGAGCGACATCGCCGTTGCAAGCAGCTTTTCATCACGGCTCGCAGTGCGCACAACCGTCATTCGGTTTTGGGTCAGCGTGCCTGTTTTATCGGAGCAGATAACCTGCGCGCAGCCGAGAGTTTCAACAGCCGTAAGCTTCCTTATGACGGCATTGCGCCTGCTCATTTTCGTAACGCCGATGGAAAGCGAAATTGTAACAACGGTTGCAAGCCCTTCCGGAATTGCGGCGACCGCAAGGCTGACAGCAACCATGAATGTGTTCAGAACAAGTTCGGGCGTGATGCCGCTTTTTGCAGTCAAAAGACTGAAGCCAAACATAAATATGCATATGCCGATGACAATATACGTCAAAATTCGGCTGAGTTGGCCGAGTTTAATCTGCAAAGGCGTTTGTCCGCTCTCCGCTTTTGTGAGAGCGTCCGCGATCTTGCCCATTTCGGTATCCATGCCCGTTGCGGTGATAACGACATAGCCCCTGCCGTACACGATGGTTGAACCCATATAGACCATGTTCACGCGATCTCCGAGCGGGCACTCTTTGCCTGTCAGATCTTTAATGGTTTCGACCTGTTTATTGACCGGAACGCTTTCGCCCGTCAATGCGGCTTCTTCCGCCTGCAGGCTTGCGCATTCGATAACCCTCGCATCCGCCGGCACCGCATCGCCCGCTTCAAGCAGCACAACATCTCCGACAACAAGCTCTTCGCTCTTAACAAGGCGAACCATGCCCCCGCGCAGAACCCTGCTTGTTGACGAGGACATTGCCTGCAGCGCCTCAATCGCTTTCTCCGCTTTGCTCTCCTGATAAACACCGAGAACGGCATTCAGCAAAACAACCGCAATAATTATTATCGTGTCCGAAAAGCTTTCCTTTTCAACAACCGCAACAACGCCGGAAACAATCGCCGCCGCGATAAGAATTATTATCATCGGATCCTTGAGCTGATTGAAAAACCGCGAAAGAAGGGATTCCTTCTTTGCTTCTTTCAGCTTGTTTCTGCCGTTCCGTTCAAGCCTTGCCGCCGCTTCCGCATCGGAAAGACCCTGCCCGCATGAGCCGAGTGACTGCAAAACGCTCTCTTTGTCTTCGTAGTAGTACCTCATTTTTTGTGTCAATTCCCTTTCTGCACCGTTCGCCTGTTTTGTTATTCTGCCTTTTAATACGGCGTCCAACCGTCCGCAAAGCGAAAAACATTTGGGTTTGCGCAAGTCCATAAAAAACAGACTCCCTGCGGCACATGAAAACAAACCTGTGGTCTTTCGGTGCTGCATGAGTCTTGCTTATTATGTGCCGTTAAACGAAATTTCATTTCGGCCGAAGCCTTTGAAATCCCGCCCGTCGGGGTAATGCCCGCACCAAACGCAGCTGCGTCTCTGTGCGCCGCGTCAGTGTTGTTGATGCGTGCCGCGAGGTCTGCGCCCCCGTGAAACTACTCCCTCACTCGCTGATTGCAGTATTCGGTTCTGATTGGGTATTTTATCATGTCAATACGTTGCAGTCAAGCCGCAGACATGAAATATACGATCTGACTGTTCTCCGATATTCCCCGGATAACCGGGGTTTATCACCGTCCGCATTCTCATGCTTTATTCCGCATTCCGAATTTCAATCGTTTTTCGGGAAATACCTTTTAACATACATCCTTGACGGTTCACTCTCCCCGTCCCCCTGCACGGGACAAAGATAAGTCCAACCGTACCGTTCGTAAAAGTTCATGTGATCCGTCAAAAGATACAGCATGTCAGTCCCGCTTTCATGCATTTTTTCGCATACATGCGCAAGCATTCTGCCGGCAATGCCGCGGCAGCGGTATTCCTTTTCAACATAAACGGCGCAAACATTCGGCGTGAGATCCGGGCGGTTGTGAAAATCATTCGTTATAACTCCCGCTCCTGCGATAATCTTTCCGTCTTTCAACACAACGTACCATTGCGGAACACTGATTTTGTTCCCGTCTTCCCCGCGTTCTTTTTCGTTTTTGAGGCATTCCTCCATGCTTTCGGCATAGGCTTCCCGCGGGATACGCCATTTTGAGCTGAACCAATCCGCAGCATCATGCAAAAGCTCCGGCCGCTCGGCAATCGAAACTGCCGTATAACCGTCTGCCGCACCGATATCTGTGCCGCTGCCTTTGTTTTCGTCATTCCGAATCATTCCGCTCATTTTTCAGTCCTTTGTCCCTCTTTTTTTATTTTTGTTCTTGCTTCCCGATACCGGCGTCACGCGGACAAGCTCCGAAACGAACGCCCCGACAAGCTCATCATCGTCAATATCAAGAATAAAATGCTCCTTCGCACCCGGATAGGGAACGCCTTTCTGTACCGCCCCGCCGCCGAAAACGGATTCAAGCTCCGGCAGCATCTTCACAAAAACCGTATCGTCGCAAACAAGCAGAACAGGTCTGTCCGCAGCATACAGCATGTATTCCCCGAACATTTTTCCGAAGCGTATTTCTTATGATATGCCGCACTGCTTTACTCTTTCCGCAGCGTATTCAATGTATTCAGCCGATGTTGCCGTTTCGCACTTAATCAATAACCGATTTTTCGTTGAAGTCTCCGCATTCGAAATTCGGAGTTGCTTACCGTTTGCCGTTCCGTTCGGCATTTTGCGCCCTGTACGCGTTGATATCGGCATCCGAAAGCTCGTCCGCCATTCTGAAAAGATAAATATGCCAACCGGATTTTGCAAGGTAATAATACGGCTGCACGAACAGCACCCGCGCAATGCCGAAAGTCAGCAGCCCCAAAAGATGCCAATACCAAAAGCTCAAATCGAACAAAAACAGATCCCATTTATAGCCCTTTGTCAACCGGGCGGAAAACTCCATTGCGTCCTTCGGCGTAAGCTCCGGATTTTCAACCAGCAGGTACGGCGTGAGCCAATATTCGTAATGCTTTATGATTCCCGGAACGATGAAAAGCAGCGACCGGAGAAAAACGCGAATATTCACCGTCATCATTCCGCTGAAGTTATGCCAATATCTCCGAAATCCGAACCTGATAAAATCTAACGGCCTTACCTCCTCGGCCCAAAAAATCTGATACAGACCGGCCTGTGCACCCACTCTCATGTTCTGCTGAATAAATATGCTTATGGGCAGCACTATAAGCATGTTTCGAAGAATTATACGCAGCGAAAACCACAGCAAGGGAATCGACAGCCCCGCAAACCCGCAGCGGCGTATCGTTGAAGAAATAATGCCGACCGCCCAATGACTGCCCAGAGATTTGTGAATCACCCACGGGATCAGGTTCATCATGCAGGCAAAAGTCACACTGAAAATGTATTCCCTTCCCATCGCTTCCCCGGCCATCTTTTTCAATTCCCGCCGCACACCGGCGATTTTATCCCATTTCATTTGTGCGCTCCTTTCGGTTTTTCGCAAAAGCAGCCTCCGAAACACCGTTGGTATTTTCAGCTGCATTCGGGAACGCTCCGTGCAATTCGCTTTCGGTAAAAAAGTTGAATTTACGGTGTTTTTTCGCCGAAGCAGCCTTCAATCAGAGTTTTCTTGGATTCATTATACCTTATTCCGCGGCAGAATTCAAATGCCGAATATAATAAGCATTCCCCCTCTGCGGTTCACTCTTAAAAACGTTTTCCCGGAAAGCACCGTTCAAAGACAGTTTCCCGGGAATAACAGTTTTCGGCTCTTTTCACAAAATCAGCATCATTCGGAGCATTTCGAATCGTGCAGGCATCCTCATCCGAAAATGCAGTTCAGCACCGCAAGCAGCCCGATTCCTGCTGCCGTCGGTATGACCGCCGCCGCCGCAGTCCATCCGACACTCCCCGTTTCTTTCTTTATCGTCAGCAGTGTTGTGCTGCACGGCGAGTGCATCAAAGTGAACAGCACGGCGGAAACAGCCGTCATTGCCGTCCAGCCGTTGCCTGAAAGCACTTCCGAAAGGGCGGCATATGAGCTTATTTCCGTAAGACACCCCCCTGAGGTGTATGCCATAAGCATTATCGGAATCACAAGCTCATTTGCAGGCAGCCCCAAAATGAACGCCGCAAGTATCACCCCGTCCAGCCCGATGAGCCTTGCCGCGGGATCAAGCCATGAGCAAAACCACGAAAGCAGCGTTTCCCCGCCCGCGCTGATATTTGCAAGCGCATATACCGCAAGCCCCCACGGAGCCGCAACGGCCGCCGCGCGCCCGAGAACATGCAGTGTTCTGTCCGGCACGCTCCGCACAATGACCTGCCCTGTTCGCGGCACGCGGTAAGGCGGCAGTTCAAGCGTAAATGCGGAGCTTTCGCCGCGAAGCAGAGTTTTCGAAAGGATGAACGACACCGCGAGCGTTACGGCAGCCGAAAAAACAACAACAAGTGCAAGCACACCCGCTGCCGTGAGCGAACCCGCTGCGGAACCGCCGCCTGAAAGGAAAAGCGAAATCAATGCAATAAGCATCGGAAACCGTCCGTTGCAGGGCACAAACGAATTCGTCAGGATCGCAATCAACCTTTCCCTTTTCCCCGAAATGATCCTGCACCCGACAACACCCGCCGCATTGCAGCCGAAGCCCATGCACATCGTCAAAGCCTGTTTGCCGCAGGCATTGCAGCGCGCGAACCCCTTATCAAGGTTAAATGCGATCCGAGGAAGCACTCCGAGGTCCTCCAGCAGCGTAAAAAGCGGGAAAAAAATCGCCATCGGCGGCAGCATGACCGCCACGACCCATGCCGTTGTGCGATACGCGCCCGAAAGCAGCGCATCTGTTATCATATCAGGCATCCGAATTGCGTCAAACAGCTTTCGAAGCAGGGCTTCAAGCGCAAACAGCCCGCGTGACAACAGCTCGGAAGGGTAGTTTGCCCCGCGTATCGTGAGATAAAACACGCCGAAAAGCATCAGCAGCATCAACGGCAATGCGGTAAATTTTCCCGTCAGTATTTTATCTATGCGCTGTGTCGTCCGCCGTACATCGCCGACCTCCCCGCATTCGCCGCAGTGTTTGCAGGCTTTGCAGCCGCATTTCATGCAGCCGACGCTTTTTTCCCGAGCCGGACACCCCACCCCTCGGCTTCCCGGCGGCGCAGCCGTCACAACTCCGCGGCAAAGTTCATGACAGGCATCAAGAATGCTCTTTGAAACCGTATCCTCAAGCAATACCTCATCGTTAAACGGTACCTCA
>CALAXO010000068.1 GCA_937894955.1 uncultured Clostridia bacterium
TGCTTGACTGCGCCGCACACGGAGATACGCATGAGTTTTGCTGCAACTATCCCGATATTTGCAGCGAAAAAGAACGCTTCCGCTTCCTTGTTGTTCTTGATGCGGACACGATAATGCCGAACGGTGCATTGCGAAGGTTGATTGGTGCGGCGGCACATCCGCTCAACCTTCCCGTGTTTGAAAACGGTGCAGCGCGTCCGTCCTTCGGATTCGGCATAATTGCTCCGCGCATGGCGGCAACATCGCGTTCGGCGGCGGAGAGCGGGTTTGCCGCGCTGATAAGCGGGGAAAGCGGCATGTGCGCATATTCCGTTCGTGTTTCCGATTTCAATTGGGATGTTTTCGAGGAGGGGAACTTCGGCGGAAAGGGCATAATCAATATTGATGCATTCCTGCGCTCCGTCTCGGGAAAAATCCCGGAAAATACCGTGCTGAGCCATGATTTGGCGGAAGGCTGCTTTGCGCGTGCGGCATATGCCGCCGATATTGTGCTTTATGACGGCGAACCGTCCGCATTGCTGCCGTGGCAAAAGCGGCGTCATCGCTGGCTGCGCGGGGATATGCAGCTCCTCCCCTTTCTGTTTTCGCCGCTGAGTTCGGGAATTGATGCAGTTTCGCGGCGAAAAATCCTGTTCAATATCCGTGCGGCTTTCGGCGGCATAAGCTTCGCCGCCGCATTCCTGCTTGCCGCCGTTTTGGGGCTTCGCCCGCTCTTTTTGCTTGCTGTAACGACTTTTTTCATTGATTTGCTGTTGGAAGCCGCATTCCTGCTGCTCCGTCTTCCCTTCCGAAGGTCCGCCATTCGTCCGCTCGTTCTGCTTGCAGGACGTCGGCTGTATGAGCTTGCGGTGCTGCCTTATTCGGCTCTGCGCGATGCGGATGCAGTCTGCCGTGCGTTGTACAGGATGATTTTTTCGCATCGAAACATGCTGCAATGGCAGACAGCGGCGGATGCGGAGCGCAGCAGACCGCAAAACACAAAGGAGTATTTCAAGGCGCTGTTTCCGTGTGCCGCATTCGGCGCAATCGTTCTCGCCGCCGTTTCTGCGGCAATTGCAGCGGCACGGCAGGTGCACAACGGCGAAACCGCAGGCATGGCTGCGGCGGGTCTTGCGACGGCGGCGCTTTGGCTTTGTGCGCCGCTGATCGCGGAAAAGAAGGATAAAAAACCCGATTCTTATCGCTTTACCGCAGCGGAGAGAGGCATGCTGACGGACCTTTTTGCCGATACTTGGCAATACTTTGAACAGAACTGCACCGAAAAAACATCGTGGCTCCCTCCCGATAATTTTCAGGAAGAGCCGTATCGCGGTGCGGCAATGCTGACCTCACCCACAAATATCGGCATGGGGTTGATGGCTGTTGTTTCGGCGCATGATATGCATCTGCTCGATGAGCGCGGAATGTTCACGCGCCTTGAACGCATGGTGAATTCCATAGAAAAGCTTGAAAAATGGCATGGACATCCTTTCAATTGGTATAACCTGCGCGACTTATCGCTGCTGCGTCCGCGTTTCATATCGACTGTTGACAGCGGGAATCTGTTCGCCTGCCTTATCACAACGGCATGTGCGCTTGCTGAATGCGCGGGGCAGGCGGAAAAGACCTCCGCAGAGTTTGCGGAAGAGCTGAATAAGCTTGCGGTGCGCTGCACGGCGATTGCAAAGGCAATGGATTTTCGAGTTTTGTACGACAACGCGAGAGAACTTTTTCACATCGGCTGTTCGTTCGAGGAGGGAAAGCTTACTCCGTCACATTACGATTTGCTTGCATCAGAGTGCAGACTGACGAGTTTTTCTGCAATTGCGTTTTCACGGATCGGGGCGGAGCATTGGTTTGCGCTTTCGCGCCTTATGTGCGATGCTTCGGGCGGGCGCGTGCTGAAAAGCTGGAGCGGGACGATGTTTGAGTATTTGATGCCGCTGATTTTTTTTGAAACCGTTCCGTACAGTATGCAGTTTGAGGTTTGCCGCAATGCGGTGCTGACGCAAATCCTTGCTGCCGCGCCGGGAAAACCTTGGGGTGTGTCAGAATCCGGATATTATGCGTTTGATGATGCCCTGTGCTATCAATATCGTGCTTTCGGCAATCCCGAACTTGCGCTTGCACCGGGCCGAATGAGGTCGGATGTTGTTGCACCGTATGCCTGCGTGCTTGCACTTGCCGTTGAACCGAAAGCAGCGGCGGAAAATCTGCGCCTGCTTTGCCGAATCGGCGCGGCGGGCAAATACGGGCTTTATGAAGCGCTCGATTACGGAGCGGCTGAAAAGAACGAATTTGCAATTGTAAAAAGCTATATGGCGCATCATCAGGGCATGAGCCTGTGCGCAATCAACAACGCTTTGAACAACAATGTGCTTGCGCAAAGATTCATGAGCGTTCCCGAGGTTCGGGCGAACGAACAGCTGCTGTTTGAGAACATGCCCGTTGACCCCATTCGAATTAAAACCTATGAAAGTGAGATTTTCAGGGAACCGCGCACGGCTCGCAATGCGGATGAATTTGTTCGCATTATCAAAAAAACCGCTGCGGAAACAAAGCGGAACGAAGCACCGCAGCTGCGGGGAGCATTTATGCGGAAGAGGATAAAAAAAACTAACAACAGGAAAAACGCAGCAGAAACACAGCCGGCTGAGAGGCGGACGGAAAACAAAAGCGGGCAGTCGGTCAACGGACAGATAATTACAAACGGTTCATACAGCATATTTGTTGATGAAAACGGCTGCGGGTATTCAAAATGCGGCGGTGTGTTGATAACCCGTCTGCGCGGCAAAGCATGGGGCGCGTTTGGGGAGTATACGGCAAACTCTTTGGAATTCGGCTTTGTTCCGCCGAACGGTGTGGATTTTGTAATTGCAAAATATGATTCCGAATCAGGCGAAAAAATCGCAAAACGCATTTCGGGAAGCATCACGGCGGAGCCGCACAGAGTTGTTTCGGAGGATCGTTTCGGTTCAATTCGGGCACGTCTCACTTCAATGGTTTCTGCTGACTCGGATTGTGAAATCCGCACGCTGGAGCTGATTAACTGCGGCAAAAAGGAAGAGACAATCGATGTCGGCATGTTTGCCGAGATTGCGCTTGCACCTGCGCGGGAATTCGAGGCGCATCCGGCATTTGTGCGCGTCTGCACCGAATCCGAAAGGGCGGACGACACATTGATTTTTACGATGAGGAAAAAACCGGGAAAACCGTCTTATTCCGCTTTTTTCAACGTTGCATCGCTTGAAAAGGTACAATTTTGCGCGGATGGCCTGGTTTGCCCGGGGCGGCATAAAAGTCATGAAGATGCATTGCTGATGCAGTGTATTTCGGCAGCCGAAGCGGAAGAATTGCCGACGGTGCAGCCGACTGAGCCGTACTTTTTTGCAAAAACAAGGGTTCGTCTCGGACAGGGCGAAAGCGGCACCGTCCGCCTCACAATCGGATTTGCAAAGAACAAAATTAAGATCGATGAGATTCTTCACAAACAAAGGCAGCGGCTGCAAAGTGCGGAGGCTGCGGCGCGAATGCATTCGGCGGGAATACTCCGTGCATTTGAAATTGATGCGGAAACAAACGCATTTGCACAGCTTTTGAATGCGTTTGTCGTGAAGGGCATTGTCTCTAAGAGCAGGAGTGATACAAACAGCCGGCTCGGCGGCATTCGAGCCTTGTGGAAGCACGGAATCTCCGGTGATTGCCCGATCGTACTCATGCGCATCACTCGTTCGGAGCAGCTGAACGGGGTACGTATGCTTTTAAACGCTGCGAAATACATCAACATGTGCAATGCCGGCAGCTGCAAAACGGAAAAGGATGAGTTCAATGAGGAGAGAAATGCGGCCGAAAAGCGGGAAAAGCTTTTTGATGTTGTTCTTATCGGCGAATACCCGCATGAATATGCGAACGCCCTGCGTGCAGCACTTGAGGAATTGCGGGCAATCTTCCCGACCTGCATACTTTTGCACGGATTTGAATTGTCAGAGTCGGATCGCGCACTGATCCACGCTGCGGCGCAGATTGAAACTGATGCTGATGCACCGTTTGCTTTTGCAGACGACTCAAAATATATTTTTAAAAACCGCAACATAAACGAGAAGTTGACGGAAACAGAAGCGATGCGTCCGATGCTTACACAGCCGAACATAACGGATGCACGAAAAAAAGCATGCTTCTCATGGAACGGCTGCGGCGGATTTGATAATGAAAAAATGGAATTTGTTATTCAAAATTCGCCTGAAAACATTACTCCTCTGCCTTGGAGCAATGTTCTTGCCGGAAGGCGCATGGGTGCGCTTGTGACCGAGAGCGGCGGCGGTTACACATGGTGCGGAAACGCAAGAATGCTGCGAATAACGCCGTGGTCAAACGATGCCTTGTTTGATACAAGCGGAGAATTTTTGATACTGTTTGATGTTGAACAGGAAAGCAGGCTCAGCCTTTTGCCCGCATTCGGCAGCAGCTGTGTTGTGTCGCACGGATTTGGTTACAGCCGTTTTGAATGGCGGACGGATGAGCTCAGGGTGCAGCTTACGGTGACGGTTGACATGGAGTTACCCTTGAAATACTCAGCGGTGTGGATTGAAAATTTGACCGCAAACAGAAAAAAACTGAGACTGTGCTGCGGGGCGGACTGGGTGTTGGGCGAAAATGCTCATCCCTCTTCACTGCAATTTGAAACTGTCGGCGGGAATGGTATCCCGCTTTGCGCTGCGGCACGTGACGCACTTTCGGAACATTCGGAGTGGGGCTTACTTTCGATTTTGGGCGGTTCGAAAAGCTTTGCTGCGAACGGAAAGCGAATTGCAGCCGAATTCACCGTTGAACCGCAATCAACGGCAAAGCTGACGGTGCTGCTTGGGTTTGAGCGGCTTGAACTCATTCCAAAGCTCCTTGTCGATGCGAATGCTGAGGCGGCGTTGAATAAAACGATGCGGTTTTATAAACAGAAAACCGATGCGCTGAAGATAAAAACGGGCGATGCAAGCTTTGATGCACTTGTGAACGGGCGGCTGCTCTATCAAACATATTCGGCGCGAATCCTCGGACGAACGGGGTTTTGGCAATGCGGCGGAGCGTTTGGATTTCGGGATCAGCTTCAGGATGCAGCCGCACTTGCGGCGACCGATCCCGAATGCACAAGGAATATGATAATCAAGTGCGCTTCACGTCAGTTTAAAAAGGGCGATGTGCTTCACTGGTGGCACGAAGGGTTTGCGGACGGGCTGCCGCGCGGGGTACGGACAATGATAAGCGACGATCGCCTTTTCCTGCCGCTTACAGCGTGCGAATACGCCGAAGTCAGCGGGGATACAGCGATTTTTGATGAACAAATCTCGTATCTTATTGACACGGAGATACCGTCAGGGCAACAAAGCATATACTGTGAAATGGAGAAGTCCGATTATACTGAAAGCTTGTACGAACACTGCTGCCGCGCGGTTGAACTTTCGTTTGCGCGGCGCGGGGCGCATGGTCTGCCTCTCATGGGCACAGGCGATTGGAACGACGGCATGGACGCTGTCGGTTCGGGCGGCGGTGAAAGCGTTGTTGTCGGCTGGCTGCTGCTGCTTGCGGCAAGGGCATTGCTGCCCGTTTGCAAAAAGCGCGGAGATATTGCACGGGCAATGCTTTTCGAACGTGAATCAGCCGCGCTTCGTACTGCAATTGAAAGCAATGCGTGGGATAAAAACAGGTATATACGTGCCTTCTTCGGCGACGGAACAAGCCTTGGAAGCGCGGACTGTTCGGAATGTGCCGTTGATTGCGTAAGCGAATGTTTTGCGGTTTTCGCAAACGCCGTTCACGCTCGCGAAGCGTTTGAAACGATGCTTGCGGTATTGACGGATCCGGTGAACGGGTTGATTCGGCTGTTGACTCCTCCGTTTGACGGAAAAACGAGGAATGCCGTGGGTTATATAGAGGGTTATCTGCCCGGTGTACGCGAAAACGGCGGACAATACACGCATGCGGCGGCGTGGTGCATAATAGCCGCATGCCGGCTCGGCATGGCCGATACGGCAGACAGATTGTTTAAAATGATAAACCCGATTGAACACGGATCCGCAAATTCCGTTAAACGATATAAAGGGGAACCTTATGCCGTTGCGGGCGACGTTTATTCGGTCGGAAGGCTTGCAGGGCGTGCAGGCTGGACGCTTTACACGGGTTCGGCCGCATGGCTGTATCGTGCTGCCGTCGAAAACATTCTCGGAATCCGTAAAAGGGGAACAAAGCTTTTTGTTGAACCCTGCACCGTGCTTGATACGTTTTCGTTTGAATACCGTTTCGGAAACACCGTTTACAAGGTCAATATGCACCGCAGTGCTTCGAATGCAAAAGAACGACACGGTGCATGTATCGAGCTTGCCGACGACGGGGAGATTCATGAATTATCGCTTGAATACAGGTAAATTCGGTGTGGATGATGAAGTGCGCCCGGGCAAAAGCGTGCGCAGTTCCGCCTCACTCTCGCCGCGGAGCGCGGCATTCAAAACAATGTTTTCATCAAGAATGCCGACAGTTGCTCCGTCCTCAACAACAAAAATGATGCCGTATCCCCTGCCCCCTATAAACGAAAGCGCTTTTCGCACCGTGCAGTCGCTTCGCAGTGCTATCGGCACAACGTGTACCGCGGAACCTGAGCGGAGCCGGGATAATCTCGCAAGGCTTGCCTTGATATTGCTGCCGCGTGAACAGCGGAATTCCGAAATTGCCGAAATAAAGATGAAAAAACCTGCTGCAAGCGGGGTCGGATTGAATGCGGCATCCGCAGCTGAAACAAGCACTGCGCCTGCGCCAAAAAGCAGAACGCCGAATATGATGCCAAACAAAGAAAGTGTTCTCTGCGCACGAGGCCGCCCGGTTCGCCTCTCAATCAATGCAAGCGCAAGCCGTCCGCCGTCAAGCGGCAGGAAAGGGAGAAGGTTAATCAACCCGAGCGACAAATTAAAAGAACAAAAATCTTGGAAAGCTGCCGACGTATGTCCGATGTATTTCCCCAAACCTGCGCCGCAGAGAGCGATGAGCAGGCTTGCAAACGGCCCCGCTGCCGCAACCGACAGGCATTCCGACGGGGTACGCGGCGGCGTATGCAGTTCGGCGATAAAGCCGAAGGGCTGCACCTCAATCGAGGAGACAACAAGCCCCAGCCTTGCCGCCATAAATGCGTGGGACAGTTCGTGAACCGTGAGCGAAACAAGGGCAAGCATGAGGGCGGACAGCTTACCGAGCACGGCCGCGACAGGAACAAGCAGCAGAACGCAAATCGAACAGCGAAGCTCGGTTCCGCCGAAAACGGCAATCTTCAATTATCCGAGGTTTGCCTTAACGCCAAAAAAATCAAACGGATCGACCGGCCGCCCTGCCTTGGTGATTTTGACACAAATAAAGTCGCGCTGCATGTTTCCGAGGATGCTGCGCTGAACGACCGGTTGTCCGCGCTCAACACAGATATCCCGCAATCCGTAGTAGGTAATCTCGATGTCGTCCGAACTGAAAACAGTCAGGCTGCCGCCGAGGTTTTCGTCAAATGAAACGGTTTTTACCGTTCCGTCGAGTGCGGACATAACCGGAGTACCTTCCGCGGAATAAATCTTGGCAACCATACTGTCATTGTCAACGATTACACTGTCTGACTGCACAGGGCGTATAGGGTTATCGGACGGCGCAAAAACGGATAAAATTGAAGGCAACTGAACAAGCTGAAGCCGACCTGTCGCACGCGAATCATCGTCTTTTGCCGCATCATCGGGTGAATTGTTTGAAGCAAAGCGCAGCGGGGAAAACACGGCAGCACTGTCGGCAATATCACCGTTGACAAGAGCGTTGTTTTCGGAAATGCGCAATGCAAGCAACAGAGAGGCAGCAGATGCGCTTATAATCAGCATCATAAATCCGAAAACACGGCTGAATCCGAGGGCTTTGCGGCGCGGCCCGCAAAACGTTACCGTTGTCGGTGCTGGGTTTCTGTTCCGGCCGAACGGTTTTGAAACTAACGGACAATCTTTCAATCTGAAATACTCCTTTCGCAATGCTGCACAGCTGAAGGATGTGCCAAACGCAGAAGAATTTTGCGTCAGCGCACAGCGGAAGCAGCATGTGCTCGGCATGCTGCATTTTATGCGCATTGCGGCAGGATATATGCCGAAAAGCCGCTGACGAGGGTTTTCAGAATCGAAGCCGCGTTTCGATAACCTTTCCGATTATTTGAACATCGCCTTCCGAAACAATCATGGTGTTGTAAGCCGGGTTGGACGGAGTGAGCGCAAGCTGCTTTCCGAAACGTTGGATATGCCGCAGAAGCACCTCATCTCCGATACGCACAACGCCGATGCAATTGTTGTCCGCCTCAACACATTTCCGAACCAGAACAAGCGAGCCTTCAACGATGTGATCCCCCGTCATGCAGTCGCCTTCAACCTGCATGAAGAAACATTCGTCGGAAGACACTTCGTTTGCGGAAACGGGTATGTACTCGGTTATATTTTCATCCGCAAGCATGGGCAAACCGGCGTGAACAAACCCAACCAGGGGAACACCGATTGCCGGCGCGTGCGGCATTGAAGAGGAAGAAAGTTTTGCCGAATTCGATTTCAGCAGCGGAACGACTTCATCCGTGCCGAGCAAATAATCCGCGCTGACTTGAAAAATTTCAACAAGTCGCATGATAACGCTGTTCGGCATGTTGACCCTTCCGTTTTCATATTTGCATATCGCTGCTTTTTGAACTCCGAGCATACGCCCCAGTTCATCTTGGGTGACGCCTCGTGAATTTCGCAGCTGTTTCAGTCTGTTCATCGTCGGTTCTCCGTAATTTACTGTCTGTATTGTATCTCGACTGGAAACAAAATGCAAGCACAAATAAAAATATATTTATTTTGACAGGCAACAGTACGGAAAAAGGTATTGCAAGTATCCTAAGAAGATACTATAATAGCCGTGCGGTCAAAAAACAGCAGTTGATTTCCGAAAAGGAAACGCGCTTTTAAAAACTGTTTCAGGATTTGTTGCCGAAACGGAAACTGTGGACAGCGATGTTCGACCGTAAAACCGATTGATTACGGAGGTATTACAATGAATTACTTTGGGTTGATTTTTTCCTTCCTTATTCCCGGAATGCTCATTGGCGCACTGATTGCAGTCGGTGTTTGCGCCGATACATTTAAAAAATCTGAAACGGCATCAAATTTAATAACACATAATGTACGTGTACCCGGTGACGCAAAAAGGGGTGAGCTTATGCCGGCACCGACATACACTTTGCGCGAACGTGCTGCACAAAGAAATCAGACGGTGAATCGAAACGGAGAAGTTGTCGATGAGCCTTCAAGAAAAAGCTCCGCAGCCTGACATGCACATTGTTAAGAATGTTTGATGAGGTGCTGTCTGATGAGGTGCAATGAATGCAAAATCGACCTCTGTACGTTGACAAAGGCCGGTTTAAAGCTGAAAAGCAGGTTGAAGCCGTTGTGCGGAGCTTGTATTCAAACTGCCGGTTCGGGCTTCACTGGTGCAGCAGTATGCACTTATGAATCCGGTATAAATCAGAAATTATTTGCCGGGCAATTTGTCGGGCTCGGGCAGCTCGGGGCCGCTGATCGTGATTGATTTTATCACAACGGGAGTGACGGGGCGGTCATTCGCACCGGTTTTGACGGAAGCGATTTCATCAACGACTTCGATGCCCTCAATGACTCTGCCGAAAGCGGCATAGCTGCCGTCAAGGTGCGGAGCGGCGGCGTGCATGATGAAAAACTGACTGCCTGCGCTGTCGGGATTGTTCGAACGTGCCCAGGAAATCACGCCGCGCTCATGCTTAAGCGTGTTGTTGAAGCCGTTGCTTGCAAATTCACCCTTGATGGAATAGCCGGGGCCGCCGTAGCCTTCACCGAGGGGGTCGCCGCCCTGAATCATAAAGCCCGGAATAATCCTGTGGAAGGTCAAACCGTCATAAAATCCGGAACGCGCAAGCGAAACGAAATTGTAAACGGATTGGGGTGCAATTTCGGGATACAGTTCAAGCTTCATGACTCCACCGTTTTCCATTTCTATGGTTGCGATGATTTTGTCGTTGTTCATGTCATTGTCTCCTTGGTTTTCGTTTGGTTTATCTGTTCCGCTGCTTTTGCAGCCGACAGATGCCGCAGCAAGCGCAAGTGCCGCCGCAAGAACGATGCAAAGCAGCAGGGTTGAGATTTTTTTCATAAATACAGTTTCCTTTCTGTTCGTTTACGGGGTTGTTTTGCGGAGTTAACCGTTGCAGCAGGAAAACGGAATTCACAAAACTCGATTGAGGTGATCGGCTTTTAATCCTTCGCTTCCCCGTCGCGTCTGCTGCAAGTATAGCATTATTGCCGCCGAAATGCAATATAGTATTTTCAAACGGGAAATTCTTGTTGCATTGGGAGACGGAATGCTATATAATCATTAGGAAAAATGCAGCACCGCTTTGCAGGTTAAAAACGCAAATGCCGCGTGCATGAAACAAAAAGGAGATTCTCTAATGTCATACTCAGGCAGAATGCAGAACAGTCACTATTACAGCGTCTTTTTCGCACCCCGAGGACGCGACAGGATATATGATCTTGGAATGCATATTGCGCAGATGTATCTCAGCCCGTTTGATAAGCTTATCGGCATTATCGGCGAGGCAGGCTCGGGCAAGAGCATGTTGATAAAAGGCATGTTCCCCGGGCTCGAGCTGACAAACGATGATAACGGAGTGAACACTCGCCCGCTTCCGATTCTTGACATTGACCGGCAAGGGTTTTTTACTGCGCACACATATCATCTTGACATACGCTTCGAGGCGGCTTTCACGCAGATGGGCGTGCTTGCCGATGCAATTTTGAATGCCGTTCAACGCGGCAAACGTGTAATCGTTGAACATTTCGACATGATTTACCCGTTCCTTAATACCAATGCCAACCTTCTGATCGGCATGGGTGAGGAAATAATCATAACACGCCCGACGATTTTCGGTCCGCTGCCGAATGAAATCTATGATATTGTTGCAAGATCTGTCGATTACCGCAGAATGGCGCATACAGCGGAAGATCTTTGCGAGATTTTCCTTCCCGGCGACGATGGATGCAGATGTAAACACAGCGATGTTAAGCACGGCTTTGTTTTATCGTTTGACGAACCGAAACCCGAGCTTGACCTTGATGAACTGGAAAGCAAAGTCCTTGATGCAATTGCAAAAGATTTGACAATTTCATATGTTGACGAAGGGCACATTATGATAGGCGACCTTCTGCACCCCTGCACGGGTCCGAGGACTCATGTTCCGAGTACGGGATGCGTACAGAATTTCCGCCTGGTGAAACATATATTCTATGACCCGATTGAACGCCGGTACCTCCTTGCGGGCAGGGTCGGACCGCGTGAAAAGGGCGAGGATATTTATGATTTCAACAACATGGAAAATTGATGCCCGAAGGTGACGGGCATCATATGAAGCGGCAATTTCGCCGTCAGAATATGCTCAATCTAAGCATATACATGCAAAGGAAAGCGACATATAAAACGCAGGTACACCCATAGACCGCCTGCGTTTTCCTTTTTGTTGTGCACAGGGCGGCAACGGATGCCGTGAGCGGCAGCGTTGCGCAAAGGTAGCGAACTGCGGAAAGCAGCCATGTGCAGCCCATTGCAAGCACATAGTAAGCAAGGAAGAATACAATATAGGCAGAAGGCAATTCCCGCATACGATCGGTAATCAGCGCAAGTGATGCGAATGCAATAAGAACTGTCGGAATCCAAAGCGAATAAATCACGCTGATGTTCCCATTCGGAATTGCGTTGATGCACCAGTCCCAAATGTATCGCATGGTGTCAAAAAACAAACCGAGCTGCTGATTCCAATTCAGCTTTTCATACTCCATGAAAACAAAAAAATCACAGGAAACATTGTAATTAATGAGCAGATAAGCCACCGTTCCGAGTGTTGATATAACAAGTGCGGCAGCAACCGCAACAATTTGTTTTCCGCATTTTTTGCCGTCGCGAATGCTTCGGACGATCGTGCCGACGCCTTCAACAAATATTGCCGCAGCAAGCACAACCCCGAGAGACCGCGTGAAACCGGCTAAAGCGGTAAAAACAGCGGAGAGTATAAATTTGTGCTTTTGCAAACAGTAAAACGCACAGAAACAGAACAGCATGAAAAGCGGTTCCGTCATTGGTGAATTAAGAAAAATTGCACCCGGAAGCAAAAGCGAGAGCAGTGCGGCATGCACGGAACGCTTTTTGCCGAGAATTCCGTACAGCGTTAAGTATGCCATTCCGGAGGCGAGGCACGCTGCAATTGTGTTGATAATTTGAGCAGACACAAAGCTGTTGTGAAAGACCGGATTGAGCATTCGCATAAGCAAAGGCAGCATCGGATAAAAAACGATCAGAAGGCGGTCTTTCCCATCGTTTACGTACCAGTTTTCGGCAATATTAATATAATGAGGAACATCGGTATTATGCTTTGACCAAGAAGTTTCCCACAACTCAAACAAATTACCGCTGAAATCAGGGGTAAAAACTCGATAAAGCACCATTCCGAGAATGGTTGTAAAAATATGAATCGCCAGCGCGGCAAGCATAATCCGGGGAAAATCCCTGCGGGCGTTCAGAACGGGCACAAAACTGCAAAGCCGTTCGCCGGTTAGCGTCTTCAAAACGAGTGGAACGGCAGTATAGGCCGTGAATGTGAAAAGGGCAAGCAGTGAGGCGGAAAGTATTCCGCCGCCGATGCTCATTGCCTGAAAGTTGGTTACAAAATAAAAAACATACAATGCAGCGGCAAAACATATGAGCACAGTTCTGATTATTCGAACTGCGCGCCGAAAGCCCGTGCTGCCCGCTTCTTCCGCCGGTTTTGTTCCGGCGGTTTTATCGGTTAATTGAAAAAAATTCATCAATAAGTTGCGCACGGAATGAACCCATGCGCGGCTCCGTTCATAAAATCAGCGGACAAACAGCAGGTTCGCGCCGCCCGGTGCTTAATTATACATATTAATCTGCGGATTTCAAGGCCTGCCGCAAATTTGTCCGCAAAATCCGACCGTAAGCCTCAATGCTGTTTATCATCAACAACACGATGCTTTTCCCAATTTGCAAACTTGAAATATAATGCGGTGATAAGACTGCACAAAAGCCAACCGGCAGGATAGCTCAGCGCAATGGGTTTAATTGTGTTGCTGATATAGTTCGCCATGATAAAAAGATAAATCTGACGAAATACAACAAATGAACCTATCATTATGAACATCGGTGTTCGACTGTTGCCCGCTCCGCGAAGCGCACCTGCAAAAATCTGATTGATGCAGCAGAAAACATAAAAGGGCGAAATCAGGCGGAGAAGCATCGAACCGTAATCCACAATTTCAGGTTTTTTATTAAAAAATTCAACAAGCTGCGGAGCAAAAATCAACACCGGCACCATTAAAAGCGCAGTGCAGGCGACGGCCATGAACATTCCGGCGCGGATTCCCTTTTTTGCGCGCGCAACCTGATTAACGCCGAGATTCTGCCCGACAAATGTTGTCACAGCGAGCGAAATGCTCTGCATCGGAAGGAAGAGAAATTGATCGATTTTGACATAGGCTGTCCAGCCGCCCATGCAGTCCTCGCCGAAACTGTTAATATATGATTGTACAAAAACATTAGAAAATGCCGTAACAGCCATTTGAAGAGCGGCAGGAATGCCGACTTTCAGAATTTTTGTGAGCATATAGCGATGAATGCGTAATTTCTTAGGTGATAGCCGACAGCAATTTTTCGCACGGAAGAGTACGATGAGAACAAGTGCGGCCGAAAGCGTCTGAGCAATGACCGTTGCGATTGCAACACCTGAAACCCCCATTTTGAACAAAAGAACAAACACGAGGTCAAGCACAACATTTGTCAGCGCGGAAACAACAAGAAAATAAAACGGACGCTGCGAATCGCCGATCGCGCGAAGAATTCCGGAACCCATATTATAAAGCATAAGGCTGATCATTCCGGAAAAATAGATAATAAGATATTGCGTTGCTTCGGGACGTACTGAGTCCGGAGTTTCCATAAGATTAAGCATCAGCGGCGTCATTGAAATGCCGACAATTGTGAAAATAACGCCCAAGATAAGCGTCAGCATAACAGACGTGTGAACGGCGTCCTGCACGCGTTCATGCTGCTTTGCACCGTAAAACTGCGAAATGACAACACTTGCGCCGGTGCTGAGCCCGAGGAACGTGTTTATCAGCATATTAATAATCGGGCCGACAGTGCCCACAGCCGAAAAAGCTGTGTCACTGACATAGTTGCCGACGACCCAGCTGTCAACCGTGTTGTAGAATTGTTGAAAAAGATTCCCGAGCAGCAGAGGTATCGCAAAGCTCACAATATGACGTGTGATTTCGCCCTCTGTCATATCAACATCACGACGTTGACCAAAAGATTTCAACTTATCCGGCAGTTTCAAATCATACCATCCCTTCGGGCATTGCCCGCTCTTCTCATTTTCAACCTGATTATAGCACCAAAGGAATTTTTTGAAAACACAAAAATTAAATATTAATAAATATATTCACTTCTCGAAAATAGATGGATTTCAAATTAAAACTGCGCGACATTTCCCGGGAAATGGACAGAAATATGCAAAAAACAAAAAATTCCCGGGAAACCGTCCGTTTAAACATGGTATTTCCCGGGAAATCATATGAACAAAATTATATGAACAAATCGGCGGGCAAATTGACACCCATGACCGAAAGTCGAAAGCGCAGTGGGTTATTTGTTACATTTTCTGAACAAATATTTGTCGATTTTGTCCCGCATGGAATCGGAAATTTTGCGCTCGATCGGGAAAATCGGAGCATTGACAACTCGCTTCGAAAACTCCAGAGCAAGGGTGAGCGTTATGCCAAGTGCATCCGCCGAGAGAAAACCGTTTGCAAGTGTATCGCGGCGATCGTGGATAAAGCCGGTTCCGTTTGCATTTACCCGTGTGAAGTTTATTGCAGGTATGCCCTTGTCGGAGAACGGCGTTCCGTCGCTTGAATAAACATCCTCGTGATATACAACGGCGGCGCCGAGTTCGTTCATCATGCCTTCAACATAGCTCTTCATGGGTGCATCGCCCATGATAAATATATGCTCAGAACCGAGAACGGGGCCGGCCATATCAACGTTGACCATCAAGCGATGCTTTTCAAGCTCCGCCTCGTGTGCGGCAACGTACGCTTTGCTGCCGAGAAGACCCTGTTCCTCTGAACCGAACCAGTTGAATTTTAGTGTGCGGCGCGGAGGATTTGCGACGAAATAACGGAATAATTCCATGATAATCACGGAACCGCTCATGTTATCATATGCGCCTGTTGAAAACATAACACTGTCGTAATGTGCGCCGAAGGACACGATTTCGTCTGCAAGATCCGTTCCGCGCAGGGTAACGCATACGTTGCGCGATTCGCCTTCAGATGCAGCACTGCTGACAAACAACTTGACTTTTTTGGCACTTTTTGAAACAATTTCAAGCGCATCCTTCGCCTTTAAGTTAACGAGGATGTTGCCGCCGAATTCGGCGGTATAGGTTTCGCGAATTTTACAGATTCCGTGGTCGGTTTCGTCATCCTTATCAAGAATGCTGCCGGTGAAGCCGATGATTGCGGCAGGCTTTGCCTTTTGAATGCGCCCGTAGGTTTCGAAGCCGAATCGGCCGTTGACAAGAACGGCCTTGCCCTCAACACCGAGCAGGTTTGCGGGGAGCGCGTTTTCAACATAAACAAGATCAAGCTCCAAACCGTCATCGGGCGTGCTGTCGGAACGAAGATAGGCCGTTACCGGGTATTCTTTCTCATACGGCTCGGTAACGATCAACCTTGCCGCGGTAACGGTGCCGGTTGACGCCTTAAAAACTTCAATTTCACGCTGTATGTCCGAACGCGCCCATGTGAATGAGTCGATTTCGGCAAGCAGTGCCTCTGCCGCGCGAGTTTCTTCCGCCGTACAGGATACGCGTTCGAAGGAGAGCTTTTTCAACAACTCAAATGCTCTTTTTGCGTTTACTTCCATTTTGAATTCCTTTCGTTTTTTGTCGGTATAAAAATCAATTTCGATTTGCCGCCGCATTACGGCGGGCGTCAAGGCGTTCGAAATTATGCATCCAATCGCCTTTGAAATAGTAGAGCGTAAAACAGACTGCGCTGAGCATCCATGTTATCGGATACCCCCAAAAAACTACGCGGATATCGGGGATAAAATGCACGGTTATTGTAATATATGCAACACGGATCACGCACCAGCAAATCAGCATGATAAGCATCGGCACAGTCGTTTTCCCCGCTCCGCGGATGATTCCTGCCATGCAATGCGAAAGCGACAAAACACAGTAAAAAAGTGCTTCCGTTCGTGCCTGCAATGCGCCGAAGGCAACAACTTCGGGTGAACTATTAAACATTGCAATAAGCGACGGTGCAAAAATCACAAACACAATTCCGATCAGCTCCGCAAGTGCAACGCCGGAGATAAGCCCAAATGCAGTCCCTTTTTTCACCCTGTCATATTGCTTTGCTCCAAGGTTTTGACTTGTAAAAGTTGTAAGCGCAACACTGAAACTTGTTACAGGGAGAAAAGCAAATCCTTCAATTTTGAAATACGCACCGCAGCCCGCCATCGCATCGGAACCGAAATCATTGATGTTGGATTGAACGATTACGTTTGCAAGCCCGATCACGGAATTTTGCACGCCTGTCGGCAATCCGGTCGCAAGCACCTCCCTGAGCATCGGCCAATCAATACGAACATCATGCGGGACGATTTTGTGTACGTCGTCAACAGTAATAAGCTTAATGAATGAAATAATCGCACTCAAAAACTGCGATATAGCCGTTGCTGTTGCAGCCCCGCCTACGCCCCACTTAAAATATTTTACAAACAGGATATCAAGAGCAACATTAGTTATTGATGAAAATATCAAATAATAAAGCGGATGCCGACTGTCACCGCGCGCCTGAAAAATGCCGTTGAAGGCATTATAAAGAACATTGCCGAGCGCACCTGCAAAATATAAACGAAAATACCGTATGGATTCGGGCAAAACATCGGCAGGTGTGTTCATCAGGCGAAGAATAGACGGCGTTAGAAGCATTCCGGCGGCGGTAAGAAACAAACCCGACAGCACGGCAAACGCGGTTGTGGTATGAACAGC